>CADCNE010000001.1 GCA_902802805.1 uncultured Eubacteriales bacterium
GTGGATTATTTCTATCACGAGGAGATTCGAGGCTCGGAAAATACGGGAACGCGGAAAAAGTGAGCATGGCATGATCGAGGACGGAGAGCAATTTCTGTATTGAGCAAGCGATCGAAGTATGATAAAATACACAATAAGCCCGTAATTTTTCAGAATGAGAGGAGCAAAACTGACTGCACGTTTGACTGCACTTGACTGCATTTTGACTGTACAATACGTGAGCATACTAATGCAGAGTTAGCTGAATTCTCATAGTGAACAATCCCGGTTTTTTCCTAAATTACTACGTTTTTTGGAAAAATGCTGACGCCATCTGGCTTTTTCGATTACTCGCGAAATGCGGCCTCCTAAGCGGAAGGCCGTTGGCTCGGATCCCGCCGGGGAGACCAAAGGAAAGCGCCACCCATCGGGTGGCGCTTTGCTTTGCTTTCATTGGTAAGAACTTAGTCTTTTCTATTGCAACTAATGTCGAAATTCAGCCAAAGTGAGGAAGTAGTTTTGAAAACTATACTTGACAAACCTTCTCTCAGCCCGGGGCGTTCGACGCGGTGAGTGACGGGCAGATCGATCTGGGGCCCAACGAGGCGGCGCTCAGGGCGGCGCGGGACGCCATGAACGGGTACGACCCCACGTACGGGTGTTTGTACTATTACAATCCGGCCACGACCACCAACAAGTGGATGTTGAGTAAGCCCGTGGCCATCACCATCGGGCATCATGTGTTCTGTTATTGAAGGATGAGGATATGAGAAAAGGATTAAGAAGGATCGTTTTCGCGGCGCTGGCGGTGGGGCTGATCGTGGCGCTGGTGAAGGTGAACGAGAGCCGGGAGGCGCTGGAGGCGCGGCAGGCGGCGGAGCGGACGAGGATCGAGAACCTGTACCATCGGATCGACGACGACCTCAACGACGTGGATGTGTCGCTGAGTAAGCTCAGCGCGGCTTCGTCACCGAGGCAGAGCGTGCTGCTGCTGGGGGACGTGTGGCGGGCGACCGGCAGCGCCGGCGCGGCCATGGGGCTGCTGCCGCTCTCTCACGCGGACAGCTGTGAAATGAGCCAGTTCGTCACCCGCTGCGGGGACTACGCCCACGCCCTCATGGGCCGGGTGCTCCAGGGCCGGGCGCTGACGGACGAGGATCGAAAGCAGCTGCAGGACATGCGGACCGCCTGCGCCAATATCCGGCAGGTGGCCGGGCATGCCATCGAGGCCGGCAACTTCGTGGCGGCGGACAACGTGGACGGAGGCTGCTACGAGCAGCAGAGCGAGGCGGCCATCAGCGAGTACCCCACGCTGATTTATGACGGGCCCTTCTCCGAGAGCGCCGAGAACCAGGCGCCCAGGAGCGAGCCCGGGGAGCGGATCACCGCCCAGCAGGCGGCGGCGGTGGCCGGGCGGCTGTTCCCCGGCGGCGCCATCGGGAACACGGCCTACGTGCCCGGGTCGCTGCCCGTGTACGAGCTGACCATCGAGAGCGCGGACCGAGGGCAGGTGTCTCTGTCGCTGACGGAGCAGGGGGGCAAGCTCCTGTCCTTCATGACCGTGCCCAAGGGGAATAAAAACGACCCGCCCAGCGATGAGGAGAGCGAACGGCTGAAGGAGAGCGCTTTGTCCTTCCTGCGGGAGATGGGCGTGGAGGACCCGGCGGCAGCCTACGCCCAGTATTACCAGGGGGTAGCGGTACTGAACTTCGCGCCGCGGCAGGACGGTGTCATCCTCTACAGCGACCTCGTCAAGGTGTACCTCGACCGGGAGACCGGGGAGGTCATGGGCCTGGACGCGCGGAACTACCGGCTGAACCACCGGACGCGGGCGCTGGCGAAGCCGAAGCTGACCGAGGCGGAGGCGGAGGCGTACGTGTCGGGCGAGCTCGCCGTGGAGCACCGGGACCTGGCGCTCATCCCGCTGACCCAGCAAAGTGAGGTCCTGTGCTACGAGTTCAAGGCCACCCGGGACGGGACGTTCTACATCGTCTACATCAACGCCCTCACCGGCGAGGAGGAGCAGATCTTTCAGGTCATCAACTCCGCGGAGGGGGATCTGGTGGTTTGACCTTTTGTTTTTGCCGCTTTTTCTTTTCTGCGAAGGGGTGCGGAGCTGAGCGCTGCCTGTGGCAGAGAAAGCGAAGCGAAGCACGGGCAAACCAACGAGAAAACAAGCGATAGCGAAGTTTTCGACTATGGTTTGCCCATGGCAAAAAGCGGCGCAAAAAAGAGAAGCTTAAGAATAAAAAGAGGGCTATGGGCAATACCATAGTCCTCTTCTTGAGTTTCTCTTTTTGGGCGACTTTTTCTCCTTTGTACAAAGAGAAAAAGTCGCAGCAGAAAAAACCTTACTCCCCCTTGAACCGCTTATCCAGCGCCTCCGCGATCAGGCTCAGCGCCTTCGTGGGGGCCAGGGTGCCGGCCCGGACCTGGGCCTCCACGGAATCCCGGGCGGCGGAGACCGCCTCGTCCTGAAGGAACAGGTTCATGAGGTAGTCCTGGGTCATCTCCTGGAGCCAGGTCAGGTTTTGGGCCGCCCGGCGCTTGTCGAGCTGCCCGGTCCGCTTCATCTGGTCGATGTATTGGAGCACCACGTCCCAGATCTCCTGGATGCCCTCGCCGGTGTAGGCGGAGCAGGTGTACGCCTTGGTGGTCCAGCCCTCGGTGGCGGGCATGAGGTAGTGGAGGATCTGCTCGTAGTCCGCCCGAGTCAGGAGCGCCTTCTGCAGGTTGTCGCCGTCGGCCTTGTTCACGAGGATCGCGTCCGCGAGCTCGATGACCCCCTTCTTCACGCCCTGCAGGTCGTCGCCGGCGCCGGTGAGGACCACCACCAGAAAGAAGTCCACCATGGACCGGACAGTGGTCTCGCTCTGGCCCACGCCCACGGTCTCGACAAGGATGATGTCGTACCCGGCCGCCTCGGCAAGGAGCATGGTCTCCCGGCTCTTGCGGGTGACGCCGCCCAGAGTGCCGCCGGCAGGCGACGGGCGGATGAAGGCGTTCGGCTCCTTGGCCAGTTGCTCCATGCGGGTCTTGTCGCCCAGGATGGCGCCGCCGGTGACGGAGGAGCTGGGGTCCACGGCGAGGACCGCCACCTTGTGCCCGGCTTGGCAGAGCTTGGTGCCCAGGGCTTCGATGATGGTGGACTTGCCCGCGCCGGGGACGCCGGTGATGCCCACGCGGATGGCCCTGCCCGTGTACGGGAGCAGCCGCTGGACGATGTCCTGGGCCATGGTGTAGTGCTTCGGCGCGTTGCTCTCCACCATGGTGATGGCCCGGGAGAGCTTCATGCGGTCCCCATTGAGTACGCCCTCCACGTAGTCGTCGATGGTCATCTTGGGCGGGCGGGCGGAGCGGGTGGCGTCGGTGGCGCGGCGGAGCTCCTCGTTGCTCTTGGTGATGCCGGTCATGACGAAGCTGGCGAACTTAGAATCCGTCTGCTTCTCCTTGTCGATCCACTCGGGCTTGTAGGTGGTGTATTCCTCTGGCACGGGAAGCCTCCTTTAATAAGGAATGATTTAAAGCTTGCGCCTTTTCTTGTAAGAAAAGGCGCCCAAAAGAACTTTATTTGGGAGATATAGCTTGCGCCGTCCTTCCCATTATCCCATATGTGCTTCTCTTTTTGCGCCGCTTTTTCTCTTCACAGGAAGAGAAAAAGCGGCAAAGATAAAGCGTTTTTTACATTACTCCTCTTCCTCATCCAACCGCTTGTTCAAAATCTCAAGCATATCCTTGGCGGCGAAGGGGATGGGCGTGCCGGGGCCGTAGATGGCCGCGGCGCCGTGGTCCTTCAGGAACTGGTAGTCCTGGGCCGGGATAACGCCGCCCGCGATGACCATGATGTCCCCGCGGCCCCGCTTCTCCAGCTCTTCGACCAGCTGCGGCAGCAGCGTCTTATGTCCGGCGGCCAGGGAGCTCATGCCCACGATATGCACGTCGTTGTCCACGGCGTCCTGCGCGGTCTCGGCGGGCGTCTGGAACAGCGGGCCAACGTCCACGACATAGCCCATGTCCGCGTACCCGGTAGCGACCACCTTCGCGCCGCGGTCGTGGCCGTCCTGGCCCATCTTCGCGACCATGATCCGGGGCCGACGGCCGTGCTTCTTCTCGAACTCGGCGGTCATCTTCCGGACCTCCTCGATGGTGGCGGCGTCGGAGTACTCGGAGGAGTACACGCCGGAGATGCTGCGGATCACGGCCTTATGCCGCCCGCACACCTTCTCCACCGCATAGGAGATCTCGCCCAGGGACGCCCGGGCACGGGCCGCGTCCACGGCCAGCTCCAGCAGGTTTCCTTCTCCCGTTTCCATAGCTTTCGTGATGGCGTCCAGCTTCTGCTGCACGACTTCGTTGTCCCGGTTGGCGCGGAGCTTCTTGAGGCGCTCGATCTGCGCCTGGCGCACGGCCATGTTGTCCACGTCCAGAATGTCGATGGCCTCCTCCTGCTCGAGGGGCAGGTAGTTGAGGCCCACGATCTTCTCGTTGTTGGAGTCGATGCGCGCCTGACGGCGGGCAGCGGCCTCCTCGATGCGCATCTTGGGTAGGCCGGAGTCGATGGCCTTGGACATGCCGCCCAGCTTCTCGACTTCCATGATGTGAGCCCAGGCCCGCTTGACCAGCTCGTTGGTGAGGGCTTCCACGTAGTAGGAGCCGCCCCAGGGATCCACGACCTTGCAGACGCTGGTCTCGTCCTGGATATACAGCTGTGTATTCCGGGCGATACGGGCGGAGAAGTCGGTGGGCAGAGCGATGGCCTCGTCGAGGGCGTTGGTATGCAGGCTCTGGGTGTGACCGAGAGCCGCACCCATGGCCTCCATGCAGGTACGGGCCAGGTTGTTGAAGGGATCCTGGGCCGTGAGGGACCAGCCGGAGGTCTGGGAGTGGGTACGGAGGGCCAGGGACTTGGGATTCTTGGGATCGAAGGTCTTGACGATCTTCGCCCACAGGATACGGGCGGCCCGCATCTTGGCCACCTCCATGAAGTAGTTCTTGCCGATGGCCCAGAAGAAGCTCAAACGGGGAGCGAACTGGTCCACGGTCAAGCCCGCGTTCACGCCGGTGCGCAGGTACTCCCAGCCGTCGGCCAAAGTGTACGCCATCTCGATGTCGGCGGTGGCGCCGGCCTCCTGCATATGGTAGCCCGAGATGGAGATACAGTTGAACTTGGGCATGTTCTTGGAGGTATAGGCGAAGATGTCGCCGATGATCCGCATGGACGCGGCGGGGGGATAGATGTAGGTGTTGCGGACCATGAACTCCTTGAGGATGTCGTTCTGGATGGTACCGGTCAGCAGCTTCTTATCCACGCCCTGCTCTTCGCCCGCCACGATGTAGAAGGCGAGGATGGGGAGCACCGCGCCGTTCATGGTCATGGACACGGACATCTGATCGAGGGGGATACCGGAGAACAGGATCTCCATATCGAGGATGGAGTCCACGGCCACGCCCGCCTTGCCCACGTCGCCCACCACCCGGGGATGATCGGAGTCATAGCCCCGGTGGGTCGCCAGGTCGAACGCGATGGACAGACCCTTCTGGCCCGCCGCCAGGTTCCGGCGGTAGAAGGCGTTACTCTCCTCGGCGGTGGAGAAGCCGGCGTACTGCCGGACGGTCCAGGGCCGGGTCACATACATGGTGGGGTACGGCCCGCGCAGATACGGGGGCACGCCCGCCATGAAGTGCAGGTGGTTCATGTCCTTGTAGTCGTCCTCGGTGTACAGAGGCCGGATGTCGATCTGCTCCATGGTGTGGTTGTACAGATCCTCGGGGGTCTTGCCGGTCTCCTTCTTGAGCTTCTCGAGCCACTCTTCATAGGTCATCCCCTTGACCGCCTCCTGGCGGAACGGGATGTTGCTGAAATCTACTTTGCCCATTAGATGATCCCCTTTCCTTTCTGGATGTTGGTCAGGATGGCGAGGCAGTTGGCCCGGACGTGGATGTACTCGTCCACACCGGCCTCGTCATAGGACGGCTTGAACTCGGGCGCCGGGGCGCCGGCCAGGAACACCTTCATGTTGGGCGCCTTGGCCTTGATGCCCTTGGCTACCGGCGGCACCAGCTCGGGATAGGTATCATCGGTAGAGCAGATGATGGCCACGTCCGCGCCGGAAGCGACCGCCGCGTCCACCGCCTCGTCGGGAGTGGCGAAGCCATTGTTGCGGAGCACGTCGAAGTGGGCCACCTCCATGAAGGAAGCGGAGAAGTCGGCCCGGGCTTTGTGCTGGGGGATGGGGCCCATGTTGCACAGGAACACCTTCACGTTGTCGCCGGTCTTGGCGATGTAGTCCTCGGTGGCCTTGCGGAGCGCCTCATACTGCTCGGTCCAGCGGTGGGGCACTATGGCGGCGAAGGTCTCGCCCTTGCCGTCCGCGAAGGAAGCGGCGATATCGGCGAGGGTCGCGCCCTCCTCGAGAGCGTTGCCCGCGCACATGGGGCAGTTGATCCCCTCGAGGGCCTTGCCCGCGGCCTTTGCAGCCTTGGGGGTCTTGGCGCCATCGAGAGGCTTCTCGGACATGTTGGGGTACATGTTGCTGCCCACGGCCCGATCCTGCCGGGTGGCCAGCCTCTTGAACCGGTCGGCCAAAGTGGCGGCAATCTCCGCCTGGACGGTGCCGGCCCTGAGGGCTTCCAGCATGCCGCCGGCGGCTTGGATCTTCTGGATCTGCTTCCAGATGGCGTCGCCCAGCTGGCCGGTCAGAGTCTCCACGTACCAGGAGCCGCCCGCCGGGTCCACGGGGCTCAGCAGGTTGAACTCCTCCTGCATCATCACCTGGATGTTCCGGGCGATGCGGCGGGAGAAGGCGTCGCTGTCGCGAACGGCCGCGTCGAAGGGCAGCACCTTCATGCCGCTGACGCCGCCCACCACGCCGGAGAAGGCCTGGGTGGTGGCGCGCAGTACGTTGACGTAGGGATCATAGAGGGTGGTGGTGAACTGAGAGGTTTCGGCATACACGTCGATGCACTGGGCCTTCTCGCCCGCGCCGTAGGCCTGCATGAGCTGGGCCCAGACCACGCGGACGGCCCTAAGCTTGGCGATCTCCATGAAGAAGTTGGGGCCGAGGCAGAAGTTGAAGCGGATGTGTTCGGCCACCTCGTCCACGGTGAAGCCCTTCTCGACCAGCGCGTCGATGTAGGTGAGGGCGGTGGCCAGGGCCGCGGCGGCCTCCTGGATGGCATTGGCGCCGCCGTTGTGGTAGACGGAGCTCTGGATGTAGATCACCTTGAGCTCGGGAGCGACCTTGAGGGCGCATTTGAGGGTCTTGGCCATCTGCTCGACGTAGCTCTCAAAGCTGCTGTCGAAGCCGCCCTTTTTCACGGCCTCGCCGATGGGATCGGCACCCACGCAGCCGGTGAGGGGCGCGTCGTCGCCCACCTTCTTCTGGCGGCGCAGGATGGCGGAGAGGAGAGGCATCGCGGTGGCGCCTGCGTAGACGGACAGGGGGGCGTATTTGAGCTGGACCTGATCGAGCAGGGTCTCCACGTCCTGGAGGGTGTTGAGCACCACGGCTTCCGCGTCGAAGTTCACGGCGTTGGTGCCCTTGTTGAGCTCCTCCAGCAGGACCTTGTTGGCCTCGGCGGGATCGGTGGCCTCCACCTCCTGGGCGATCTTCCAGGGCTCCTCGGCGTAGCCCGCGGTCTTGGTGCCACGGAGGAAGTCGGTGGCGCCGGGGAAGCTCAGGCGCTCCTTGTAGGGGGCCGCTTCCGCTTCGGTATAGATGGGCGAGAGGACGATGCCCTCCGGCGTCTTGGTGAACAGCTTCTTCTCGAAGATGCCGCCCTTCAGGCTTTCGATGGCCGCGGCTTTCCAGGTCTCATAAGACGTGGGTGCAAACTCATCGAAGGTCACCGGAGCCAACGGTTCGGTGTTAGATTTCGTATCCATCACAACATCCTTTCTTTCATTATATATCACTATCGCCGGGAAGGTGCCCAAGGAAACCCGCCGATACTGCCGAAACGAAAAGGGGCACGCGCCTTTGAAACGCCCAAAAGGACTCAACAGGGGTCCATTTTGATATTGGCCCCCGGGTCCCTGTGCCCTGATGGTCGCTCGCCCTCCTCGGGACGGACCATCGTCGTTTTACGGCAAGTATTCTGGCTCATGGCTTTTCCCTCGGGCGCGCCTTCCCACGAACGAACGCAGTGGCCCTTGCGCCCTCGCAGCCATTGACAGCAGCGGGACTGCTCCGGACTTTCACCGGATTCCTTGCAACGAAAAAACGTATTTTCTTGTCCCTTTTATGTTACCGGTTCTCCGTGGAAAAGTCAACAGTTTTATGCCGGTACCCGTGAATTGACACGGGCCAAAAACGCTCGTATAATCTACCTATATAAAGTACGAAGGGGAAGCGGCATGAACTTTCAGAATCTGCAATACTTCCTGGCCGTGGCCGAGGAGATGAATGTGACGAAAGCCGCGAAGCGGCTCCACATCTCCGAGCAGGCCCTGTCCCGGCAGATCGGCAAGCTGGAGACCGAACTCTCCGTTAAGCTCTTCGAGCGCAACCCCCGCTTCACCCTGTCCCCCGCCGGCAAGCGATTGAAGGCCGCCGCAGAGCAGATCGGCAACATCGAGCGGCAACTCCACCTCGAATTGGACGACCTCACCAACAACAACACGGGGGAGCTGCGCATCGGGGTCAGCTACACCCGGGGCCAGGCCCTGCTCCCCCGGCTTTTGCCCCCCTTCCACCAGAAGCATCCCGGCATCACCGTCACCATATCGGAGGGCTCCGCTTCGGAGCTCCAGGAGAACCTGTCTAAGGGCCGCATCGACCTGTTCATCGGCTACGTGCCCCGGGATCTGGACGCCTTCGAGGCCGCGGAGCTGGGCCGGGAGCGGCTGTTCCTGGTGGTGCCCAAGACCTGCATGGAGGAGCTGTTCGGCGCCGACGCGGACAAAAAACGCCGGGAATTCGCATCCGGCGTGGACATCCTGGCCTTCAGGGACATGCCCTTCATCCTCCTCGACCGGGACGACAGGGTCCGGCGCATGGCGGATAGACTCTTCTCCCGCTACGACATCACCCCCCGGATCCTGCTGGAGACCCGGAACATCCAGACCGCCTTCGCCCTCGCCATGGAGGGCATGGGCATCACGGTCTACCCGGAGCTGTTCCTGTCGAGCCGGTCCCTCCTGCCCTCCGGCCAGGCCGCCCGGGACGCGGTGGACTGGTTCCCTCTGGACGAGGACCTGGTGCAGACCATCGTGGTGGCCTACAACCCGGAGAAGTATCTCTCCAAAGCGGCCCGGGACTTCATCGAGGAAGCGCAGGATATCCTGCATTCTGAGTCGTAGTCTGCAAGAGAACTTTCAATATGGTTTCAATCGGGCCCTATTTTAACAACCAAAAGATTGTTGCTTACCTGACAATAAAACTGCTTTTCCATCCTTCCATGACATGGTATCATTATGGAAGGATGTTTTTATACTTCCGTTATATATCATGGAAAGGGGAAACACATGGTTAACAAACGGCTGATCATCAACGAAAAGTGGTGCAAGGGCTGCGGTATCTGCGTGGCCTTCTGCCCCAAGCAGGTGCTCGTGCTGAAGAAGGGGAAGGTCACCAAGGCCAATCCCGACGCCTGCATCAAGTGCGGGCAGTGTGAACAGAGGTGTCCCGACTACGCCATTTATCTGGAAAAAGTTGAGGAGGGTGCAAACTAATGGGTAAGAAAGTTTTAATGCAGGGCAACGAAGCCTGCGTCATGGGCGCCATCGCCGCCGGTATGCGGTTCTTCGCCGGATACCCCATCACGCCCTCCACCGAGATCGCTGAGATCTCCGCTCAGGAGCTGCCCAAGGTGGGCGGCCGCTTCCTCCAGATGGAGGACGAGATCTCCGGCGCTGCCGCCGCCATCGGCGCTTCCGTGGCCGGCGTCAAGGCCATGACCGCCACCTCCGGCCCGGGCTTCTCCCTGAAGCAGGAGCACATCGGCTACGCCGCCGAGGCCGAGATCCCCGTGGTGGTGGTGGACGTCCAGCGCGTGGGTCCCTCCACCGGTCTTCCCACCAGCCCCGCCCAGGGCGACCTCATGCAGGCTCGCTGGGGCACTCACGGCGACCATCCCGCCATCGTCATCTCCCCCGCCACGGTGAAGGAGACCTACCTTGAGGCCATCCGCTGCTTCAACCTGGCCGAGAAGTACCGCACCCCCGTCATCTTCCTCATGGACGAGATGGTGGGCCACCTTCGCGAGGGCATCGAGATCCCCGAGGCCGACGAGATCGAGGTCATCGACCGGACCGTCAACAAGAACCTGAAGGACGAGGAAGCCTACTCCATCCCCGAGGGCAAGTACGCCCCCGAGATGGCGCCCTTCGGCGAAGGCATGCACTACAACATCTCCGGCCTCTTCCACGATGAGACCGGCTTCCCCCGCGGCACCGCCCAGAGCTATGAGAAGTTCATGACCCGCCTGCTGGACAAGGTGGAGAAGAACCGGGCCGACATCGAGAAGTGGGAAGAGAAGTACATGGACGACGCCGAGATCGCCGTGGTCAGCTTCGGCGGCGCCGCCCGTTCCGCTGAGGAAGCGGTCATCGAGGCCCGCAAGCAGGGCATCAAGGCCGGTCTCTTCCGTCCCATCACCGTGTGGCCCTTCCCCGAGAAGGCCGTGGAAGAGCTGGCCAAGAAGGTCAAGCGGTTCCTGGTGGTGGAGAACAACGCCGGTCAGATGGTCATCGAAGTGAAGGCCCACGCCGGCAACGTGCCCGTGGACTTCCTGGGCCGGTTCAACGGCTCCGTGGTGGACCCCGACGAAGTGCTCGCGAAACTCAAGGAGGAGGCATAAGCTATGGCAAGCGAATTGATCAACAACACCATGCGGCTTCGGAACCTGCCGCACATCTGGTGCCCCGGCTGCGGCAACGGCATCCTCATGCGGGACGTCGCCCAGGCCATCACCAACCTGGGGCTTGACCGCGACAAGGTGGTCATCGTCTCCGGTATCGGCTGCTCCTCCCGGGCCGCCGGCTATATGAACTACAACACCCTGCACACCACCCATGGCCGGGCCATCGCCTTCGCCACGGGCATCAAGATGGCCAAGCCCGAGCTCACCGTCATCGTCATCACCGGCGACGGCGACAGCTCCGCCATCGGCGGCAACCACCTGATCCACGCCGCGCGCCGGAACATCGACCTCACCGTGGTCGTGTTCAACAACAACATCTACGGCATGACCGGCGGCCAGTTCTCGCCCACCACGCCCACCGGCTCCTTCGCCACCACGGCCCCCTACGGCAGCATCGACCGTACCTTCGACCTGCCCACGCTGGCCATGGGCGCCGGCGCCACCTACGCCGCCCGGGGTTCCGCCTACCACGTGCCCCAGACCACCAAGCTCATCCAGGACGGCATCGCCCACAAGGGCTTCGCCCTCATCGACTGCATGGCGGTCTGCCCCACCTACTACGGCCGCAAGAACAAGAAGGGCGACGCCGTGAAGATGATGACCTGGCAGAAGGAGAACGTGGTCATGAAGGCCAAGGCCGACACCATGACCCCGGAGGAGCTGGAAGGCAAAGCCGTCATCGGCTGCTTCCGCAACGAGCCTGACGTGCCCGAGTACACCGCGGAGTACACCAAGCTCATCGAACGACTGAAGGCATAAAGGAGAGATAAACGTATGCGTAACAGAGAAGAGATCAGGCTCGTCGGCAGCGGCGGCCAGGGCGTCATTCTTGCTTCCGTCATTCTCGCTGAGGCGGCGATCCTCGCCGGCAAAAACGCGGCCCAGAGCCAGAGCTACGGCCCCGAGGCCCGCGGCGGCGCCTGCATGGCCCAGGCGGTCATCAGCAACGGTGATCTTGGCTTCCCCAAGGTCCGCGTCCCCAGCTTCCTCATGGCCCTCACCGAGCAGTCCCTGGAGAAGTACGGCAGGAACCTGCCTGAGGATACCGTCATCCTGGTGGACAGCTCCCTGGAGATCCCCGAATGGCTGGCCGCCCGCAAGTACTACAAGGCCCCCATCCTGCAGTCCGCCATCGAGCAGGTGGGCAAGGCCCAGACCGCCAACATCGTGTCCGTGGCCGTGGTCAACAAGCTCCTGGACCTGGTGCCCCCCGAAGTGCTGAAGGAGGCCGTCGCAGCCCGCATCCCCAAGGGCACCGAGGCCGCCAACTTCAAGGCCCTGGAAGTGGGCATGAACCTGCTGTAAAACCAACCGCCGCCGGACCGGGACAAACGCCAGGAGGTACACGCTATGGAACGAAAACTGAAGATGCGTGTCCTGATCGCCAAGCCCGGCCTGGGCGGCCATGACCGGAACGCCAAGAAGATCGCCCAGGGCCTCAAGGACGAGGGCTTCGAGGTGGTCTTCACCGGCCTCAGACAGACCCCCAGCCAGATCGTGGACGCCATCGTCGCCCAGGAGGTGGACGCGGCGGGCCTGAGCCTCGTGCACGAGGGTCAGGTGGATCTGGTCGCCCAGGTGATCGCCCTGCTCAAGAGCCAGGGGATCACGGACGTGGTCCTCTTCGGCGGAGGGAGCCTCCGGGAGGAGGATATCCCCGCGCTCTTGGAGGCGGGTCTTGAGGCCGTGTTCCCCGACGGGGCGTCCATCGCCGATGTGGCGGATTTCCTGCGCCGTCGGTGCGCGCTGACCGGGACATATTGAAAACGAAGGCGTGCGTTTTGGGACGCACGCCTTCCCGCTTTTTGAAATCAGAAAGAAAACAGGAGGATAGACTATGGAACTCAAACGTGTTGACCATGTGGGCATCGCCGTGAAGAATCTGGACGAGTCCGTAAAGTTTTATGAGAGCCTGGGCTTCAAGGCCACGGGGTATGAGGTCGTGGCCGAGCAGAAGGTGAAGGTCGCCTTCCTGCCCTGCGGCGACAGCGAGATCGAGCTTTTGGAGAGCACCGAGCCCGACGGCCCCATCGCCCGCTTCATCGAGAAGAACGGCCCCGGCATCCAGCATGTGGCCATCCGGGTGGACGACATCGACAAGGCTCTCGAGGAGCTGAAGGCGAAGGAAGTCCGCCTCATCGACCAGACCCCCCGCTACGGCGCGGGCAATGCGCGGATCGCCTTCGTGCACCCCAAGGCCACCGGCGGCGTGCTCCTGGAGCTCACCCAGCGGTTGTAATGAGGTAAGCGCATGACGACTCAGGAAAAACTCAACGATTTTCAGGTCCGCTGTGAAAAGATCCTCGCCATGGGCGGGGACAAGGCCGTAGAGAAGCAGCACGGCCGGGGCAAGTTCACCGCCCGTGAGCGCCTCGACATGCTCTTCGACGAGGGCACCTTCAAGGAAGTGGATCGGTTCGTCAACCACCGCTGCAACAACTTCGGCATGGAGAAGAAGGTCGTGGCGGCCGACGGCGTGGTCACGGGTTACGGTCTCGTGGACGGCCGCAAGGTCTTCGCCTACGCCCAGGACTTCACCAGCGTGGGCGGCGCCCTCGGCGAGATGCACGCCGCGAAGATCTGCAAGGTCATGGATATGGCCCTCGAAGCCGGCTGCCCCTGCGTGGGCCTCAACGACTCCGGCGGCGCCCGTATCCAGGAGGCGGTGGACGCCCTCTCCGGCTACGGCCAGATCTTCCGCCGCAACTCCCTGGCTTCCGGCCTGATCCCCCAGATCTCCGTGATCATGGGGCCCTGCGCCGGCGGCGCGGTCTACAGCCCCGCCCTGACCGACCTCATCATCATGGTGGATCAGAAGAGCCAGATGTTCATCACCGGCCCCCGGGTCATCGAAGCCACCACCGGTGAGAAGGTGTCCGAGGAGGAGCTGGGCGGCGCCAACACCCAGACCTCCGTCTCCGGCGTCGCGCACCTCATGGCCGCCGACGAGGAGGAGGCCATCTGGTTCATCCGGATGATCCTCAGCTACCTCCCCAGCAGCGCCCGGGACAAGGCCCCCGTCTACGAGTACGAGCGCGGCGACGAGTACCGCCCCATCCTCAACGACATCGTGCCCGACAGCTCCCGCCGCGCCTACGACGTGCGCACCGTCATCGGCGAGATCGCCGACGAGGACAGCTTCTTCGAGCTGCAGCCCAACTACGCCACCAACATCGTCACCGGCTTCGGCCGGATCGGCGGCCGCAGTGTGGGCTTCATCTGCAACCAGCCCATGATCATGGGCGGGTGCCTGGACATCAACGCCTCCGACAAGGCCTCCCGGTTCATCCAGATGTGCGACGCCTTCGGGCTGCCCCTCATCAACCTGGTGGACGTGCCCGGGTTCCTGCCCGGCACCAACCAGGAGTTCGGCGGCATCATCCGTCACGGCGCCAAGCTCCTCTACGTCTACTCCGTGGCCGAGAGCCCCAAGATCACCGTGATCATGCGCAAGGCCTACGGCGGCAGCTACCTCGCCATGTGCTCCAAGGACCTGGGCGCCGACATGGTGCTCGCGTGGCCCACCTCTGAGATCGCCGTCATGGGCGCCGAGGGCGCTGCCAACATCATCTTCGCCAAGGACATCAAGGCCGCCAAGGACAACGCCATCGCCGCCGGAAACGACGAGGCCGCCGCCAAGGCCGCTGCCGAAGCCGTCCGCCAGGAGAAGATCGCGGAATACACCGCCCAGTTCGCCACGCCGTACGTGGCCGCTTCCCACGGCTACGTGGACTGCGTCATCGAGCCCGCCGAGACCCGGGACTACATCCTGGACGCCCTGGAGCTCTTCGAGAACAAGAAGCGGGAAGGCCGCGTCCGCGGCAACATGCCCCTGTAAGACCAACGACACGAAAGACCCGCCGATCGCTCGGCGGGCCTTTTATTATGGTGCGTTTTATTCGCTCACTTCCCACACCCGGTCGCAGGCGTCCCTGACGGTCGTCCGGTGGGTCACGATGAGGACGGTCCGGGAGGTCTGCGACTTGAGGTTTTTGAGGAGCTGTGCCTCCGTGGCTTCATCGAGGGCGCTGGTGGCCTCATCGAGGAGCAGGATCGGATGGTTCGACAGGATGGCCCGGGCGATGGACAGCCGCTGGAGCTGCCCCTCGGAGAGGCCCGCGCCCCGCTCACCCAGGAGCGTATCGAGACCCTGGGGCAGGTCGTCGACAAAATCCGCCACGGCCACGGACAGCGCCTGCCGGATGGCCTCGTCCGAGATGGTTCCGTCCCCGAAGGTCAACGCCTCCCGCACGGTACCGCTGTAGATCCGGTTCCCCTGGGGCACGTAGGCGAACAGGCCCCGGTGAACGGCGGTCAGGGGCTTTGGGCCCTCCGCCGTCAGCAGCAGCCGCGCCCCTTCATCCACCGGATACAGGCACAGCAGGAGCTTCAACAGCGTGCTCTTGCCCTGGCCGGAGGGGCCCACCACGGCCACGATCTCCCCCTTCTTCGCCTCGGCGGTCACGTGGCGGAGCACCTCCATGCGCTCGGCCCGGTCCGGATAGGCGAAGGACACGTCCTCGAACCGCAGGCCCTCAAAGCCATGCTGGTACAGATCGTCGATCTCCCCCTCCGTGAGCTGGCTGCCCGGACAGTCGTCGGGAAAGGCCTCAGCCTCCATGAGCCGCTCCACGCTGGCGATCATGGCGTAATACTGGGGGATGTAGGTGGAGAGGTTCGCAAAGGGCGTCTGGATCTGGCCCACCAGCTGCAGCACGGCCACGAAGGTGCCGTAGCTCACCGTGCCCTTCAGAATGCCGTAGCCGCAATAGACGGCAGCCCCGGCGTAGAGGCTCCGCATCAGGAGCCCGTAGGCGAAGTTGGCCAGGTTCGAGAACCGGTTCCGCCGCATTCGGGCCGCCCGGTGCCCTTCCATGGCCGCCTCCCCCTGGGAAACGGCGGTCCGCTCCCGGCGGAAGGAGCGCACGATCATCAGCTCGCTGAGCCGCTCTGAGAGCAGCACCCGCACCTGCCCGTCGGCCTCCCGAATGTCCTTGTGGAGGGCCTTGAGCTTTTTGCGGAACAGATACCCCATGAGGGAGAGGACCACCCCCGCGGGGATGATGGCCCACACGGCCGCTTTCAGCATGACCATCACCGCGCTCACGGCGCTCACCAGCATCACCAGCATGCCGCTGGCCTGAGGCACGATGGACACGATGGCCCCCGCCGTGGTGGTGGTATCGGACACCAGCCGGTTCATCCACTCCTCCGTATGGACCGTGGTGACGGAAGCGTAATCCTTATAGAGCAGGGTCTCGAACAGCCGCTTTTTCAGCCGGTTCTCCAAAGTGGCGGAGGCGTGCTCGTGGGTCCGGCGGATCAGCGCCCCCAGCAGGAGCTGTCCCAGGATGACCCCCAGGAACAGGCCCCCCTCTTTGAGAAACCCGGTCCCGTCCCCGGCCACGGCCCGGTCGATCATGTTTCGCAGGGCCCAGGCCAGGGCCACGCCGCTGCCGCCGCTCAGCACGTTCAAAACGAGCAGCCACAGCACCTCCCACCGGGTCCCAGCGGACACCCGCCAGACCCAGCGAAGGGGGGATGTTCGGTTGTTCGTCTTTGCTTGCTCCATGGCTTATGCCCGGCCCTTCCATCGTCTCAGCTTCCGCCGCACCCGCCAGGGCAGGGCCTTCGTCCACAGGATGGCCGCTCTGATCCAGAAAAAGTCGCACCACAGGTGAACCTTCCGGAGATAGTTCCTGTCCTGGACCGAGATGGTCTTCCCGTCCCGTACGATGGCGGTCAGGACGCCCAGGATATGACGATCCGTGATGCCCGTCTCCCGCTGCCAACGGTTATCGCCGCAGATCACATAGTCATTCTCCCGCACCTTCAAAACGCGGTGGATCACGTATTGCCCCGAATCCCGGCGGTACAGGGGCACGTCATACTTTTTCAGCCGACCTTGGGGCTTCTCAATCACCAGCAGGTCCTTTCCGGAACGGATGAAGGGCAGCATGCTGTCCCCCACGCTGGTGTACACCAGTCGTCCGTCCCGCCGGATGATCTCTTCAAAGGTAGATGTCATGTCAGCATCCCTCCCATGCCTTCAAAGGACACCCGGGCCGCATCCGGCTCCATATTGCAGGTGAGCTCGTAGAGCTTCACCCGCGCCGTCAGCGCCTGCAGCAGGGTCACGGTTCGCCGCAGGGCCTCCTGATCCCCGGGAGTATAGGTCTGCTGCAGGAGCCGGGGGAAGGCCTCCCCGGCGCTGCAGGCTCGAATGCCGTTTTCCTGGCCGCGCCGCAGAAAGCATACCGCCCGAAGGGGCACGGCCACGTCGCTGCTTCGATGGTGCTTGCCGTCGTAGGGGGTGCCATAGATCACCGCCGCGTCGAGAGCGATGCGGACGAGGGGTTTATCGTCATTCACATAGACCAGCCGATCGCCCAGCAGCTCCTGCCAGAGGCGGGCATGGGTGCTCTTGCCCGTGCCGCTTTTGGCCGTGAACAGATACCCCCAGCCGTCCACCGCCACCGCGGACCCGTGGACCAGGAAGGTGTCGTAGGCGGGCATCCGCTCGGCGATCTTCCGGTAGACCGCCAGCTCCTCCAGGTATTCGTCGCTCCAGGGCCGGGGCTGCCGCCCCTCCAGCTGATCCTCCCGGGCGGACTGGGCCCGCTCATAGTCGATGTCCGCCGCCGTGGTCCGCACGACGAAGTCCGGCTCGCCCTCCGTCCGGTAGGCGGCGCAGCGGGTATGGACCCTCTCTGAGAGGGATTCGATGCCGATATTCCGTTCCGCCATGCGATAGACCCGCATCCGTGCCTCCTGGCCCATATAACTCCAGTATGATGCTGTAAGCATAGCACAGATCCGGCCGCATTTCAAGGAAGGGAAATCCCCCGGGTCGTGCGGTTTTCCTATTCCCACGGGCCGAAAACTATGGTATACTCAATGTACAAACTGGTGGAAAAGGCGGATAGCGATGTATTTAGCCGACGGTTGGCAGGATTTTGAGATATTGGACGCGGGCAACGGCGACAAGCTGGAGCGCTGGGGCAGCTACACCCTGCTGCGGCCCGACCCCCAGGCCGTGTGGCCCATGGGCGAGCACAGGGCGGACGCGGTCTACTTCCGCTCCCAGAGCGGCGGCGGCCACTGGGAGTTCCAGCGGGACCTGCCGGAGAGCTGGCTTGTCCGCTACAAGGGTCTCACCTTCGTGGTCCGGCCCACGGGCTTCAAGCACACAGGCCTGTTCCCGGAGCAGGCGGTGAACTGGGACTTCATGTCCGACCGCCTCAGCGCCTGGCGGAAAGCTCACAGCGAGGCCCCGCGGGTCCTGAACCTGTTCGCCTACACCGGCGGCGCCACCTGCGCCTGCGCCAAGGCCGGGGCCCAGGTAGTCCACGTGGACGCCGCGAAGGGCATGGTCTCCTGGGCCAAGGACAACGCCGCGGCTTCGGGCCTTGCCGACGCGCCCATCCGCTATATCGTGGACGACTGCCTCAAGTTCGTCCGCCGGGAGCAGCGCCGGGGCAACCGGTACGAGGGCATCCTCATGGACCCGCCCAGCTACGGTCGGGGCCCGGGGGGCGAGATGTGGAAGATCGAAACCAGCCTCTTCGAGCTGGTCAGCGAGTGCGCCAAACTCCTTTCCGATGAGCCCTGCTTCTTCCTCATCAACAGCTACACCACGGGGCTGGCGCCAAGCGTCCTCAAGAACGTGCTGACCGTAGCCCTGCCCAAGGGGCACGCGGAGGCCCAGGAGGTGGGCCTGCCCATCCGTCGGGGGAACCTGGTGCTTCCTTGTGGCGCGACCGGAAGGTGGACCCCGTGAACGTCCGGGTCTTATATGAGGACAACCACCTGTTGGTGGTGGAGAAGCACGCCAACGTGCCCGTTCAGGCCGACGCCTCCGGGGACGAGGACCTGCTGACCGCCTGCAAGAGGTACATAAAAGAGAAATACGCCAAGCCGGGGGAGGTGTACCTGGGCCTGGTCCACCGCCTGGATCGGCCCGTGGGGGGCGTCATGGTCTTTGCCCGGACCAGCAAGGCCGCCGCCCGGCTCACGGAGCAGTTCTCCGCCCACCGGGCCATGAAGCGGTACGCCGCTATCGTGGAAGGGAGCGCCCCCGCTGAGGGGCGGCTCACCGACTGGCTGGTGAAGAACGAGAGCACCAACACCACCTCCGTGGTGAAGGAGAGTACCCCCGGGGCGAAACAGGCCCGACTGAGCTATAGAACGTTAGCCCGAACGAACGGCCTGTCCCTGCTGGACGTAAATTTACAGACGGGCCGGCCCCACCAGATACGGGTGCAGCTTTCCCACGCCGGATTCCCCATCAAGGGGGACCAGCGATACAACCCTGACGCAAAGGTGGGTGACCAGATACGGCTCTGGGCCTACGCCCTGACCATCGCCCACCCCACGCTGAAGGAGCCCATGACCTTCTACGCCCTGCCGCCCTTTGCTGAGTTCCCCACGACGGTGAAGTACCTGCCCGCCTTCCGGGCCTGCAGCGCCGTCTATGAGGATGAAGACATGCTGGTGGCGGACAAGAATCCGGGCACGGAGGTGGAGACGGATCTCGTTTCCGAGCTATCCGCCATCACCGAGCCCCTCTTCCCCGTCCACCGGCTGGACGCCAACACCATGGGGCTGGTGGTCCTCGCCAGGAACGAGGCCGCCGAGGCGGATCTCTCCGACGCCTTCGCCCGCCACGAGACCGGGAAGGTCTACGAGGCCATCCTGGTTGGCGCGCCCGAGCAGCGGGCGGGGACGCTGGTCCACTACGGACTCAAGGACGAGGAGAAGGCCTTCATGCGCCTGGTGCCGAAGGACACATCCGGGGCCCAGCGGATGGAGCTCAGCTACCGGATATTGGAGAGCCGGGGCGGGCTGTCCAAAGCGGAGATACAGCTCATGACCGGCCGGACCCACCAGATCCGGGTCCAGATGGCGGCCCTCGGGTGTCCCGTGCTGGGGGACGACAAGTACGGCGACCGGGACGCTAACCGGCGCTTCCATCAGAAGCGGCAGCTGCTGCTCGCCAAGCGCCTTACCGTGGCCGGCAAGACCTTTGAAAGCACACGAGAACTCACTATACAAGAAATCATCAAGGAGGACCTATGAACGCACAGGAACGGTATGAGTATTGGCTGAACAGTCCCGACGTGGACGAGGGGACCAAGGCGGAGCTAAAGGCCATCGCGGGCGACCCCGTGGAGATCGAGGATCGGTTCTATCAGGAGCTGTCCTTCGGCACGGCGGGCCTTCGGGGCGTGCTGGGCGCCGGAGACAACCGGATGAACGTGTACAACGTGCGCAAGGCCACGGAGGGGCTTGCGCGGCACCTGCAGGACCGGTTCCCCCAGGGAGCCACCGTGGCCATCGCCTACGATTCCCGGAACTTCTCCGACGTGTTTGCCAAAGAGACCGCCTGCGTGCTGGCGGGTCACGGCATCCACGTGTACCTCTACAGCACGCTTCACTCCGTGCCGCAGCTGTCCTTCACGGTGCTGCACCTCCACTGCAGCGCCGGCGTGGTCATCACCGCCAGCCACAACCCGCCCAAGTACAACGGGTACAAGGTCTACTGGACCACCGGCGGCCAGGTGGACCCGGTGGAGGCCGACGCCATTACCGCCCGCATCCGGGAGGTGGAGGGCTTCGCCACCGGCTACATGCCCTATGAAGAGGCCATCGAAAAGGGGCTCATCGAGCTTATCGGTAAAGAGGTGGACGAAGCCTACTACGCCGCCACCATGTCGCTGCTGCAGCAGCCGAAGCTCCTCCAGGAAAAGGGCAAAAACGTGACCATGGTCTATACGCCCCTCCACGGCTCCGGGTACGTGCCCGTGACCACGGTCCTCGATCGCATCGGCATGAAGAACGTGTTCCCCGTGCCCGAGCAGGTGAAACCCGACGGGAATTTCCCCACCGTAAAGGCGCCGAATCCCGAGGATCCCAACGCGTTCACCCTGGCGTTCAAGCTGGCTGAGGAGAAGAAGGCGGACGTGATCATCGGCACCGACCCCGACTCCGACCGGCTGGGCGTGGCCGTCCGCAAGAACGACGGGGAATGGGCCGTGCTGACCGGGAATCAGATCGGGTCCATCCTCCTCTACTGCCTGCTCACCGCCAAGAAGGAGGCGGGGCTCCTGCCGAAGAACGGGCTGGTGGTCCGGTCGCTGGTGTCCACGCCCCTCGCCGACGCCATCTGCGCCTCTTTCGGCGTGGATATCGTGGAGGTGCTGACGGGGTTTAGGTTCATCTCCGAGCAGATCGCCGAGTGCGAAGCGAAGCACGAGCACACCTTCCTCTTCGGCTTCGAGGAGAGCTTCGGGTTCCTGGCCGGCGGCTTCTCCCGGGACAAGGATGCCATCTGCGCGGCCATGCTGGTAGCCGAGGGGTGCACCCTCTTCAAGGAGCAGGGCCTGACCCTGTACGACGTGCTCCAGCGGATCTACCAGACCTACGGCTACTACAAGGAGAAGACCGTGTCCTACACCCTGGAGGGGAAGGCCGGCATCGAGAAGATCCAGGCCGCCATGAAGCAGCTCCAGGCCACTCCGCCCGCGGCCATCGGCGGCAAGAACGTGGTGAAGTTCGTGGACTACAACGACTCCGCCGCCACGGGCCTGCCCAAGAGCAACGTGCTCCGCTGGACGCTCTCCGACGGCAGCTGGGCCATCGCCCGGCCCTCCGGCACGGAGCCGAAGCTGAAGATCTACTCCGGCGTCCGGGGCAATTCCGAGGCCGACGCCGACGCCAGGCTCGCCGCCCTGGCCGCGGCCATGGACGAGCTGCTGAAGCCGTATTTGGAGTGATAAGTTCTTCTTTGCCGCTTTTTTCTCTTCGGTGAAGAGAAAAAAACGGCGCAAAAAAGAGAAGCTTAAGAAAAGTAATGGGAAGTACCGCGCAAACGATACTTCCCATTTAAGTTCTTTTGGGGCGCCTTTTCTTTCAAGAAAAGGCGCGAATCCTTCCGTTCCTTCCTCTTCCGCTACGCTGCGGCGGGCTTTTTCTTGCCCATCAGGTACTGGAAGGCGATGACGCCGGCGACGATGATCAAGCCGGCGATATCCGTCCAGGTGGAGGGCGCCAGCAGCAGCAGGCCGCCCGCGATGGCCAGGATCCGCGTGTACCAGGGCATGCTGGTGTAGGTGAAGCCCGCAAGGCCCGAGGCCACGCCGTAGATGCCCACGACGGAGGTGATGCAGATGAGCACCACCTGGTACCAGTGCTCGATGCCCACGAACATCATGGTGGGGTCCATGGCGAACACGTAGGGCACGATGAACGCCGCAATGGCGAGCCGCGTGGCGTTCACGCCCGTCTTCATGGGATCAGACTTGGCGATGGCGGAGCCGGCGTAGGCAGCGAGGGCCACCGGCGGCGTGATGTCCGCCACGATGCCGAAGTAGAACACGAAGAAGTGGGCCGCGATGGTGGGCACGCCCATCTTGATGAGGATGGGGGCGCAGGTGGAGGCCATGATGCAGTAGTTGGCCGTGGTGGGCACGCCCATGCCCAGCACGATGCAGCAGATCATGGTGAAGAACAGGGCCACGATCAGATGATCGCCCGCGATGCGGATGATGAAGGAGATGATCTGGGAGGCAAGGCCGGTCATGGAGATGCAGCCCGCCACACAGCCCGCGATGCCGCAGGCGGCGATGATGGATACGCAGCTCTTGCCGCCGTTGGCCATGGCTTCGAGGAACATCCCCGGATTCATCTTGGCGCCCTTGACCACGGTGCCGCCCGCGGTGCAGAGAAGGCCGACGACCACCAGGATGGTCAGCAGCAGCGCCGGCACGTTACCGGCCAGCGGGGGCAGGAAGATGTAGGCGAGCAAGGTCACGCAGCCCACGATGCCGATGATCTTGTTGCTGTCCATGTTGGCCACCACGATGGCGAACAGGATCGCCATAGCGGCGGAAAAGGCCATGGTCTTCAAATTGGTGGACACCATGACCACCAGCACCACCAGCGGGAGCAGCAGGTAGATCCTCTTGATGAGCTGATTGAACACCGGCAGCTGGTCCCTGGGGATGCCCTTGAGTCCGGTGCGCTTCGCTTCGAGGTGCACCGCGATGAAGATGCCCAGGAAGTACAGCGTCGCCGGCAGGATGGCCCGGACGATGATGCTGGAGTAGGGCACGCCCACGTAGTCGATCATCAAAAAGGCCGCCGCGCCCATGACCGGGGGCATGATCTGGCCGCCGGTGGAGGCCGCCGCTTCCACGGCGCCCGCGAACTCGGGCCGATAGCCGGTCTTCTTCATCATGGGGATGGTCACGGAGCCCGTGGTCACGGTGTTGCCCACGGAGGAGCCGGACACCATGCCGCAGAGGGCGGAGGAGATGACCGCCACCTTGGCCGGACCGCCGCTGGCGGAGCCCGCCAGGGAGTTGGCCATCTGGATGAAGAAGTCGGAGATGCCGGTCCGCTCCAGGAACGCGCCGAATATGATGAACACGGCGATATACTTGGAGCACACGTCGATGGGCGTGGAGAAGACGCCGGTGGAGGTGAAGACCAACCGGTAGATGATCTGCTTGACGGCCCGCTCGATGCCCACCTTCTTGGAGAAGAAGTAGATGGCGTAGAGCAGGAAGAACCCGGCCACGCACAGGATGGGGATGCCCACGCTGCGGCGGCAGAGCTCCGCCAGGGACAGCACGCAGATGGCGCCGATGATGTACTCATACCAGGCCAGGTTGATGCCCTTGGCCATGAGGCTCTTGACGGTCAGCGCGATGTACAGATAGGACAGGGTGCCCAGGATCATGATGACGATATCATACCAGGGCATATGATTGATCTTCTGACGGCCCTTCCGGGCGGGGTATACGAGATAGCCCATCAGGATGCCGAAGCCCACGAAGGTGGGCATGCGGACCAGATCCTGGAGGGTGGCGAACAACGTCACATAAATGGTGTAGACGGAGAACGCCGCCAGGATGCACTTGACGACGTACTGGGGCACGCCCTGCCAGACCCGGACGTTGCTCTCCGGGTCGTAGTTCTTCATGATCTCATCCACTTCCTCCTGGGAGACCGTGTCGAACTCGCCCCGCTCGATCTTGGGTTTCATTTCCGGCGCGTCAACGCCGGCCTTGCTTTTTTTCAAAGACATGGAGTCGCTCCTCCGATGCGAAGATTTGTTGGTTCGCTGGTAGATATGGCAGGAGCCGCCGCGCTTTCCCGGGGAAAACGCGGCAGCTCCCGTTTGTTCACTTTATTGTATGGCCGGATCCATTACGCACCCGTATCCACGGTGATGCCGTTCTCAGCAAAGTACTTGGCAGCGCCGGGATGGAAGGGGATGGCCATGCCGTCGGTGGCGAAGGTGAGGTCCAGCTCAGCGCCCTTGGCGTGGGCCGCGGTGATCTCTTCCTTGTTCTCGAAGATGGTCTTCACAATGGCGTAGGCCACGTCATCGCTGACGGAGGCGTCGGCTACCAGGGTGGCCTTCACGGTCACGGTCTGGCAATCGTCGGGCGTGCCGTAGACATCCTTGCCGATGATGAGCTTGGCATAGAAGGGGCAGTCAGCCAGGAGCTTCTCGATGTGCTCATCGTCGATGGATACCAGGTACACGGGCTTCGCCGTGCCGAGGTCGACCACGGAGGTGGTGGGGGCACCGGCGGTCAGGAAGGCGGCGTCGATCTTGCCGTCCTTCAGGCTCTCGGTGGAGGCGGCGAAGGACTGGAAGATGGGGGTGATGTCCTTCTCGACATCCATGTCATAGGCGGCGAACACGTCGGTGGCATTGAAGTAGGTGCCGGAGTTCTGATCGCCCACGCAGACCTTCTTGCCCTTCAGATCGGCAACGGTCTTGATGTTGGGGTCGGTGGTGACGATCTGCACGGTCTCGGCATAGAGGCCGGCCAGGATGCGGACGTTGGGCACGGCGCCGATCTGCGCAAAGCTCCGGGTGCCGTTATAGGCATAGGTCATAACGTCGGACTGCACGGTGGCCAGCTGGTAGATGCCGAAAGCCATGTTCTGCAGGTTGTCCGCAGAACCGCCGGTGGACACCACGTTCACGTTCATGATGTCGGGGTTCTTCTCGTTGAGGACGTTGGCAAGAACGCCGCCCACCGCGAAGTAGGTGCCCGCTTCACCGCCGGTGCCCATGGTCAGCTGCTCTTTGGAAGCGGCCAGCGCCATAGGAGCCATGGTGAGGACCATGATCGCAACCAGGATAAACGCCAGAATCTTTTTCATGATAGCTCTCCTTTTCCTACATTTGTTTTTTCTTTGCCGGGGATGATTCGGCACTTATATTTTAAGGCAATCCTGAAAAAAATTCAAGATGTTTTAGCCGCTTTTTGTGGTCCTTTTCCGAAAATATACAGACAGGCACCGTCATTTGCAACGGCGCCTGCGCGTTTTCCATGCCATCCGAAATGTGTGCAGGAAATCCTGCTTTTACCCCAGGAGCCGCCGGGCGGCCTGCCGGGCTTCGAACAGGATGCGGTCCCGGTCCAGGGTCAGAAAATCCCCGTTCTCGTACAAAATCTGCCCGTCCGCCATGGTCATGACGACGTCCGCGGCCTGGGCGGAGAAGAGGAGGTTCGACAGCGGATCGATGCAGGGGGCGAGGTGGGGCCGATCCATGTCCACGGCGATGACGTCCGCCTTTTTGCCCACGGCCAGGACGCCCGTATCGGTCCGGCCCTGGAGCTTCGCCCCGTTCACCGTGGCCATCCTGAGCACCTGGTCCATGGGCAACGCCGTGGGGTCGTGCCGGACGCCCTTGTGGAGCATGGCGGCGAGGTGCATCTCCTCCACCATATTCAAATTGTTGTTGCTGGCCGCCCCGTCGGTGCCCAGGGCCACGGTCAAACCTTCGTCCGTCATGGCGGGCACGTCCGCCACGCCGCTGCCCAGCTTGAGGTTGCTCTCCGGGCAGTGGATGACCGTGACGTCCCGTTCCTTCAGCAACGCCCGATCCTCCGCCGTGAGCCACACGCAATGGGCGGCGTAAGCCCGGCCGTTGAAGGCCCCCATTTTATCGAACCATTGGGCCGGGGTCAGACCGTACTTTTCGACACAGTTCTGCTGCTCCGCCGCTGTCTCCGACAGGTGGATGTGCATGCCCGCGCCCCGCTTTTGAGCCTCCTCGGCGGCGGCTCGGACCATCTTCTCCGTGCAGGTGTACTCGGCGTGGATGGCGAAATCCACACAGATGCGGCCCTCCGCCGCGCCGTTCCACTCGTCGTAGAGGGCCAACATCTCCCGCATCCGGCGGCAGGTCATGGGTTCCTCGTCGGGATCAAAGGACTGCATGGGGCGGCACAGGTTCGCCTTCATGCCTGAGGCGACGACCGCCCGGGCGGTATAGCCGGGGGACATATACATGTCCGTGAAGGCCGTGGTGCCGGAGGCGATCATCTCGAGGAGGGACAGCTCCATGCCGATCCTGAGATCCTCGTCCGTGAGCCGGTCCTCCACGGGAAAGACGGTGTCGAACAGCCATTCCTTCAGGGGCAGGTCGCTCCCCAGGCCCCTTAAAAGGCTCATGCCCGTGTGGGTGTGGCCGTTGACGAGCCCCGGCAGCAGGAGCCTGCCGGTCATGTCCTTCACCTGGTCATAGGTCTCTTTGGGCGCTTCTATGCCCAGATAGTCTATGGTATCCCCGTCGATGCCCAGAAACCCGTTTTTCAGGCAGGAAAACCTGTCTCCCTCATAGATGAGGATGTCTCCGCCCTTCAGCAATCGCTTCATATGCCTTCCTCCGCGCGAAAGGGGGCCGTCGGCCCCCTGTTTCTTCCATTTATATTATTCCTTCTTTTCCTCAGTCGGCTCGGCCGCACTTTCCTGTGCCTTGAGCTTGGCCTGCTCCTTCTGATACTTTTTCTGCAGCTTCAGGGCCTTTTTGCGCTCCCGCTTCGCCTTCCGCCTGGGGCTCCGCTTGACGATGAGCACCACGATGAGCACGACGATCCCCAGGAACACCACCCAGACCAGGATCACCGGCAGGCCCGACACGAAGTCGATGCCGAACCGGGCCGCGCCCTCCTTCACGTCCTCCCAGTTCTCCTTGAACCGGCGGGCGATCTCCTGACCGGCGGTCTCCTTCTCCACGGTGGTCTCCCGCTGCACCTCCTGGATGGAGAGGTGCACGGAGGAGTAGGCGATCTGGTCGTCGAAGGTCCGAAGGGTGGACTCATAGCTCTCGATCTCATAGAGCACGTCGGAGAGGCGGCTCTGGATGGTGATGATATCCTCCACGGACTGGGCCCGCTCAAGGAGCTCCATCAGGGTCTGCTGCTCGGTGCGCAGGGCCTTCACGTGGCTCTCGAGGTCCACGTAGGTCAGGGTCACGTCCCGGGTATAGAGGTTCTTATAGGTCACGTTGCCCAGGTCCGACACCTGGTCGCAGAAGGCGTCCAGATTCTCGGCGGGGATGCGGGCGGTGATGTCCGCGGACCGCATGCGATTCTTGTTGTAGCTGTTGCCGTTGATGCTGGAGCTTTCCACATACCCGCCCGCGCTGAGGATGGACCGGTTCAGGTCCTCCAGGAACTGGTCGAACTCCCGGGTCTGGATGGACAGGTCCCCGTTCTTGATGATCTTCCGGCCCGCGACGGCGCCGGTAAGGTTGGTGCTCTCCCCGCTGTCCTGAATTTTAGCGTTGGTGGCGGTGGTGGACACCTTCCCGGCAGCCTTGGCGTTGCCGAGATAGCTCTCCTCCATTTCCATCCCGTCGTAGTCGTAGGCCATCTCATACGCCGCCTGGGGCTCCTCGTAGTAGCCGTAGTCCCTGGCGCTGTAGCTGGCGGACTTGGACGATCTGGTGCCGCAGCCTGCAAACATCAGCACCGTGCACAGTGCCAGCAGAACGGCAAATATCGCTTTATTGCGCTTCATGTTCAGATTCCTCCCTTGTGGTTTCATCTCCAATACCGAGCAGCGCCCGATAAGGTTGCGGCCGCCTCAGATTTTTCCGCTCAGCACCGGCCGCACGGCCACCACGTCGTCGTCCAGGAGCACGGTCACCGCCATGGTCCCCTTGCTGAATCGGTCCTCCAGCCGCAGCTGCTCCGTGTTCAGCGGGGTCTCGGGGCTCCGCCGCTGGACGATAACGATATCGTAGGGCTCCTTCACGGGCCTGGCCCAGACCAGCCGGGTCCCGTTGCTGCCCCGTTTGTTGAAATCGAAGGTCTTGAGGCCCTTGCCGCCCCGGCCCTGGGGCTCGTATTCAAAGAGGAAGGATCGCTTACTAAAGCCCCGGTCCGTGACCAGGGCCAGCTCGCCCTCGTCGTCGGTCTGGCCGGCGTAGATGACCCTATCTCCGTCCTCCAGCTTGATGCCCCTCACGCCCGAGGACACCCGTCCCATGGACGGCACCTCCTCCGCGGCGAAGCGGATGGACATGCCCTTCTCCGTCACCAGCAGCAGGGAAAGGCCGTTGGCCTTTTCCACGCCGATCAATTTGTCCTTGTCCTTCAGGTTCAGGGCGGCGGTGCGCTTGGCACGAATGGAATACTCGGCGCAGGGGGTCCGCTTCACCGCGCCGCCGGCGGTGTAGAACAGGTAATCGCCCTCGGCGTCCTCCGGGAAGACGGCCACGATCTGCTCGTTCTTCTCGAAGGCCAGCAGCGACGTGAGGCTCACCGCCCGGGCCGTAGGCCGGGTCTCGGGAATGTCGGCCACGCTGAGCGTCAGCATATCGCCCCGATCCGTGAACAGACGAAGCTTCTGATCGCCCATAAGCTTCACCACCTGCCAGGGCTTGTCGGCGCTCGCTTCCGCCAGGGTGAACAGGCGGGAAGGCCACTTGCGGACCTTCAGGTCGGCGCAGAAGGCCACGGCCATCTCCTCGGTGACCACCGCGTTCTCGTCAGCAAGCTCGATCCGGGTGTCTCCCTTGACGATCTGGGTCCGCCTGGCTGCGGGGAACAGCTTCTTGATCTCCAAAAGCTCCTTCTTGATGAGGGCCATGAGCTTCCGCTCGGAGGCCAGGATGCCCTCGAGCTCCGCGATGCGTTTCTGGACGTCGTGATACTCCTTCTCGATGGCCACCAATTCAAGGTTGGTGAGCCGCTGCAACCGGAGGTCCAGGATGGCCTGGGCCTGGACTTCGCTGAGACTGTATTTCGCCATCAGCTTTTCCTTGGCCTCCTTGGGGGACTTGCTACCGCGAATCAGCTTGATGACCGCGTCCACATGGTCCACCGCCACCATGAGGCCTTCCAGGATGTGCTCCCGACGGCGGGCGGTCTCGAGCTCGCACTTCGTCCTGCGGGTTACCACGTTCTTCTGGTGGTTGATAAAATAGCGAAGGATGCTCTTGAGGTCCAGCTGCTGGGGCTTGCCCTCGGCGATGGCGGTCATGTTCACGCCGAAGGTGCACTGGAGGTCCGAATACTTGAACAGGGCCTGGAGGATCTTCTCCGGGTCCGCGTCCTTCTTGACCTCGACCACGGCCCGCATGCCCTGGCGGTCCGATTCGTCCCGGATGTCCGCCACGCCCGCGAACATGGCCTTCTTCTCCTGGGTCACGGTCAAAATCTTCTGCAGCGCCGCCGCCTTGTTGATGCCGTAGGGGATCTCGGTGATGACGATGAGGGTCTTGCCGTTCTTCTGCTGCTCGAAGTGGGTCTTGGCCCGCATGGTCAGCTTCCCCCGGCCCGTCTCGTAGGCCGCGGCGATCTCCGGGGAGTCGATCAGGTACCCGCCGGTGGGGAAGTCCGGGGCGGGCATGATCTCCATGAGCTTTTTGAGGCTGATCCGAGGGTCGTCGATCATGGCCACCGCCGCGTCGATGGCTTCGCCGGGGTTGTGGGGCGGGATGTTGGTGGCGAGGCCCACGGCGATGCCCGAGGCCCCGTTGATGAGCAGGTTCGGGAACCGGCCGGGCAGCAGGTCCGGCTCCTTCAGGGTATCGTCGAAGTTCAGCGACCAGTCCACCGTATCGAGGTCGATGTCCCGAAGGATCTGCATGGCCGCGTCGGTCATCCTTGCCTCGGTGTACCGCATGGCGGCGGCGGAGTCCCCGTCGATGGAGCCGAAGTTGCCGTGGCCGTCCACAAGCGGCAGGCTCATGGCGAAGGGCTGGGCCATGTGGACCATGGCCTCGTACACGGAGCTGTCGCCGTGGGGGTGATATTTGCCCAGGCAGTCGCCCACGATGCGGGCACTCTTTCTGTGGGGCTTGTCCGGGGACAGGCCCAGCTCCAGCATGGTGTAGAGGATGCGCCGCTGGACGGGCTTCAAGCCGTCCTCCACCCGGGGCAGGGCCCGCTCCAAAATGACGTGCTCCGCGTAGGGGATCATGGAGTCGTGCATGACCTCGTCCATGCTGCGGTAGAGGATGATCTCCTCCCGTTTCGGTTCTTCCGGTTTCTTGCTCATTGCCGTTCTCTCAGCTTCTCAAAAGCGGTCTTGTCCTTGTTGAAGTCGGCGTAGGAGAAGATGTACTCCTTCCGGGACTGGACCTTGTCCCCCATGAGCACCGTAACGAGATGCTCCACGTCCGCCGCGTCCTCGATGTGCACCCGGGTCAGCCGCCGGGCCGCCGGGTCCATGGTGGTCTCCCACAGCTGCTCCGGGTTCATCTCGCCGAGACCCTTGTAGCGCTGCAGGGTATAGTTCTTGCCCACGGTCTTCAGCGCCTGCTTGAGGGCCGGGTCGTCGTAGCAGTAGATGGGCTTCGCGTCCTTCTTCTGGATCCGGTAGAGGGGGGCCATGCCGATGTACACGTGGCCCTGGTTGATGAGCTCCCGCATGTACCGGTAGAAGAAGGTGAGGAGGATCGCCCGGATGTGGGCGCCGTCCTGGTCCGCGTCCGCCAGGATGATGACCTTGTCGTATTTCAGGTTCTTGATGTCGAAGTCCTCGCCGATGCCGGTGCCGAGGGCCGTGATGATGGAGCGGAACTCCTCGTTTTGGAGCACCTGTTCGAGGCGCTTTTTCTCCACGTTCAGGGGCTTGCCGCGAAGGGGCAGGATGGCCTGGAACCGCCGGTCCCGGCCCTGCTTGGCGGACCCGCCGGCGGAGTCGCCCTCCACGATGAACAGCTCGTTGATGGCGTAGTTCCGACCGGTGCAGCTACTTAGCTTCCCCACCAGGGGCGCGTTCTCCAGCTTGTTCTTCTCCCGGGCGTTCTCCTTGGCCTTGCGGGCGGCCTGCCTCGCTTTGCTCGCTTTGATGGCCTTGTCGGCAATGATGTTGCCGGTAGCCGCGTTCTTGATGTCCTCCAGGTACTTGCTGAGCTCCTGGGTCACCACCGCCTCCACGGCGGGCCGGGCCTCGGTGTTGCCCAGCTTCGTCTTGGTCTGGCCCTCGAACTGGATGTTCCGCATCTTCACGGACAGGACCACCGTGAGGCCCTCCCTAAAATCCTCGCCCGCCAGGGACGGGTCCTTGTCCTTCAAAATGCCCGTCCGGCGGCAGTAGTCGTTCATGCACTTGGTGAACGCCGCCTTGAAGCCGGTCTCGTGGGTGCCGCCCTCGGAGGTGGGGATGTTGTTCACGTAGGAGAACAGGTTCTCGTTGTACCCGTCGTTGTGCTGGATGGCGAGATCCACCAATATATCGCCGCTCTTGCCGCCGATGTGGATGGGCGTGTCATACAGCGGCGTGCTCTCGCTGTTCAGATACCGCACGAAGTCGGAGAGGCCGCCCTCGAAGCAGAACTCGTCCTGCCGGCCCTTCTTCCCGGGCCGCTGGTCCTCCAGCGTCAGCTTCACGCCCCGGTTCAGGTACGCCAGCTCCCGCAGCCGCCGCATGATCACGTCGTAGTTCCATTCCACGGTCTCGAAGACCCGATCGTCGGGCATAAAGGTGATGAGGGACCCCTGCTTCCGGGTCCGACCCGTCTCCGTCAGCGGGTACTTGGGCCGGCCGGAGACGATCTTCCCGTCCTCGCCCTCGGCGCTCTCGAACTCCTGCTTATAGGACCGGTTCTGGGTGAACACCTCCACGGTGACCCACCGGGACAGGGCGTTCACCACCGACGCGCCCACGCCGTGGAGGCCGCCGGAGTAGCCGTAGGAGTCGTAGCCGAACTTGCCGCCCGCATGGAGCTGGGTGAAGACCACCTCCACGCCGGACACGCCCAGCTTCTCGTGGATGCCCACGGGGATGCCTCTTCCATTGTCGAACACGGTGGCGGAGCCGTCCTTGTTCAGGGTCACGTTGATCTCGTTGGCGTAGCCGTTGGCCGCCTCGTCGATGGCGTTGTCCACGATCTCCCACAGCAAGTGGTGGAGCCCCTTGGGGCCCGTGGTGCCTATATACATGCCGGGACGCATGCGAACCGCGTCCAGGCCCTCCATGACCGTTATGTTGGAAACGGAATAGTTGGATTCCATATCTTGTGCATTTCCTCCCAAATCTTACAGGCCAGTATACCACAGGTTGTGGCCCCTGACCTTGATTTGAACATTGATTTTACTGATTGTTAATTTTCTTTTGCGACTATTACCCATGGGAAAAGCATAGTCAAAGCGGCGCTGCCGCTTGTTTTTTCCTTGCTTTTCCCGTGCTCCGTTTCGCTGCCTCTGCCACAGGCAGCGCTAAGCTTCGCACCCCTTTATACAAAGGAGAAAAAGTCGCCCAAAAAGAGAAACTCAAGAAGAGTAATGGGGCTTCACACTATAAGCCATTCCCTTCTTGAGCTTTTCTTTTTCCGCCGCTTTTTCTTTTCACTGAAAAGAAAAAGCGGCAAAATATCAATCTTCCTTCACATCCGTCAGCAGCCACTGTGTCCCGGCCCAGACCTTGAGCGCGGTGCCGCAGTACTTGCAGACCTTGGAGCCCACGGCGGGCACAGGCGCACCGCAATTGGGGCAGTTGGTGCGCTTGACGCCGGTGACGGTATCCGTGGACCAGGCGGCCAGATACTTGAGGATCAGCCGCCGCTGCCGGACGGTGCCCGCGCCGTCCTTGAAGGAGGCGGCCGCCTGGAAGGTCAGCACCCGGTCCTCGGAGGCGTCGTCATAGGCGGCCAGGGCCACCTTGTAGACCTGGATGCTCCCCGCCACGTCCGGGGGCAGGTACGAGGGCAGGCGCTCCCGGAGCTGGTCCGAGATCCCGTCCGCATACAGGCACTTCCCCGCCTGGGCGCTCTCATAGAAGGTTTTGGCGTCCTTCATGACCCGCTGGCGAATGAGCTCCGGGTTATACTCATGCTCGCGCAGGCGGCGCATGATGCCGGCAGCG
>CADCNE010000002.1 GCA_902802805.1 uncultured Eubacteriales bacterium
CCACCACCGCCAGCCCGATGGCGAGCAGCAGCAGCCCCAGCAGCAGATACAGATACGTGGAACGGGTCACGGGCCTTCGCCTCCTTTTCGTTTTCTCGTTACGAAAAGCATGAGCCCCTTTGCCCGGAAATATACAGAAAAAATCGGCCAAAACCCGTAAAAATTCCTTGACAAGCCGGGTGCGCTTTGTTAATATATGCAAGTGCCTATTGGGTGAAGTGCGGCACAAGCCCCGCCAGCGCTTGATCTTACGGCAGCAAGTATCAATATTTTCATTGGAGGAATCGCCATGAAGACCTATATGGCAAAGGGCGAAACCGTTGAGCGTAAGTGGTACGTGGTGGACGCGACGGATATGGTGCTCGGCCGTCTCTCTTCTCAGGTTGCCGCCATTCTCAGAGGTAAGAACAAGCCCATCTTCACCCCCCACGTGGACACCGGCGACTGCGTCATCATCGTCAACGCCGCCAAGGTCCGCCTGACCGGGAACAAGCTGGCTGACAAGACCCACGTGCATCACACCGGTTACCCCGGCGGCCTCAAGGAGATCACCTACGGTGAGCTCCTCGCCAAGAAGCCCGAGTTCGCGGTGTACGAGTCCATCCGCCGCATGATGCCCAAGGGCCCCCTGGGCCGCAAGATGCTCAAGAAGCTGCGCGTCTACGCCGGTCCCACCCACAACCACGAGGCCCAGCAGCCCGAAGCGCTTGTGCTCAAATAAGGAGGAGAAACGACTATGGCAAAAACCGCTTTCATCGCCACCGGGCGTCGTAAGAAGTCCGTTGCCCGCGTCCGTTTGGTCCCCGGCACCGGCGCCATCACCATCAACCGTCGCGACGTGGAGGACTACTTCGGTCTCGAGACCCTGAAGATGATCGTCCGCGCCCCCATGACCCTCACGAACACCCTCGAGAAGTACGACGTGCTCGTGAACGTCTACGGCGGCGGCACCACCGGCCAGGCCGGCGCCATCCGTCACGGCATCGCCCGCGCCCTGTGCGTGGCCCAGCCGGACCTTCGGCCCGAGCTCAAGAAGGCCGGATTCCTGACCCGCGACCCCAGAATGAAGGAGCGCAAAAAGTACGGTCTGCATGCAGCCCGCCGCGCCCCCCAGTTCAGCAAGCGTTAACCAGGACCACATGCAAGCACCTGCGAAAGCGGGTGCTTGTTTTTTTATCTATACATGTTGTACTGAAAGAAAGGTGAAAAAGAGAACTGTAACGATCCGGCCAGAATTCAGCCGCGAAGGGCTTTTTCCACCAGCCGGTCGATGATCTTTCCGTTGATGGGCAGGAAGAGGCCGGCGATGGGGCCGATGAGGAACATGCAGACCAGCGTGCCGATCCCCGCGGTGCCGCCCAGGAGCCACCCAAGAAGCGTGAAGGCCCCATCCACCGCGATACGCGTCAGGCTGAAGCGGAAATGCCCCTTCTCGCTGATCGCCAGGGCGACCAGGTCGTTGGGCCCGGTCCCCGCGTCGGAGCGGATCACGATGGTCATGCCGTAGGCCAGGATGAAGCAGCCCAGGACCAGCATGCACGCCCGTCCGGGGATCCCCGCGCCGCCCAGCAGGGGCTGCAGCAGGCGGGTGAACACGTCGATGATCGGACCGCCGAAGATCATGCAGAGGGCCGTCCCGATCTTGACGTAGCCCCTATCCACGAAGAGCAGGATCAGGATGATCAGAAGGCTGATCCCCACGTGGGTCCGCCCATGGGTCAGAAACGGCCAGGCGAGCCATTGCGAAAGGGAGCGGAAGACGCCCTGCACGAACACGTTGAAGGGATCGGACCCCAGATCGGACAGCAGGAAGAGCGTGACGCCCAGGTGCGCGATCACAAGTCCCGTCATCAGGATCACGATCCGCAGGGCCCATTCCTTTGCGCTTCGCTTCATGGCAGTTTTCCCCGTTTCGGCTTAGTTTTATTGTGTATCGTATCAGATTCTCCCGCGTTTCGCAAGAGGCTCCGTATACAGCCTGCTGCCCCCAGTTCAGCAAGCGTTAACCGGAACCACTTGCAAGCATCCACTTTTTGTGGGTGCTTGTTTTTTTACCCTTGACATATTCCACAAGTGGAAGTATAGTATATGCCATAAGTGGAATATGAAAGGAGGCAGCCATGCTAAAACACGGCATCCTGGGCTTGCTCAACTATGGGGATAAGACGGGCTATGAGATCATGACGGTGTTCCGGGATTCCCTGAATCATTTCTGGACGGCTCAGACCAGCCAGATCTACCGGGAGCTGCAGACCATGGAGAAGGCTGGCTGGATCAGCGAGCGCCATGTGGAGCAGACCGGCAAGCCCGACAAGAACGTGTTCTCCATCACGGCGGAGGGTCGGGCGGAGCTGCTCCGGTGGCTGCGGGCGGACAACCTGCCCCGAAGCGTCCGCGACCCGTTTCTGATGAAGACCTTCTTTCGGGGGGAGCTGCCGGTGGAGGAAAACATCGCCTATTTCAAGACGATCCGGGACGCCGCCGTTTTCCCGGACGACGGGAAGCAGGCCACCGCCGCGGCGGAGATGTACCAGGCGGCCATTCAAAATCCAGAGAAGGCCGTCTACTGGAAGCTCACCATCGAATTCGGGCGCATGTTCGAGCGGATGTATCGGCAGTGGTGCCAGGTCTGCATCCGGGAGCTGGAAGAACTGCGGCAAAAACAGACTGACGAAGTTAAGGAGAGAAGCATATGAAGGTGATCCTGCACGATCTGGGCCCGGAATACGAGGTGCTGATCGACTCAAAGTGTGACCGTTCGCTGGCGGCGGACGGGAAATACGCCCCCTGCCAGGGGTGCTTCGGCTGCTGGACCAAGCATCCGGCGGAGTGTTTCATGAAGGACAAGCTCCACGAGGCCTGCCGCATCCTGGGCCTGGCGGACGAGCGGGTGATCGTCACGAAGAACCTGTACGGCGGATACAGCGCCGCGGTGAAGAACGTGCTGGATCGGTCCATCGGCACGTCCACGCCCTTTTCCACCTACCGGGGCTGGCAGATGCACCACACCCTGCGCTACGGCCGGCACGACCTGTTGAAGGTGATCGTCTACGGCGATATCACCGAGGCGGAGAAGGAGACCTTCCGCCTGCTGGTCCGGCGCAACGCCATAAACGAGGGCAACGACCGGTCGGAAGTCGTGTTTCTCTCGGACCTTTCTGAATTGGAGGCAGCCCTATGAAGACCGTATTCATCAACGCCAGCCCCAAGAAGCGCTTCTGCGCCTCGGCCTATTTCCTGTTCTTGCAGCGGCTGTTCGTGCCGGGGAAGAAGGTCACGCTGAAGCTCCGCACCCCGGCGGACCACGACCAGATCCTAAACGAGCTACGGGACGCCGACACCGTGGTGTTCGGCCTGCCCCTCTACGTGGACGGCATCCCCTCCCATGTGCTTCGGTTCCTCGAAAAGATGGAATCGTTCTGCCGGGAAAACGGTCTGCACCTTCGGGTATGCTGCATCGCCAACAACGGCTTTATCGAAGGCAAACAGAACGAGCCGCTGATGCAGCTCTTTGAGAACTTCTGCGCCCGGGCGGGCCTCGTTTGGGGCGGCGGCGTGGGCATCGGCGGCGGCGTGATGCTGAACGTGTACCGGATCGTGTATCTCGTGCAGATCGGGCTCCTGCTGGTCAACATCCTGCTCAACCTCATCCACACCGGCTCCTTCTACGCCCAGGGCGCCCTCAGCAACTTCGGGCAGAACACCGCCATCATCCTGTTTTTGAACCTGGGCGTGCTACTCTACATCGGCCGCCTGGGCTGGTTCATTCGCAAGGGAGCCTGCGCCGGGAAGAGGTATACCCGCATCATGGTCCCCTCGTTCCTCTTCATCCTGTTCGCGGACATCTTCTTCGTCATCGTCTCCATACTGGAGGGCGGCATCTTCCGGGGCTGGCTGGCGAAGAAGCGGCCCACGGACGCGTAAACAGAAAGGATCCATCATGAAAGTATTGGTTTTGAACGGCAGCCCCAAAAAGAAGAGCGACACCTTCCGCATGACGGAGCGCTTTTTAAAAGGCATGAATGCTGCCGGCGAGCATGAGGTCACCGTGGTCAACGTGATCGAGAAGGCCATCGCCCCCTGCAAGGGGTGCTTTGGCTGCTGGCAGCAGGGAGAGGGCCACTGCCTGATCGGCGACGATCAGAACGGGATCCTGGACCTGTATCGGGCCGCCGACCTGATCATCTGGAGCTTCCCGCTCTATTGCTACGGCATGCCCTCCCACCTGAAGGCGGTGTTGGACCGGACCATCCCCCTGATGAAGATGGATATGGTCCAGCTCAGCGACGGCAGGGTCCAGCATGTGCCCCTGGCGGATTTCTCCAAGATACACACCCTGGTCCTCTGCGGCTGCGGGTTCCCGGACTGGGAGGGAAACTTCGACGCCTTGAAGATGCAATGCAAACAGTGCTTCGGGAACCTCACCATGGTCTGTGTCCCGGAGACGCCCATGCTGAACGTGCCCCAGGCGGCGGTGGTGGCGGACCCGCTGCTGGACCGCTTTGAGGCGGCCGGGGCGGAATATGCCCAAAGCCTCTGCCTTTCCCCGGAGACCGTCGCCCGCCTTGAGACCCCCATGATTCCCAAGGAGGTCTACGTCAGCATCGTAAACGGCGGTTGATGCGGCACCTGACAAGTGGGATCGGGAAAGTCGAGAAAAGCTATGCTGTTTGACAACGCCTACTTCATCAACGGTACGGCCTACGCAGGGAAGTCCACCCTGGTGAAGCTCCTGGCCAAGAAGCACGAAGGCATCGCCTGCGAGGAGAATTACCACGACGGTTATCCGGTCCGGCTGGACCCGGCGGAGTTCCCCTGCCTGTGCTATACCCGGGATCTCAGGGACTGGCGCGATTTCGTCCGTCGGTCGCCGGAGGCGTACGAGGCCTGGATCGACGGCGTTACGAAGGAGTGCGAGGTGCTGGAGCTGCGGATGCTGCCCGGGATCTGCCGTCAGGGCAAGCCCGTGTTCGTGGACACCAACATTTCCCCGGAGACCCTGAAGACCGTGGCCGCTCCCGGCCACGTGCTTCTCATGCTGGCGGACCCGGACGTTTCCGTGGACCGGTTCTTCGAGCGGCCGGACCGGGAGAAACAGTTCCTCTACAGGCTGCTGCTAACAGAGCCCGACCCCGCCGCCGCCCTGGAGAACTACCGTCAGGGGCTCCTGCGCATCAACTCCCGGGAGCGGTACGACCGCTTTCTCCGCGCCGGCTTCCCCGTGCTTTTGCGGGACGAAAACAGGACCGTGGAGGAGACCCTGGCCCTGGTGGAGAAGGCCTTCGGCCTGGCATGATCCGTCGACCACGATAAAAAACCGTCAGCGACCGCTGACGGTTTTTTACTGCTCTATCGTTAATTTCGCTCCGCCAGGATCCGGTCGTAGAAGCTGAGGACGTCCTCCATGGTGGGGAAGCGGGCCAGGAACATGTAGTCCCCCATGTCCGGAGCCAGGGCAAGGCCCACGCGGCCCTCCTCCACGATGTTGGCGGGGTAGGCCTTGAGCACGTCCTCCCGGCTCATCACGTAAGCCCGGGCGTCCCGCCGCCCCGCGAAGGCGCAGAACATGCGCTCGCCCAGGGCCTTGCGGCTCTCGTCATAGACGATCATGTCCGCCCAGATCTGGTATACGTCGGTGCTGTTGGCGAAGTTCATCATGGTGGGGGAGACGCCGCCGCTGGGCCGCATGTTCACCTCCAGGGCCACGAAGTCCCCCTGCTTGCCGATGCGCTGGTCCCGAGCGAGGTGGAAGAACTCGAAGTGGATGAACCGCTTCTTCACGCCGAAGGCCTTCACCGCCGCCCGGCCCATGTCCCGGAGGGTGTCGGGCAGGGGGTTGCGGATCATGAAGGGGCAGCTCTTGGCCTCGTTGACGATGTCCATGATGCTCCCCAGGGTGATGTTGCCGGTCTCGAAGATGGGCTCGCCCTGGCTGTTGACGATGGCGTCGTAGGAGACCACGTCCCCGTCGATGTACTCCTCCATGATGTACTGGACATTGTTGGGCCGGCGGGCGAAGAAGAGATCCAGCTCCGCCTCGTTGCCGATGCGGAAGGTGTCGTTGGCGCCCACACCGTTGTCGGGCTTGGCCACCACGGGGTAGCCCACCTGCCGGATGAACGCCAGGCAGTCCGCCCGATCGTCCACCATGTGGTAGAGGGCCACGGGGATGCCGGCCAGCCGATACCTATCCTTCATGAGGGATTTGCACTTCACCGGGGGCATGTCCTGGGGCTGGAAGCCGGTAGTGATGTGGAAGTCCTGCCGAAGGGCCGCGTCCCGCTCCAGCCAGTACTCGTTGTTGGATTCGAGATAGTCGATCCGCCCGTGCTTGTGGATGAAGAAGGCCACGGCCCGGTAGACCTCGTCGTAGTTCTCGAGGGACGAGACCTTGTAATACTCGTTCAACGATTCCTTCAGCTCCCGCCTGAGGCCGTCGTAGGGGCAGTCGCCGATGCCCAGCACCGTGACGCCGTTCTTGCGCAGCCGGTCGCAGAAATGCCAGTGGTTCTCGGGGAAGTTGGGGGAGATGTAGACGAAATTCATGGGAACTCCTTTCCGGGGGTCATAGGTCGTAGAGGATGGTGGAGAGGAAGAAGGGGACCTGCCGCTCCCAGCTCTCCTCGGAGTGGTTGCCGCCGGGCACCACCCGGCTGGTCAGGTGCACGCCCTTTGCGATGAGCCGGGCGGACATGTCGCCGAAGAGCTGCTTGGTCTTGATGCGGCGCATCTCCCGGGAACCGTAGTCCATGTAGAGGACGGTCTTGCCGATGCGGGCGCCGTCGATGAGGGCCTCGAGGTCGTGTCGGCAGAAGCCCAGGGAAGGGGACAGGGCCGCGCCCCGGGAAAAGTAGTGGTTGTAGGCCATGAGGGCATAGACGGTCATGAGCCCGCCCATGGAGGAGCCGCCGATGAAGGTGAACTCTCGCTCAGGCAGGGTGGGGAAGTGCTCGTCGATGTAGGGCTTGAATTCGTTCACCAGGTAGCCCATGGTGATCTCGCCCCTGCCCCGTATCTTGCCCCACTGGGAGTTGTCGAAGTCGAAGGGGGAGTACTCGGAAAGCCGTCCGCCGCATGCCTCCTGCTCGTCGTGGTGGCTGCACTCGATGGCCGCGATGATCAGGGGGATGTTGTTGCCGGTCACGTATTCGAGGAGCCCCCAGCTCTTGCCGAAAGAGGCGTCCGCGTCCCGGAACAGGTTCTGCCCGTCGAACATATAGAGCACCGGGTAGCGGCGCTCGTCATCCACCACGGCGGCGTCGGGCACGTAGACGTAGGCGTTCCGGGGCTCGTCCCCCGTCAGTTCCGGAATGGTGATCTCCCACTGCTGATACATGGCTGGGCCTTTCTCCTCCGCTGCAAAGATTTGTATATTATAACACAGGAAAAAAGATATTCAACACTTTTCGCTGTTCCCCGTGAAAAACCTGTGGTATGATGATGCTGACAGGAGGGATAGCCATGGAGCTGATGTATGAAAAAGCCCGGCCCAAGGACGCCCCGGTGATCTTCGGCTTTGCGAAGGAACTGATCGAGACCTACGAAACGGACCCGGACCTGGACCTCAATATGGCCCTCGCTTGGACGAAGCGGAAGATAGAGAAGCGGATCGGCGAGTACACCCGGGTGCTGGCGGACGGGGAAACGGCGGCCTTCTTCCGCTTCGTGCCCGACGGCGAGCGGATGGAGCTGGACGACCTCTACGTGCTGCCCGCCTTTCGGGATCGGGGCATCGGCACGGCCGTCCTGCGCCGGTGCGTCGCCCAGGGCAGGCCCGTATACTTCTACGTCTTCACGAAAAACACCCGGGCCATCGACCTTTACGAAAGGGAAGGGTTCCGCAAGGTGGAGGACGTGAGCCCCACGCGCATGATCATGGCGCGATAAGGGCTTGCCTTTTTCTGTCGAAGGAGTATAGTATAGGGACATCGCATAGAGTAAAACAGCGCTTCGGCGCTATGGGAGGAAACAATGAAGAAAAAGTTCATCACGTCGGCCGTCTGCTTCGGCCTGTTTTTGCTGCTCATCGTGCTCCTCAAGACGGTGGACGTGGCGGCCGTGGGTCCCGAGGGCACCGAGATCGGGCTTTCCAAGCTCAACGTGGCCGCCCATGACCTGTTCGGGGAGAACCTGGGCTGGTACAAGGTCACCAACATCCTGGGGTATCTCGCCATTCTCATCGCCCTCGGTTTCGCGGCCATCGGCGGCCTGCAGCTCATCCGCCGGCGGAGCGTCCTGAAGGTGGACAAGGAGATCCTGCTCCTGGGCTGCCTCTACGTGGTCACCGTGATCTTCTACGTGCTCTTTGAGAAGGTCATCGTCAACTACCGGCCCATCCTTATGCCCGACGGCGAGGGGATCGAGGCATCCTTCCCCAGCTCCCACACGGTCCTTTCCTGCGTGATCCTGGGCAGCGGCCTTATGCTGCTGAAGAAGTACATGAAGAAGAACAAGACCGTTCAGACGGTGCTGACGGTGGTCTTCGCCGTGATGCTGGCCCTCATCGTGGCCGGACGGCTCATCTCCGGCGTCCACTGGTTCACGGACATCGTGGGCGGGGTCCTGCTCAGCGCCGCTCTCCTCAACGCCTACGAGGGCCTGCTGAAGCTGTGGAAGAAGAGCGACAAACGGAAGCGGTGAACCCTTCAAGGGAGCGGAAGATGCAGTTCGGGATGCCCACGCTCATAGAGAACCGGACGCTGGCGGACAACGTGGCCCTGTGCCGCCGCCTGGGCCTCCGGTTCATCGAGCTCAACATGAATTTCCCGGAGTATCAGGTGGACCGGCTGGAACAAACGGACGCCCTTGTCGCGGCGGCGGTCGCAGCCGGTATCTACTACACCATCCATCTCGACGAAAACCTGAACGTGGCGGACTTCAATCCCCTGGTCTCGGGGGCGTATCTCGAGACCGTGCGCCGGACCATTCTGGTTGCGGAGGCGCTGCTGCCCCTCCGGGACCGCTTTGGGGACAGTGACCAGCCCCTGACCGTCAACATGCACATGCACCACGGCATCTTCATCACCCTGCCGGATCGAAAGGTGCAGATGTACGACCGGGACTTCGACACCTACATGAGAGCGTTTGGGTCCTTCCGTGCTTTGTGCGAGGAATGGATCGGGGACAGCGACGTGCGGATCGTCATCGAGAACACGGACGGGTTCCGGCCCTATGAGCAAAAGGCCATCGAGTATCTGCTGGAAAGCCCCTGCTTTGGCCTCACCTGGGACATCGGCCACTCCAAGGCCGTCCATGAAAAGGACGTGCCCTTCCTTCTGGCCCACGAGGACAGGCTCCTCCATTTTCATATCCATGACGGGACGGAGACCCCGCCCCGGAACCACCTTGCTTTGGGCGATGGAGAGATCGACCTCCCCGACCGGCTCCGGCTGGCCCAGAGCCGAAACGCCCGTTGCGTCCTGGAGACCAAGACCATAGAGGCCCTCGAACGCTCCGTGGCGTGGCTGGACCGGAAGATGTGAGAGAAACGAAAATGACGGTTTCTTTTGCCGCTTTTTCTCTTTGGAGAAAGAGAAAAAGCGGCGCAAAAAGAGAAATCAAAAAGGGAAAATGGATATAGGGGCGAAAGCTGCTTATCCGAATTAAAGTTCTTTGGCTGCACCTTTCTTTCAAGAAAGGTGCGTGCTTTTATTCTTTCCTTTATTTTTCTCCGTAAATCTGCTATACTATATTTATCTATACGGACGGAGGGGAAAAAGCCCATGAGCGCACTCACCAACGGCCATAAAAAGATCCGCACAATCGTCATCACCGGCGGCCCCTGCGGCGGCAAGACCACGGCCATGAGCTGGCTGCAGAACGCGCTGACCAGCGCGGGCTACGCGGTCATCTTCCTGACGGAGACCTTCACCGAGCTCGCCAACGCCGGCGTTTCGAGCTACAACTGCAAGGACAACTTCGCCTTCCAGCGCATCCAGGTCCGCTACCAGCTGGAGCGGGAGCGGCTCTACCGCCGGGCGGCGGAGGCCCTTAGCAATGACAACGTGGTCATCGTCCACGACCGGGGCTCCATGGATGACAAGCCCTACATGGAGCCGGAGGAGTTCGCCTCCATCCTGAAGGAGCTGGACCAGGACGAGGTGAGCTTCCGGGACAAGTACGACGCGGTCTTCCACCTGGTCACGGCGGCCAAGGGGGCCCTGCCCTTCTACACCACCGCCAACAACACCGCCCGCACCGAGACCCCGGAGGAGGCCATCGATCTCGACGAGAAGACCCTGGCAGCCTGGGCGGGCCATCCGCACCTCAGGATCATCGACAACTCCACCGATTTCAACGGCAAGATGCTGCGCCTCCTCAAGGAGGTCATGCTGGCTCTGGGCGAGCCGGAGCCCATGGAGCACGCCCGGCGGTATCTCATCAAGTACCCGGACCTGGACTGGCTCAACAACAACCCCAACTGCCAGCGGGTGGAGATCATCCAGACCTACCTCACCCCCTATCGGGACGAGGAGCGACGCATCTGCATGCGGGGCACCGGCGGCAGCTACATCTATTACAAGACCACCCAGCGGGACGCCCCCGACGGCGGCCGCATGGAGGTGGAGGAGCGGCTCAGCCAGGAGGAATACTTCACCCTCCTCATGGAGGCGGACCCCGCCTGCCGGCCCATCCGCAAGACCCGCTATTGCCTGGTGAGCGACGCGCAGTCCTTTGAGGTGGACCTGTACCCCAACTGGAAGGACGTGGCCATGCTCCAGATCGAGCTCTCCGATCCCGACGCCGAAGTCCGCATCCCCGAGGGGCTCACCGTGGTCCGGGAGGTCACCGACAACCCGGCCTACGACAATCATGAGATGGCAAGGCTGTAGGAGGACAGTATGGCGAAGATCCTGAACATTGGTTCCCTGAACCTGGACTATGTATACGCGGTGCCCCACTTCGTAGAGGCGGGGGAGACGTTGCTTTCGAGCCGCCGGGACGTGTTCCCGGGCGGCAAGGGCCTCAACCAGACCGTGGCCGCGGCCCGGGCCGGGGCAGAGGTCTTCCACGGCGGCGCGGTGGGCGCGGACGGGGACATGCTCCTCGATCTTCTGAAAGACGCCGGGGCGGACGTGTCCGCCGTAACCCGGGTGGACGTGCCCACGGGCCACGCCGTCATCCAGGTATCCCCCCAGGGGGAGAACGCCATCATCATCCTGGGCGGCGCCAACCGCGCCGTGAGCCCCGGGACCGTGGAAGCGGCCCTCGAAAAGGTGGAGGCGGGCGACATCCTGCTGCTGCAGAACGAGATCAACGGCCTCGCCGCCATCATCCGCCGGGCCTGGGAGAAGGGCCTCCGCATCCTCTTCAACCCCGCGCCTATGGAGGCGGGGGTGAAGGACCTGCCGCTGGAGCTCCTCGACACCCTCATCGTCAACGAGGGGGAGGGCAGGGCCCTCGCCGGGGACATGGACGCCCTCAGGGCCGCCTATCCCAACCAGAAGATCCTGCTGACCCAGGGCAGCCGGGGCGCGTCCCTCTGGACCGGGTCGGAGCTCATCTTCCAGCCCGCCTTCCCCGTGAAGGCCGTGGACACCACCGCCGCCGGGGACTGCTTCCTGGGCTACTACGCCGCCGCACTCGCCGAGGACCTTTCCTTTGCTCAGGCCCTGCGTCTCGCTTCCGCCGCCTCGGCCCTGGCCGTACAGAAGCAGGGCGCGGCCCCGTCCATCCCCCTGCGGGCGGAGGTGGAGGCCTTTTTGCGGGAAAAATAATATATAGTTATTGACGAAAGCCGGATAGCGTGGTAAAGTAAGTCAAAATTTCACAGCAATGAAAGGATAGAGGCGCAGTTATCAAAAGTAGTGCGGGTGGAAAAGGCCGGGCAGGGCCGTTGTCCGCACGAAAGGGATCGCTGCCGAAGGTCAGGGGGCTGCATACCTGGCCTGGGCATCCGGACAATATCCGGATGACTGTCGCGTTTCGCGGAGAGCTATGCATTGATTGCCCGTTTTGCCCGGTGATCCGCCGGGTTGGATAGGAAGGTATGGCCGATGCGCGGACGCATGGGCTTTTTATTTGTGAAGAACAGGAGAAACAGCATGACACAGACCCCCGCGGCGTTCCCGGAGACCGCCCTTTGCGCCAATATGGACCGGCAGGAGGGCCGCCTGCGCTTCGCAGGACAGGACACCCTGGCCCTGGCCCGACAGTACGGCACCCCCCTGTACCTCATGGACGAGGACCGCATCCGGCACAACTGCCGCCTGTACACGAAAGCCTTTGAGGAGCACCTCCCGGCGGGCTCCCAGGTCCTCTACGCCAGCAAGGCCGCCTCCTTCAAAGGGATGTGCCGCATCGTGGAGAGCGAGGGGCTGGGCCTCGACGTGGTCTCCTCCGGGGAGATACACACCGCCCAGGCCGCAGGCTTCCCCATGGACCGGGTGTACTACCACGGCAACAGCAAGTCGGACGCTGACATCGCCTTCGCTTTGGACGCGGGCGTGGGCTGCTTCGTGGTGGACGGGGTGGAGGAGCTGCTCTCTCTCGAAGCTGAGGCGGGCCGCCGGAACAGGCGGCAGAAGGTGCTCCTTCGGATCACCCCCGGCATCGACCCCCACACCTACGCCGCCGTCAGCACCGGTCAGGTGGACTCCAAGTTCGGCGTGTCCATCGAGACCGGCCAGGCGGACGCCTTCGTGAAGCTGGCTCTTGAACAGCCCCATCTGCATGTGGCCGGGTATCACTGCCACGTGGGGTCCCAGGTGTTCTGGGAGGACGTGTTCGAGCGGAGCGTCCTCGTGATGATGGCCTTCATCCGGCACATGCAGGACGATTGCGGGTATCTGCCGGAGGAGCTGGATCTGGGCGGCGGCTACGGCGTCCGGTACGTGGAGAGCGACCCCGCCATCGACATCCCCGCCAAGATCGCCTCCGTGGCGGAGACCCTGAAGGCCATCGCCCTTCGGCTGTCCCTGCCCGTGCCCCGGATACTCATGGAGCCGGGCCGCAGCATCGTGGCGGACGCGGGCATGACCCTGTACACCGTGGGTTCCGTCAAGGAGATCACGGGCTACAAGCGGTATGTGTCCATCGACGGCGGCATGTCCGACAACCCCCGCTACGCCCTCTACGGGTCGAAGTACACCTGCTTCAACGTCGGACGCATGGACGACCCCGCGGATATGCGCTGCGATCTGGTGGGCAAGTGCTGCGAGAGCGGCGACATCATCCAGCCGGACATACTCATGCCGTCCACTACGAAGCGGGGCGATACCGTGGCGGTGTGCACCACCGGCGCCTACAACTTCTCCATGGCGTCCGGCTACAACCGCCTCCCGCGGCCCCCGGTGGTCATGCTCAAAGAGGGAACGTCCTACGTGGCCGTGAAGGGGGAGACCCTGGACGATATCATCCGTTTGGATATATGAGGAAATCCTACAGCTCGTCCAAAGCTTTGGAACGAACGCGCTGAACAACGAAATCGGCAAACATCCGGGCAGCAGGGCTCTGCTGCCCTTGTTCTGTCACGGCTAAAGCGATGGTGCGTCGGGCCTGGGGCTTCAGCTCCAGGGCGACGATGTTGTCGGTGCGGCCCCGAAGCAGCAGCTCCGGCATGATGGCGATGCCCAGCCCCTGCTCCACCATGGCGATGATGGCGTAGTCGTCCTTGGTGATGAAGCGGATGTGGGGCCGGATACCCTCCGCGTCCAGGGCCCGCCGAAGGTCATGGTCCGAGCTCTCCAGGAGGGAAATGAAGGTCTCCTGCCGGGCGTAGCCGATGGGAAAGCTGTCAAGGGACGCCAGAGGGTGGTCCTTGGGCAGGATCACCAGCAGCCGGTCCTCCATGAGGGGCGTCACTTTCCCCGGGGCCCGGGTGGGCAGGGACACGAAGCCCAGGTCCACCGCTCCCTCCTCCAGCCACTGCTCCACGTCGTGATAGTCGCCGTTGAGGAGCTTGAAGCGGATCTGGGGGTACTGCTCCTGGAAGGCCTTGAGCATGGCGGGCAGCCAGTGAACGGCCACGGAGCTGAAGGAGGCCACCCGGATGGTGCCGGTGGACAGGCCGTGGATGGAGGACACCGTCTCCCGAAGCCGCTCCTCGGCGGAGAGGATATCCCGGATGGCGGGCAGGATGCGCTTCCCCTCGGAGGAGAGGCGGACCCCTGCCCGGCTCCGGGTCAGGAGCTTGAACCCGAAATCCTCCTCCAGGGAGGAGAGGGCGTGGCTCACGGCAGACTGGGTGAGCCCCATGTCCTCCGCCGCCCGGCTGACGCTGCCCGCCTCCATCACGTGGAGAAACACCTGGTACTTCTGAATGCTCATACGCGCCTCACATGAAATATTTTCATAAATAATACGGCTGGATTTCCGTTTCGTACAGTATACACGGAAAATACGGTGAAATCAATAAAAAATGAGCGATTTCCGGCTTGATTCCCAGACGGCGCCTCTCTATACTGCAACCATAAAGAAAAACAGCATGAACAAGCTTCATGCAAGGGAGGTACAGATGCAAACGAACGAATGGGTGGTGCTGCTCACCATCGTGGCATATTTGGCGCTGATCGTCGGCGTGGGGATCTACTACAGCCGCCGGGCGGGCAGGGGCGCCGACGCCTTCTTCCTGGGCGGGCGTTCCCTGGGCCCCTTCGTCACGGCCATGTCCGCGGAGGCCAGCGACATGTCGGGCTGGCTCCTCATGGGCATGCCGGGCCTGGCCCTTCTCTGCGGCACGGCGGAGGCCTTCTGGACGGCCCTGGGCCTCGCCATCGGCACCTACCTCAACTGGCTCATCGTGGCCCGGCGGCTCCGCCGGTATACGGTGCTCACGGGCTCCATCACCATCCCCGACTTCTTCTCCCGCCGCTTCCGGGACGATAAACACATTCTCTCCACTCTGGCGGCGATCATCATCATCATCTTCTTCGTGCCCTACACGGCTTCCGGCTTCATGACCTGCGGCAAGCTCTTTTCCACCCTCTTCGGGCTGGAGTATGGCAAGGCCATGCTCCTCTCCGCGGCCATCATCGTGCTGTACACGGCTCTTGGGGGCTTCCTCGCTGCCAGCGTCACGGACTATCTCCAATCCATCCTCATGACCATGGCCCTCCTAGCGGTCATCGGCTTCGGCCTCTCTTACGCCGGAGGGCTGGGCAACGTCATGACCAACGCCAAAGGCATCTCCCAGTACCTGAGCCTCACCGCCGTGGCCGAGCAGGGGGAGGGCACGTTCGGGTTCCTGCCCATTTTCTCCACCATGGCCTGGGGCCTCGGCTACTTCGGCATGCCCCACGTGCTCCTTCGGTTCATGGCCATCCGCAAGGAGGGTGAGCTGAAGCTGGCCCGCCGGATCGGTTCCGTGTGGGTGGTGATCTCCATGGGCGCGGCCATCGTCATCGGCATCGTGGGCCGGGCGCTGATGGATCAGGGCATCGTGGGTCCCTATGCGAGCACGTCTGAGAGCGAGACCATCATCGTAGCCATCGCCAACATCATCAGCAGCAACGGCCTGCTTCTCGCGATCCTGGCCGGCCTCATCCTGGCGGGCATCATGGCGGCCACCATGTCCACCGCCGATTCCCAGCTGCTGACGGCTGCCTCCGCCGTGTCGGAGGACCTCTTAAAGGGCGTGTTCCGCTGGAACATCGGCGAGAAGAAGAACCTGTGGATCGCCCGGGGCACGGTGGTGGCCGTGTCCATCCTGGCGGCGGTCATCGCCTACGATCCCGGCAGCTCCGTCTTCAAGATCGTGTCCTTCGCCTGGGCGGGCTTCGGTGCAGCCTTCGGACCGCTGATGCTCTTCTGCCTGTTCTGGAAGCGGACGACCCTTCAGGGCGCCGTGGCGGGCATGATCACCGGCGGGGCCGTGATCTTCCTCTGGAAGTTCCTGGTGCGGCCCAACGTGGCTGCCCTGGACTTCTATGAGCTGTTGCCCGCCTTCCTGCTGTCGGCCCTGGTCATCTATGTGGTCTCCCTGCTCACGGCCCCGCCCAGCGCCGAAGTCCAGGCGACCTTCGACAAGGCAAGCGCATAAACGAAAAAAGGGATCGGCGACGATCCCTTTTTTGATGCGGTAAAAAACTTTTACGCCTCCCGGTTATAGAGGGGCTTCACGTGCCTCTTCCCGCCGCCGATGATGACGATGGCGGCGAGGAGGGCGATGCCCATGAAAACGGCCATAATGGTGCGCATGGGCAGGAACGTGGTGCAGGCTCCCGCCAGCGCTTCGCCGAGAAGGGACCCGGAGGTGGTCAGCATGATGAAGGCCCCGTTGAACCGGCCCTTCCGGTCGTGGGGCACGTAGGACTGGGTGGCGGAGGCGCGGATGGTGTAGGAGGTGACGCCCAGGATGCCCAGGAGGAAGCAGGCCACCCGCATGCCGTTCACGGGCAGGAACAGGTACGACCCGTGCAGCGTGTTCACGGCGCAATAGACCGCAAGGGTCAGGGCGTACTTGATGGCGGCGGGGTATTTGATCTTATACTGCAGCAGCCCCCCCATGGCCCGGCCCAGGACCATGAACCCCCAGGTGGTCATGTAGACCCATTCTCCGTTCTCAAAGGTGGATTTGAAGTAGGGCAGGGTGACGACGCTCTCGGCCCCGCCGGCGAAGGACAGGAACACGAAATACAGGGTGATGCACAGCAGGCCCTTCTCCGCCCACAGGTACCTGACCCCCTCCTTGGCGTCGCTCCAGTAAGCGGACAGGGAGTACGCGCCCACGGCGCCCAGGCCCTTCTCCTTCTCCACATCGGAGATCCGCGTCTCGCACAGGGCCGCCCCCAGGAAGCAGAGGCCGTTGACCAGCAGCAGGGGCGAGAGGCCGAACTGCTTGTAGAGGAACAGGGACACGGGCACCATGACCGCGCTCAGGGTCTCCAGGGTGCTGGCGATGGAATAGGCTTTGGAGAAGTTGCCCTCGGTGATGAGCATGGGGTAGAAGCTCTGATAGGCCACCTGATAGGTGCTGTGGATGGTGCCGATGACCAGGGTCATGGCCGCCAGGAGCCAGAACCGCATGAGCCCCAGGTGCAGCACGAGAGCGATCAGCAGGTACACCCCTGCCGACAGGAAGTCCAGGCTGTAGATGGTCTTGCGGCGGCTGAACCGGTCCATGAGGGGCCCGGCGATCAGCGGCGCGGCCAGCTGCGGCAACGTGTAGAGGAACACGAACACCGCGTAATAGAGGGGCATGTCCGTATAGTCCAGCACAAACAGGCTGATGGCGAAGCCCGCCAGCGCGTTCCCGAACATGGAGATGACGCTGCCCACGGTGATGATGGTGAAGTCCCTGGTCCACAGGGAGGCTTGGCTTTTCTTTTCGGTATTTTCCATGGCGGCAGTATAGCACAGAGGCCCCCTCGGCGCAAGATGGGCTCCGGGGGCCGAAAACGCGCTTGCGGAATGGGCGTCCGTGGAGTATCATGATGCCATCAGAGAGCAGGGGAGGCGCGAACATGCAGCTATTCCACGGGAACATCGTCTACTCGAAGGACAGAACATCCCTGGCGGTCCATCAGGACAGCTGGCTGGGGGTGGAGAACGGGACCGTCGCGGGCATCTGGCCCCGGGTGCCGGAGCAGTACGCAGGCGCGCCCGTGACGGAGCTGGGGCAGGGGGTCCTGATCCCCGCCTTCTCCGACCTGCACGTCCACGCTCCCCAGTACCTGAACCGGGGCCTCGAGATGGACCTTCTGCTACAGGACTGGCTGGAACAGTGCACCTTCCCCATGGAGGCTCGGTTCCGGGACCTGGACTTTGCCAAACGGGTCTATGACGCCTTCGTGGATGACATGGTGGCCAACGGCACCCTCCACGCCTGCGTCTTCGGCTCCGTCCACCGCCCCGCCACCGGCTACCTGCTGGAGCGCATGGACATGCTGGGCCTGAAGGGCTTCGTGGGCAAGGTCAACATGGACCGTAACGCCTCATCGGATCTGCTGGAAACGGTGGAAGACTCCCTGAAGGAGACGGAGGCCTTTCTGGAAGCCTATGCCCAAAACCGGCACACGAAGCCCATCCTGACGCCCCGGTTCGCCCCCACCTGCACGGGGGAGCTGATCGCCGGCCTCGGCAGGCTGGGCAAAAAATACGGCGTGGGGGTCCAGACCCACCTGGTGGAATCCCACTGGGAGGCCGAGACCGCCCGGGCCCTGTTCCCGGAGCGGTCCTGCGACACGGAGATCTACGAGCGGGCGGGTCTCATGGACAACGGGCCCGTGGTGGGCGCTCACTTCATCTTTCCCACAGAGGCGGACACACAGATCCTCCTGCGCCACGGCGGGTATGCGGTCCATTGTCCCGATGCCACCGTCAGCATCATCGCCGGGATCATGGAGACCGGTGCCCTTCTCGACCGGGGCGTGCGGATCGCCCTGGGCAGCGACATCTCCGGCGGCCACCACGTGGGCGTCTACACCCAGGCCGGTCGGGCGGTGCAGCTCAGCAAGCTCAAACAGTTCTACGAGCCGGCGGGCAATCGCAAGCTCAGCTTCCCGGAGGCCTTCTTCATGGCCACCCGGCAGGGCGGGGCCCTGTTCGGGAAGGTGGGCGCCTTCGAGCCGGGGTACGCCTTCGACGCCCTCATCATCGACGGCCTCCATGACGAAGCGCGGGCCCTGACGCCGGAACAGGCAGTGGAGCGCTTCTGCTACATCGGTACCCCCGCCAACATCCGGGCCCGCTATTTGGACGGCGAACGGATCTGAAGGCACACAAAAAAGCACCGGGTCAGGTCAGAGGACCGACTCGGCGCTTTTTTTGTTTAGATGTCTTACGCGAACAGGGCCTCGATCAGCCGCTCCACCGCCGGGATGAACTGCCCGAGGGCATCGCTGAGGAGGCGGCCGTTGCGCACCATGGCCACGATGGCGAGGGCCAGCACCACGATCCAGAACAGCAGCCGCAAAATCAGCATGGCCGCGGAGAACCGCTTCAGACTCCCGTTTTTGGGATGGCCCGCGCCGAAGATGAACAGGAAGATGAGGCCGATCACCGGGAGACTGTACAGCAGGCCCAGCGCCAGGTACTGGAAGGTGGACAGCATCTGCTTTTTGGACGGTACCTGGGTGACGACGGGCATGTCGGTGGCCGCAGGCGCTTCGGGCTGTACGGGCTCCGCCGCCGGCGCGGGGGCTGCCGCGGGCTCCACGGGCGCTTCCGCCGCAATGGGGGCTTCTGCTGTAACAGGGGCTTCCGCCGGGGTCACCACAGGCGCATCCTCCGGCAGGACCTTGCCGCACTCCCCGCAGAACTTGGCGTCGTCAGCGAGTTCACTGCCGCAATAGGGACACTGCTTCATGATGGGGCTCCTTACTTGATGATGGTGGGCAGACCCTTCACGAAGGGCAGGTAGGCGCCGCTGCCCTTGAGGGCGCGGACGATGCCGATGATCTCACAGACCAGCAGGAACAGGCTCCCGATGGCGGCCACCAGCCAGCCCAGGATGGGGATGATGCACACGAGACCACAGAGCAGGGACCCGATGAAGATCCACAGGGCCTGGTTGGTGTGGTGCATGGCGTAGGCGGAGTTCCGGGCGCCCAGCATGGGCAGGATGCCGCAGGTCAGGTAACCCAGCATGGCCAGCATCCGGTTGTCGGCGATGTCCTGCGCGTCAAACTGGGGGTCGGTGCTGACGGGCACCGTGATCACGGTCTCCTTGCCGCAGGTGGGGCAGAAACGGACGTCATCGGCGATCTCGGCGCCGCAGTGAGGACAATACTTCATGAATAATTCCCTCCTATTTGGATTCTGTGAACAGTATACACCGGCTTTTTCGGCAAAACCAGTCGGTTTTTGTGAACTTATTGTCTCAAGGGTGCGCCATTTTCAGCCAGCACCCGTATGATGGTCTCGAAGGCCTTTTTGATCTCCTCGTCCGTGAGGGTGTGATCCTCCGCTCTGAGGGTGAAGGTGATGGCGAGGCTCTTCTTCCCGAGGCCCACGGCGGGACCCCGGTACACGTCGAACAGCCGACCCTTTTCCACGATCACGTCCACCGGCGCTTTTTCGATGATCTCGATCCAGTGGGCGCTCTCGCTCTCCTCCGGCACCACGATGGCCAGGTCCCTACTCACCACCGGGAACCGGGGCAGGGGCTGGAAGGCGGGAGTATCCACGGACAGCCCGAGGATGGCGCTGAAGCTCAGCTCCGCCATATACACCGGCCCGGGCACGTCCCAGACGTTCAGCACGTCGGGGTGCACCTGACCGAGCTCGCCCAGCTTCTTTCCGTCTACCTTCACGTCCGCCCGGCGGCCCGGCTGGAAGCAGTCGATCCCGTTCTTCTCGAACTTGACGCCCCGGATGCCGAAGCGGCCCAGCAGGGTCTCGATGACGCCCTTGAGGGTGTAGAAGCTCTCCTGTTCGCCGAAGAAGATGAGGCCGATCTTTTTCTCCTCCCGGGGCAGCAGGTCGCCCCCCAGGTCGAAGTGGACGTTGCCCACCTCCATGAACCGGCCGTAGCCGGTCTTGCGGCGGATGTTCCGGGCGGCGGAGTCCAGCATGCCCATGTAGAGGGTGGTGCGCATAAGGCTCTGGTCCTCGCCGAAGGGATTCAGGAGCTTCACGGCGTTGTTCCGCTCGTCGCCCTCCGCAAAGGAGAGGGCCTTGAGGGCGTTGGGTCCGGTGAAGTTGTAGTTGTACATCTCGAGGCACCCGCAGGCCACCAGCACGTCCTTGGTCTTGTCCTCGGCCTGGAACTCCCGGGCCAGGGAACCCTGGAAGGTGTCGCCGTTCATGAGCACGGCGGGGATGTTCTCGAAGCCGTAGATGCGGCCCACCTCTTCGGCGATGTCTGCGTCCGCCTCGATGCCGCTTTCGATATCCGTGCGGTAGTGAGGGATCACCACGTGGAGGTTGTTGCCGCTGGCTTTCGCCGGGACCTCGATGGTGTCGAGAAGCTTCGCCATCTCGTCGCCGCTGAGCTTCGTGTTGAGGATCCGGTTCACGTGATCCACGTCCACGTCGATCTCCCGGTCGACGAGGTCCGCACTGCACACGTCGATGGTGCCGCCCACGATTCTGCCCGCGTGGAGCTCAGAGACCAGCTCGATGCACCGCTCCAACGCGAGATACGCGTTCACGGGCTCTACGCCCTTGATGAACCGGGCCGCGGCGTCGGTCACGTGGCGGAGCTTGCGGGCCGTGCGGCGGATGTTGCTGGCCTTGAAGGCGGCGGACTCGAAGAACACCGCCTGGGTGTTCTCGGTGATCTCGCTGTTCAACCCGCCCATGACGCCGGCCACGCCCACGCCGCCCTGGGGGTCGGAGATGAGGAGCATGTCCTTGTCCATGACCCGCTCCTTCTTATCGAGGGTCACCACCACCTCGCCCTCCTTGGCGTTGCGGACGATGATGTGCCCGTCCCGGATGCAGGCCGCGTCGAAGGCGTGGGTGGGATGACCGTACTCCACCAGCACGTAGTTGGTGATGTCCACGATGTTGCTGATGGGCCGCATGCCCATCTGTTTGAGCCGCCGCTGCATCCAGGCGGGGGAGGGGCCGATCTTAAGGTCCACCGCCGCCCGGCCGGTGTACCGGGGGCACAGGTCCCCGTTCTCCACGGTGACCTTCATGATGTCGTTCACGTCCCCCTCGCCCTTGATGTGGGGGATGATGGGGGTCTTCATCTTCTGGCCGAGAGCCGCCGCCGCCTCACGGACGAGGCCGATGATACTGTTGCAGTCGGGCCGGTTGGGGAGCACGGAGAAGTCGAAGATCACGTCGTTGCGGTCGATGGCCTCCTCGATGGAGATGCCGAGGGGGGTGTCCTCCCGGAGGATCAGGATGCCGTCCACCTCCGCGCCGGGATATTCCACGTCGCTGAGGTTGAACTCCTGGCCGGAGCAGAACATGCCCTGGCTCTCCACGCCGCGGATGTTCGCCACGGTGAACTCGTGGCTGCCGATCTTCGCGCCGGCGTAGGCTACCGGCACCACGGCCCCCACGAACACGTTGGTGGCGTTGGTCAGGATCTGGGCGGTCTTCCCGCCGATATCCACCTGACAGACGGTGAGCTTGTCGGCGTTGGGATGCTTCTCCATGGACAGGATCTTGCCGGTGATGACACCGGACACGCCGGCGAGCTCCTTTTCCACGCCCTCCAGCTCGAAGCCGCGCCACATCATGCGCTCGATGAATTCCTCATCGGTCACGTTGAAATCCACATAGTCCTGCAGCCAGGTTTTCGGAAGTCTCATGCTTTCGTCCTCCTTTTCTTAGAACTGGGTCAGGAAGCGGGCGTCGTTCTCGTATTCGTAGCGAATGTCCGAGATGCCGTACTTCAGGCTGGTCACCCGGTCCACGCCCACGCCGAAGGCGAAGGCGGACCACTCCTTGGGATCGAGGCCGCAGTTTTCAAGCTCGTGGGGGTTGGTCATGCCGCAGCCCAGGATCTCGATCCAGCCCGTGCCCTTGCACACCCGGCAGCCCTTGCCGCCGCAGATGGTGCAGCTCATGTCGAGCTCGGCGGAAGGCTCCGTGAAGGGGAAGTAGGAGGGACGGAGCCTGGTCTTCACGTGCTCCCCGAACACGGCGTGGATGAAGGCGTCCAGCGTGCCCTTCAGGTTGGCGAGGTTCAGATTTTTGTCCACCACGAAGCCCTCGATCTGCATGAACACGGGGCTGTGGGAGGCGTCCACCTCGTCCACCCGGAACACGCGGCCGGGCATCAGGAAGCGGAAGGGGGGCTTGAAATTCTGCAGGGCCCGGATCTCGCAGGGAGAGGTATGGGTCCTCAAAAGCACCTTGTCGTTGATGTAGAAGGTGTCCTGCATGTCCCTGGCCGGGTGGTCAAGGGGCAGGTTGAGCAGGGTGAAGTTGTTGTCGTCCAGCTCGATCTCCGGCCCGTCGAACACCTGGAAGCCCATGCCGATGAGGGCGTCCCGGATGGTCCGATAGGTCTGGGTCATGGGGTGCAGGTGCCCCATTTGCACGGGGCTCACCCCCGCCTCGGTCACGTCCAGGGCTTCCCGCTCGAAGCGCAGCTCCTGGGCCTTCTTTCTAAACTCCGCCCGGCGCTCCTCCATGGCGGCCTCCAGCTCCTGCTTGAGCTTGTTCACGTTGGCGCCCAGCTGGGCCCGCTCCTCCTTGCCGAGCTTGCCCATGGTGCGGAGGATGGCGGTGAGCTCCCCGGCCTTGCCGAAGAGCTGCTGCTGCAATGCCTGAAGGTCGCATTCCTCCTGCATGGCGGCCAGCTTCTTCTGGGCCTCCTCCCGGATTCGATTGAGATCGTTTTCCATTCTTAGTCTCCTTCTTGTTTCTTCAAAATAAACCGCGCCCCGCCCAAAGGGACGAAGCGCGTCGTGGTACCACCCCAAGTTCGCCGCCGTGTTCAGCGGCCTTTGAAGCTATATCGGGCTTTCCCGTCGCAAACTACTAAAAGTTGCGGCGTCAGCCGCAATCTTTTTTCCCTTGCGCCGCTCCCGGGCGAACCGCATCCCTTCCTCGGCGCCCCGCTTTCACCTTGCCGGAGCTCTCTTTGGCCGCCTGGGGGACCTTTTCCCGTTCCTCGCGTTGTTTTGACTTCGGCTATTCTACCACCCGGGCTTCCCTTCCGTCAAGAGTAATTTGCACGGCGGGCACCTCGTCTGTCCGCAGCACCCGGGTGCCGACAAGGCCCAGCCGCAAAAGGACCTCTGCGGTGGGATGACCGTACTCGTTGTTCCGGCCCACGGAGATGACGGACAGGGCGGGGAAGACCGCCCGGATAAAGCGCAGGGACGAGGAGCCGTTGGACCCGTGATGGCCCACCTTCAGCACGTCGGCGGAGAGCTCCGACCGGTGGTAGCGAAAGAGCATGTACTCCTCAGTCTGCATGGTGGCGTCCGCCATGAATAGGGCGGCGTTGTCCCCATACGTGAGGCGGAGCACGGCTGAGCTGCCGTTCTCATCGTCATAGGCCCGGTTTTTAAGGGGGCTCAGCACCGTGAGGGCGGCTTCCCCGAAGGGAAAACGGTCGCCCTCCTGCAAGGGCGTACAGGTCACGCCCCGGCGGCGGACCTTATTGAGCAGATCCCCGTAGTCCCCCTCGCTGCCGCCGAAATAGACCCGGGGCACGTCGAACCGGCGCACCAGGGTCAGCAGGTTCCCCGTGTGGTCCGCATGGCCGTGGGTGACGAAGATGGCGTCCAGCCGGTCCACGTCCAGCGCGTGGAGCTGGTCCACCAGATGGTCCCGGCTCTCGAAGGGGCCGGTGTCGATCATGATCCGCTCTCCGGTGGGAAAGGCGATGAGACAGGCGTCCCCCTGGCCTACGGCAATGAACAGCAGGTCCACCTTGTCCGGCTCCAGGGCGCCTTGGTACAGCGCCGCCGGGTCCGCGGTCACCTTCGGCTGGCGACAGCCGAAAAGCAGCAGAAGAAGTATTAGGAATAAGGAAAGGGCTCGCTTCATGGCGCCACCACGTCGAAGACCTTCACCACCCCGTCCTCCACGTAGAACCGCACGTCCTTCCCGGCGTAGGGGAAGCCGTAGGGGTCGCTGCGGCCGGTGAGATACCCGGGCCGGGGGTCCAGGGAGAGGGAGGCGAGGAGAGCGGGCCGCTTCTCCTCCGGGATGCGGTCAAGGAGCTCCGCCGGGAACTCCACGGGCAGCCGCTCCTCCACATGGTCCTCCGCGAAGCCGTTCTGAGCGTCGGGATGGCTGTCCGTGAAGGATAGGTAAGGCTTGATGTCGTAGATGGGGGACCCGTCCATGAGATCCGCCCCGGAAACCACCAGAACCGTGCCGAGACCCGCCCGCTTTTCCAGGCGCACCAGCTTCACGGAGCTGAGCCCCAGGGGGTTGGGCCGAAAGGGGGAGCGGGTGGCGAAGACCCCCATGCGGGTGTTCCCCCCCAGCTTGGGCGGCTTCACCGTGGGGGACCAGCCCTCCTGATGCACCTTTGAAAAGCCCCAGATGAGCCACAGGTGGCTGTAGCCTTCGAGGCCGCGGAGAGCGTTCTCGTCCCGGTACTCCGGCTCGAACACGATGACGGCCTCCTGCTCAGGCACCAGATTGCTCTGCCGGGGGATGCCGAATTTGCTGGTGAAGTCGCTCCGGACGCGGGCGATCACATGTAACGACAAAGTTTCTTCCATACGTTACAGTATACGCCCCCGGGACTGTCTTGACAAGGCTGCGGCAAAATGATATCATTTTAATATCAAAATAAAGGAGATGAATCGCGTGAGAGAAAACGTCCTGAATTCCCGGAAGAACGGCATGGGCATGATGCTGCTGCTCATTTTGCTGCATCTGCTGGCGGTGGCGGGCCTCGCTGTGGGCATCGTCTATGAGTCCCTGGCCCTCATCATCCTGTGCATCCTGATCCTCAGCTTCGGCTGGATCCTGTTCTGCGGCCTCAAGGTATTGAAGCCCCAGGAAGCTTTGGTGCTGACCCTCTTCGGCAAGTACGTGGGCACCCTGAAGGAGCCCGGCTTCTACTACGTGAACCCCTTCTGCACCGCCGTCAACCCTGCCGCCCAGACCAAGCTCAAGCAGAGCGGCGACGTGGACGCCAAGTCCGCCCCCATCGTCATCGGCCAGGGGAACGCCGCCGTCACCACGGCGGAAGCGGCCACCAAGAAGATCTCCCTGAAGATCATGACCCTCAACAACAACCGCCAGAAGATCAACGACTGTCTTGGCAACCCCGTGGAGATCGGCATCGCGGTCATGTGGCGGGTGGTGGACACGGCCAAGGCCGTCTTCAACGTGGACAACTATAAGGAATACCTGTCCCTCCAGTGCGACAGCGCCCTTCGGAACATCGTGCGCAACTACCCCTACGACGTGGCCCCCAACGTGGACACCACCGGCGACGGCGTGGCGGACGAGGGGTCCCTCCGGGGCAGCAGCGAGGTGGTGGCCGAGCGCATCCGCCAGGAGATCCAGCAGAAGGTGACCGAGGCCGGCCTGGAGGTCATCGAGGCCCGCATCACCTATCTTGCGTACGCCCCGGAGATCGCCGCGGTCATGCTCCAGCGGCAGCAGGCCTCCGCCATCATCGACGCCCGGAAGATGATCGTGGACGGGGCCGTGGGCATGGTGGAGATGGCTTTGGACCGGCTCAAGGAGAACAATGTGGTGGATTTGGACGACGAGCGCAAGGCGGCCATGGTCTCGAACCTGCTGGTGGTCCTCTGCGGGAATCGGGACGCCCAGCCTGTGGTGAACTCCGGCAGCCTCTACTGATATGGCGGAGCTCGGCAAAAAACAGGTGCCCCTGCGGCTGTCGCCCAGGCTCTACGAGGAGCTCTCGGCCTGGGCGGAGGAGGACTTTCGCTCCGTGAACGGGCAGATCGAGTACCTGCTGACAGCCTGCGTCCGTCAGCACAAAAAGAACGGACGCCCCGTGCCGAAGTCCTTCGATCCCACGGAAGAACAAAACGAATAGGATCAGGCGGCTCTCGGACCGCCTTTTCTGTTTGTGCTGCGGCGCCAGCTGTGGTATACTTTTTCTATGAAACGATTGCTTATTTGCCTGCTGACAGGAACGCTCCTGCTGGCCATGGCCGCCGGGAGCCGGGGGGCAGAGGACCCGTCCGGGCTTGACCCATCGCCGCTGACGTTCACGGCGTCGGCGGACTATCCCCTGCCGGACGAGAGCACCGCCATCCACCAGGGCCGGTGCTTCTGGGTGGATGGGGTCGTGACCGGGTCCGGGTCCCTGCGATCGGTGTCGGCCCAGATCGTGGACGAGGCGGGGGAGACCGTCCGGGAGGCGGCCAGGACCTTCGCCCCGGAGGAGGACGTACACACGTACAGGCTCCTCGATCCCACCTTCTCGGCGGACGTCGACTGCATCAGCGAGGAACTGGCATTTCAGGACCTTTCCGTGGGCGGCTATGTCCTGCGCATCCGGGGCGCGCTGGGGGACGGGGAGGAGCAGCTCCTTGCCGAAAGCCCCTTCCGGGTGACCGACGACGCGTGGATACAGCTCCATCCCAACGACCTCAGGGGCAACTATACCACTGCCCTGGCGTTTTTCGGGTCTCCGGAACGGTTTCTGTTCCGCTACAAGCTGCGGGAGAATTCCATCCGCATCGACGTGGACCCCCATTGGCTCAGGCAGTACCGGACGAAGGTCACCTGGCTGAAGGGGGTGGAGAAGTATTGCCATGTGGATGCCAAGCCCTACTTCAAGCAGGCCCGCCGCTACCTGGAGCAAACCTACATCCATATCTCCGGCCCGGACTTCGACACGGGTGCCCTGCGGCTGTCCGCGCTGGAGGGCACTTTGAACGGCACCATGGTCTGCCGGTTCATGAGCAGCGGCCAGTTTTTGAGCCACCACTCCTTCGGCACCGCCATAGACATCAACGCGTTCTTTGACAGCCACACGAACAAGCTGGAGAACCGGGAGATCATCTACCGCGAGGTCACAGAAAACCTGACCTACAACGGCATCGTGACGGTGAAGGGAAAGCAGTGCTACGACTTCACCTATACGGGCAGCGCCCCCCGGGAGGTGAAGAACGTGCCGGAGCCGCTGATGAACTATCTCATGTACGAGCTGGCGTTTTACCGTGCCGGGTTCTCCTGGGGCGCCTACTACCCCCATACCTGCGACGCCATGCACTTCACCCTCACGGAGCTTTCCCCGGAGCTGTTCACCGACGGGCCGTACGCCATGCGGAAGGTGTTTGAGTATATAGACGAGTGATAAATCAGCCTTCTTGCCCCCCACTTGTCATCCTGAGCGTAAGCGAAGGATCTCTGAACGGAGAGACTTGCGGCGGTTGCCTATTGACTTTCTTTCGAGTCTCGCTATAATAACAACAGTTGGATTAGTGCTCAGGGACCTTGAACTATTTCATCGATCCCGCTTTGGGCCTTTCCAACTTTTTTGTTCCCGCAAATGAGGGCTTCCATGCTCCCCCCACACGGGTCATCCTGAGCGTCAGCGAAGGACCTCTGAACGGAAAGACTTGCGTGCCCGCCGGGGTGATGGGAGTCTCCGCACAAGCTTCGGGGAACTTGCCCTATGGGCTGCGTTCCCTCTCGCTTGCGCTCCCCGGGCTGCGGAAAACTGTCCACCGGACAGTTTTCTGCCGCGGCTCCGACTCCCTTCCTCAGAATTCCAAAAAGAAAACCACCCGCGAGAGGTGGTTTTCTTTTTGGAGCTGGTGATGGGAGTCGGACCCATGAACCTCGTCATTACCAATGACGCGCTCTACCAACTGAGCTACACCAGCGCTGCAACGCGCATTATAACAAAGTCGGCAGAGGAATGCAAGCCTTTTTTTTAAATCCGTGGAAAAAACCGTACGGGTCGATCCTCATGGGTTGGTCTTGTTTTTGCTGTACAGGATTCTGAGGCCGTCGATGAGGATGTCCGGCTCCAGATGGAAGGTGTGGCGGCAGTAAGGAACCACAAGGGGACTGACCCCGCCGGTCAGCACCGGGCTCACGCTTTCGCCCAGTTCCTCCTCCAGTCGGTCGATGAGGCCGTCCAGCATGGCCGCCGTGCCGATGAGGGCGCCGGAGCGCATGCAGTCCACCGTGTTGGTGCCGAGAAGCTTAGCTGAGCCGTTGAGATCGATATAGGGCAGCTGGGCCGCGTGGGCGGAAAGGGCGTTCATACTGGTCCAAAGACCGGGAATGATCATGCCGCCGATGTAGTTTCCGTTCTTAGCCACCACGGAAAGGGTGGTGGCAGTGCCCATATCCACTATGGCGATGGGCGCCTTATACTTGGCGCGGGCCGCCACGGCCGCCACGATGAGGTCGCTGCCCACGCTGGCCGGGTTGTCCATGCGGATGGAGAGGCCCGTCTTGATGCCGGGGCCCACCACCATCAAATCCACGCCCGTCAGGAGCTTCACGGCCTTGGGGATCACCGTCTGCAGATACGGCACCACGGAGGAGAGGATGCCCCCCTCGATGGCCGCGATATCCACCCTGTGCATGGTCAGGATCCCCTGGATGTCCAGGGCATACTGGTCCTCGGTCTTGTTTCGGTCGCTGGCGAGCCGGGCGGAGAAAACCTGCTTCCCTTCCTCGATGCCGCCCAGGACGATGTTGGTGTTGCCTACGTCGATGGCCAGGATCATCGTTTATCCTCCTCGATAAGTTTCAATGTGTCGTCCATCGGGACCTCCGGGGCGGGGACTTCCGGCCCCTCCGCCTTGCTCCGGTACACAGCCTGCTGGGCCTGGATGGGGTCCTTGTCCCGCTTCAGAGCGTGAGCCACGCCCTTGGCGATGGCGCCGCCGATGATAAGGCCCGTAGCGGCCTCCACCAGGCCCTGGACGCCCACCAGCAGCACGATGAACGTGATGGGCCCCGAAGCGCCCAACTTGCTCACCAGGTTCTGGACGAATTCGCTTCTATAGAACACCAGCACGATGAAGCCCATGAAGAACAGAGTGTTGAGGACCGGGGCCAGGAGCCCGCCCGCGAAGTAGCTCCAGGTGTGCTTGCGGTCCGTCTTGCTGAACAGCCGGAACAGCCAGCCCGTTGCAGCGCCCACCAGAGCCCGGGTGCCCACGCAGAGAAGGACCGTCAAAAAGGGGCTCTCCTGAAAGAAAAAATGCGTCATCGCGGATTTTCCGGTGACGGCGTCGTAAAGGCTGGTGAGGCCGAAGAACGCGCCCAGGATCGTGCCTGCCAGGGGCCCCAACAGCATGGAGCCGATGGCGATGGGGATCATGGTAAAGGTCATGACCAGGGGCCCTACGGGGATGCTGGAAAGACCCGTGATCTTCATGACCAGAATGATGCCCACGAACAGGGCCACCTCCGCCAGATACCGGGTGCTGAACTTCTTCTTTTCCATATTCGATTTCCTCCTTGCTCGTGTTCGCTTCGAAGAAGCCGATACACTGCGTAGAATGCGGCGCGGAGCTTACCCCTTCGTCCTGCTGTCCCTTCGGGTATAGCAGACGGGCTTTCCCTTTGCCAAGGTGAGTATAGCGTATGGCGGCGGGGAATGCAATCTTTTTTTCGTGAGGGGCCTCGTTGCATTTGCGGCGGGATTATGGTATATTCAACCTAACATGGGTGAATAGGCAAAGGAGGACGCACAATGCTTCGGGGAAAGACCATTTTGCTGGGGGTGACTGGCGGCATCGCCTGCTTCAAGGCGGCGGCGCTGGCGTCCATGCTGAAAAAGCAGCATGCCGACGTGCAGGTCATCATGACGAAGAACGCCACCGAATTCGTCACGCCTCTGACCTTTGAGCAGCTCACGGGGAACCGGGCTTTGGTGGATACCTTCGATCGGAACTTCCGATACGACGTAGGCCATATCTCCGTGGCGGAACGGGCGGACTTCGTTCTCATCGCCCCCGCCACCGCCAACGTGATCGCCAAGCTCGCCCACGGCCTCGCGGACGACATGCTGACCACCACGGTCCTGGCGTGTACCTGCCCCAAGGCCGCAGCGCCCGCCATGAACACCAACATGTATGAAAACCCGGTGACGCAGGACAATCTGGCCATCCTCAAAAAGTACGGCTGGGAGATCGTGGACCCCGCCAGCGGGCATCTGGCCTGCGGGGCCACGGGGAAGGGCCGTCTGCCGGAGCCGGAGGACCTTTTGGAGGTGTGCCTCCACGCCCTCGGGCACGAAAAGGACATGGCGGGGAAGCGCTTGCTGGTCACCGCCGGTCCCACCCAGGAAGCTCTGGACCCGGTCCGGTATCTTACCAACCATTCCTCCGGTCGCATGGGCTATTCTATCGCCAAAGCAGCCGCCCGCCGGGGCGCGCAGGTGACATTGGTTTCCGGACCGACCGCCCTGAAAAAGCCCGCCTATGTGGAGACGGTGGATATCGTTTCCGCGGAGGATATGTACGAGGCGGTGACGGGTCGGGCTCCCGACATGGACATCATCATCAAGGCCGCCGCCGTGGCGGACTATCGCCCCGCTTCCGTGGCCGACAACAAGATCAAGAAGAAGGAAGGGGACATGACCATCCCCCTGGAGCGCACGAAGGATATCCTGGGCACCCTGGGCGAAGGAAAGCGCCCCGGCCAGTTCCTCTGCGGCTTTTCCATGGAGACGGAGAACATGGTGGCCAACAGCCGTAAAAAGCTGGAAAAGAAGCACCTGGACATGATCGCCGCCAACAACGTGAAGGTGGCGGGGGCCGGCTTCGGCGTGGACACCAACATCCTGACCCTCATTACCCCCGACGGCATGACTGAGTTGCCCCTGCTGAGCAAGGACGCGGCTGCCGACGCTCTGCTGGACGCCATATTGGAGCGGATGAGGTAAGAATGGGCCGGATCGAAGAACTCAACAAGACGAAGGCCTGTTCACAGACCTTTGATCATCCTGCTTGGGAGGAGCTGCTGTCCCTGCTCGGCCTGTACGGCGTTAAGGGCATGGAGAGCGTGGGCCTCGTCGACACCTCCCACGACGAGGCGGACATCCGCTGGAACTATATCATCGATAAAAAGTTCGTGCTGCGGCTCACCAACGCCCCTGAGATGACGGAGGCCCGGCTCCATGACATGAACCGGCTCATCGCCCGCTACGCAGACTTCGGCCTCCGCTGCCCCGCATTCCTGCCGGGGACGGACGGGCTGTTCTTCCACGGCTGGGGCGTGTTCACGGCGTATCTTTCCGAATACGCGGACCTGCCCCTGGCAGACGAGGCGGAGCTTACCGAAGAGGAGAAGGACGCCCTGCGGCAGGAAGTATGCCTGTCCATTGCCGGATTCATGGAGCGGTACAGGGGCGTGGACCTGATCCCCATCATGGGCATGTACAGCCTCTTCGACCTGTGCCCCTACGACGTGGTGGAGGGCTGCGACGAGAAGCAGTGGAACATGAATAACCTGACTGCCGCCCTGCGCAAGATTGGGGAGGACGGCCTGGCTCAGGAGCTTATCGCGAAGAACGAGGCGGTCCGGGCCCGGCTCCTGGCGGTGTATAAGGACCTGCCCCGGTGCGTGACCCAGGGGGACGAGGGCTTTGGCAACGTGCTCGTCAGCGAGGACAAACACCTGGTGGGGCTCATCGATTTCAACCTGGCCGGCACGGACGTCTGCGTGAACCTGATCGCTAACAACGCCGATTTCGACCTGGACGTCATGCACGACAAGCCCATCGAAGTCGAAGAAACCCTTGAGAAAGCCTTGGCGAGCTATCGAAAGAACGCCGGCATGCTGCTGGAGGTCTATCACGCCACGGACGCGGAGCGGGCCGCCCTCCGTGATTACGCCTGGATCGTCCTCGCCTCCCAATGGCCCTACGCCAGCGCCTTTGAAAAGCGGCTGGATAAAGAGGAAACGCGGCCTTCCATCCTGGCCCTGCTCCATGAGATCGCCTCGCTGGATATGAATAGACTGGCCGTATAGACCGCATATTTATAAATCAAACGCATAAGAAGGAATAGGACCTCGCCCGTCGGGACAGAATAGGCGAAAAGCACGGGGGTTGGAGGTCCTTTTCCATGGAACTGACACGAAAGCAAATCATCCTGATCGCGGTCATCAGCGGCGTCATCCTGCTGCTGACGGTGGCGGC
>CADCNE010000003.1 GCA_902802805.1 uncultured Eubacteriales bacterium
TATCGCCTCCACTGTTTCGGGGCTGTCAAATTCAGCCTCTTCGTCTATTACTCCAGTGCCGTCACCATGATCTATGTTGGCGACAAGAGCCGTTTTTCCCTCAAAAGAAACAGCCATTTTCGTACACCTTTCTATCAGAGTCTGTGACCAGAATGATTATACTTTTTGGGAGTATAAAAAGCAATAGATTATGGGTAATAGATAATATCAAAAAGTGCAGTCAAAAGTGCAGTCAAAACTCTTTCAAACCCAGTTTTGTTGAAACAGAGAATTGAAAAAAGCCCCTAAATCAGGGGCTTTTTTGGCCTCCCCGGCGGGATTCGAACCCACGGCCTTCCGCTTAGGAGGCAGATCCTCTATCCTGCTGAGGTACGGGGACTTATTAGGATGCCACTGGTGCGCCCTCAGACGATCGCCTTTTCGAGGGCGGCTGTCGGGGCCGGGGGCTCCCGTCGGAGGGTGGGCTGGTTGAGGATCAGGCGGAGGATGGCGTCCTCCATGGAGATGTCGTCCTGCCGGTCGTTGTAGACCTTCACCTGATAGACTGTGTTCCGAATGATCCGCGTCATGTTCATAAGTTTTCTCCTTTCTTTCATCGAGACCCTTTTCTTTTTTCCGTCGATGTGGTATAGTGCCTATGTTGCAATTCTTTTTGCCTGCTGTGCGCTGGTCCCGCAACCGTTCCGCCGCAGCCATTTCGTATTTGGCAGTTAGGAAAACCACCGTTCACAGTATATCTACTGGTAGATGACGCCGGCGATGGAGTTGGGGAATTTGCTGGATTTGACCCGGTTCAGGATCACCGCGCCCACGGCCACCTGGCCCTTGTAGGGCTCGCCCCGGCTCTCGCCGTAGATGCAGGCGGCCAGGAGCCGCACGTTGCGGTCTGAGGAGCTGTCGGAGGCGGAGGAGCCGCCGCCGGACAGGGTCATGCCCAGGGCCGCCGCGGTCTTGGCGCCTACGACGCCGTCTGCAACGAGGCCGTTCTTCCGCTGGAAATACTGCACCGCCTTCTCCGTACCCGAGCCGAAGACGCCGTCCACAGCCCCGTCGTAGTAGCCCCACTGCTTCAGCTTCTTCTGCAGGGTCACCACCTCGTCGCCCCGGGAGCCCTTCTTCAGCACCGCCGCGTCCGCCGCGAGGGGCAGCAGCACCACCAGCAGCACCGCCAGCACCACGCCCAGCCGCCGCATCCGCACCCGGGGGCTCATCGTCTGCCTCCGTTCCTATATCCGATCATTTTTTGCCGCATGTTCATGTTTCTGTTTCCTTTCTGTTCCCCCAGTATACCCCCTTTTTCGACAGATTAACCGCACAGATATAAAAACAGAACAAAGCCCGCCGATCATCCCTTCGGCGGGCCTTATTCATTTCAGGAGAGATCTATATGAAGGAAAGTTTGCCGTACATGGTGCCCGTTCGCTCTGCCGCCCGGCCGATGCCGTGGGGCGCGATGGGTCGTTTCCTCTGTTTGCGGCCTTATTCTACAGGACAGCGACACAAAAAGCAAACAACGAATATTTGATTGTTCCACAACAAAATGTTTGTAGGCACTCCCTTCCGCCGCACGAAAAAGCGCGGCACGTTTCGCGGGGACATGTACGGAAGCGTATGGTATCGAATGAAAGGTGATCGAAAAGAACAAAGTAAAATATCACAGTTCCTTCAGGTAAAATCGATCCATGGTGGTGTGGATGACGGAGGAGGGGCGGGGGATGGAGCGGTAGCCGCAGCGCTCGTAGGCGCGGAGGGCCGCCTGCAGTGCCGTGTGGGTCTCGAGATAGATCTGCCGATAGCCCAACGCCCGGGCCCGGTCCTCGATGAAGCGGATCATGCGGCTGCCGAGACCCTGGCCCCGGAGCGCGGGGGCCAGGTACAGCTTCTGCAGCTCGCAGCCGCCGGGGAGGTCCTCAAACTCGGCCACGCCCACGCCGCCCACCACCGTCTCACCGTCCAGCAGCACGTAGTAGGCCCGGCCGGGCCGGTCATAATAGGCGCTCAGGTGGTCCAGCGACGCGTCGAAGTACGCCGTCCCCGGCTTGTCCAGGCCGTGCTCCTTCAGGGCCGCCCGAACGATGGCGGCCATGGCGGCGTCCTGATGGGGCTGAATGGGGGCGAATTCCATATTTGACACAACTCCTTGTTTCTTGTTTTCAGTATACCAGTTGGGGAGAAAAAGCGCAATGACCGGGGAAAGGCTCTTGACAATCCTATTTATATTGTATACAATATAATTGATTCAAATAATCAGGAGGTAAAAGCAATGGGTTTCTACGATTTCAAGGTGCTGGATAGGAAGGGCGACGAGTTTTCTCTGGAGGCGTTTCGCGGCAAGGTGGTGCTGGTGGTGAACACGGCCACGGGCTGCGGCTTCACGCCCCACTACGCGCCCATGGAGGAGATGTACGAGGAGCTGCACGACAAGGGGTTCGAGATTTTGGACATCCCCTGCAACCAGTTCGCCGGGCAGACGCCGGGCACGGACGAGGAGATCCACGAGTTCTGCACCCTGCACTACAACACCCGATTCCCCCAGATGAAGAAGTCCGACGTGAACGGGGAAAACGAGCTCCCTCTCTACGCCTGGCTGAAGCAGCAGAAGGGCTTCGAGGGCTTCGGCAAGGGCGCCACGGCCATGGCCATGAGCGCCATGCTGAAGATGCGGGACAAGAACTACAAGAACAACCCGGACATCAAGTGGAACTTCACCAAGTTCCTGGTGGACCGGGAAGGCAACGTGACGGCCCGCTTCGAGCCCACGGCCGATATGGCCGAGGTCAAAAAGGCCGTCAAAGAACTGGTGGAAGCATGAGCGATCTCGATCCGCTGAAGCTGGAAAACCAGCTGTGCTTCCCGCTGTACGTGGCGTCTCGGGAGGTCATCCGGCTGTATCATCCTTACCTTTCGGCACTGGACCTCACCTACACCCAGTACATCGCCATGATGGCCCTGTGGGAGGCGGGGAGCATGAGCGTCAAGGCCCTGGGCGAGCGGCTGTATCTCGACACGGGCACGCTGACGCCGCTCTTGAAGGGCATGGAGAAAAAGGGGCTGATCACCCGCAAACGGAGTGAAACGGACGAGCGCAGCGTCACCGTGGCCCCCACGGAAGCGGGCCTCGCTTTGCGGGAGCAGGCCCAGGCCATTCCCGGGAAGGTGGGCAGCTGCATCCCCCTCGCCCCCGAGGACGCGGCGCGGCTGTATTCCCTACTGCATGAACTGATTGAGAAATTAGCATGAACGAACAGAACAGAAACAAGATCATCGTCCGCACCAGCCTCATCGGCATCGTGACCAACGTGCTGCTGGCGGCGGTCAAAGCCACCGTTGGCCTCCTCGCCAACTCCATCGCCGTAGTGCTGGACGCGGTGAACAACCTGTCCGACGCCCTGTCCAGCGTCATCACCATCGTGGGGGCGAAGCTGGCGGGCAAGCGCCCCGACAAGAAGCACCCCCTGGGCTACGGCCGCATCGAGTACCTGTCGGCCATGATCGTCTCCGGCCTGGTGCTCTACGCGGGCATCACGGCCCTGGTGGAGTCCGTCAAGAAGATCATCTCCCCCGAGGCGGCGGAGTATTCCGTGCTGTCCCTCGTCCTCATCGCCGTGGCCGTGGTGGTCAAGGTGATCCTGGGCCGGTTCGTCAGCGCCCAGGGGAAGAAAGAGGATTCCGCATCCCTGGTGGCCTCCGGCAAGGACGCCCTGTTCGACGCGGTCCTGTCAGCTTCCGTGCTCCTGTCGGCGGTGATCCAAATGACCACCGGCGTCTCCCTGGAGGCCTACGTGGGCGTGGTCATCGCCGGGTTCATCATCAAGGCGGGCATCGAGATGATGCTGGACACCGTCAACGACATCCTGGGCCAGCGCACGGACCCGGAGCTGGCCGTTCACATCAAGAAGCTGATCATCGAGGAGGAGGGCGTCCGCGGGGCCTACGACCTGCTGCTCAACAACTACGGCCCCAACCGGAACTACGCCTCCGTCCACATCGAGGTGCCGGATACGGCCACCGCCGCCGACATCGACCGCATGACCCGCAGCATGCAGGCCCGGGTGTACCGGGAGACCGGCGTCATCCTGGCGGGCGTGGGCGTCTATTCCTACAACACCGGCGACGACGAGGCGGCCCATATCCGGGACGCCGTGAGGGACATCGTTCTTTCTCAGGAGGGGGTGCTCCAGTTCCACGGCTTCTACCTGAACCCGGAGACCAGAGACATGCGCTTTGACGTGGTGTTCTCCTTCGACGCGGACAGCGGCGCCATCCTGGACCGTATCCGCAACCAGGTCCTGACCGCCTACCCCGGCTATACGTTGCTCATCGCCCCGGACATCGATCTGTCGGAATAAGGGATCATGCCCACAGATCGGGATCAGCGGAGCAAACGATGAAGTATGAGATCAGCTCCTGCGGGGAGAGCGACATAGAGTATATTTGGGAAAAGGCCTTTGAAGCCGTGCCTGTTGCCGAGAACGCCCGGGAGGAACAGCTGGTTTTCAAGGTCACCGACGAGCAGGGGGCCATCATCGGCGGATGCGTCCTGGACATCGACGAAACGAAGACCGCCGAGTTCGAGCGCCTGTGGGTGGACGAGCGGTACCGTCGGCAGGGCATGGGCTCCGCGCTGATCCGCGCGGCGGAGCAGGCGGCGCGGGAGAAGGGCTGCCGTACCCTGGTGAATGCGTACACCTTCGAGTTTCAGACGGCCCGGCGGCTGTTCGAGCGGCAGAGCTTTCAGCTCGTCGGCACCGTGCGGGATTGGCCCAGGGGACACGAAAGCTACACCCTGGTAAAAAACCTCGACGGCCAGGCAGGGGGCAGCGTTGCTGACCATGCCGGATTCAAGATCAGGCCCGGCAGCGAGGCGGATGGGGCGGTCATCAACCACCGGCTGGAAGCGTACAACCGTACCTTCGCCCCCCGCAGCCACGAATACCTGGATCTGGACCGGAAGGCGGTGGACGAAAAGGGCGGCATCGTCGCCGGTTGCGTCGCGGGCGTCAGCGGCTGGGACACCCTGCACATCGACGTCTTCTGGGTGGACGAGCCCTGTCGCGGTCGGGGCGTCGGTTCCTGCCTCCTCAATACGATCGAGCGAGAGGCGAAGGAGCAGGGCGCCTATCTTGCGACCACCGCCGGGATGGCCGGGCAGACGGCTTTCTTCCAAAAGCACGGCTACACGGTCAGCGTCGTTTTCGAGGATCAGCCCAGGTGGTACGTGATGCACAAGCATCTTTGAGCGACAGGAGACATAGGGGACTGAATTATGCAACAGAAACAGATACACCTGGAACGAATAACCTATGACAACGTGGGCAAGGTCCTCAAACTCCGGGTGGCCAGGGACCAGAAGCATTTTTTGGGCAGCAACGAGCAAAGCCTGGCCCTTGCCTACGCCACCCTGGCGGATGGGGACCCGGTGTTTCCCTTCGCCATCTACCGGGGGAAGACCCCGGTGGGGTTCATCATGATCGACTACGACGACGACTGGACCGGCTATGGGCGGGATGCCTGGCTGAGCAGCGAGGACTACAAGTTCTACAAGGGCAAGCCCTTCTATTACATCTGGCGGTTCATGATCGACAAGCGGTACCAGCATCGGGGCTACGGGCGGGCGGCCCTGCAGCTGGCCATCGACTTCATTCGAACCTTTCCCTGCGGGGAGGCGGAATACTGCGTCCTGTCCTACTATATGAAAAACCAGGTGGCCCGGGAATTCTATCGCGCCTTCGGCTTCACGGAGCTCAACGAGCCAGGGTACTACGAGGAAGGGGACGAGGTCTCCGCCGTGCTGAAGCTGTAGCCCTTGGTCGATCCGGGATCCCGGGAGGGACATATGAAAGAAGCAACAAGAGAGCATCTGGCCCATGCAGCCAGGGAAATGGCGCTGATCCCCTTTCACGGGGCGGCGGACGGAAAGGCATCCAACCTGGGGCCCATCGTGGCGCCCTTTCCCACGTGGAAAGTGGAGGAGGCGGACGGGCTGTGGTGCGCGGCCTTCGTCTATTATTGCTGCCGGGAGGCGGGTTTCGACCTCCCCATTCGCCCGAAGGAGTGCCGGTCCTGCCACCTGGCGGGCTGCATCGCCTGGGAGGAGTGGGCAGTGGGCGATCCGCGGATCGAGTATCATCGAGGCGACGGCTTTACGCCGGAACCGGGCGACATCGTCCTCTACGACCGGGTCTTCGAGAACGCACCGCACGACCATATTGGGATCGTCCTTGAGAATAGAGGGCAAGCGATTTTGGCGGCGGAGGGCAACGTGAACAACGTGTCCGCTCTGATGGAGCGCCCCCTGGACGAGCATATCCGGGCCTATATCCGCATACCGGATGGGTTCCGATACGAAGCGGAGGGTTAGTCCATGTATTATCACGCATCCCCCGTCGAGGGCATTCGGCAGCTGGAACCCAGGATATCCAATCACGGCGTCCCCTTGATCTACTTCTCCAAGAAGCGGGAGAACGTGCTGGTGTATTTGAGCAACGCCGTCGAGAAGTATTGCCGGGAAACGGGGTTCGCCTATGCGGGGCGGTGGCAGAAGTGGGGCCCCTACGGCTTTGACAAAGACGGCATCCAGCGCCTGGAGGAATACTACCCCGACGCCCTGGAGAAGACCTACAAGGGGGTGTCCGGGTACATCTACCGGGCGGAGGCGGTCACCGACTCCGGCTTCGCCCTACAGATCCCCGACGGCGTCACCAGCAGCGAACCGGTGGCCGTGGCGGGGGTGGAGTTCGTGCCGGACGCCTATGAGGCCATCCTGGAAGCGGAAAGAAGCGGTCTCATCCGCATCCTGCGGTATGAACAGATGTCGGACAAGATGCGGGAATGGAACCGCCGGACCATTTTGGAGGAATACGAGGGCGCGGCGGACCATCCCGAGTACCGGCACTTTCTTAGGGGCAACTTCCCCGATATCATCACGACCTGACCCAGAGGGGGGCCAAGGAGGAAAAAACAGGCATGAACGCAAAACTTTTGGGATTCTTCAGCGGGTTCCCCACCCATCATTTTACGGATGAGATCGCCGAAGTGCTTCGAGAGAATCTTCCCGTGCGGGGGCGGCTGGTCTTTATCAGCGCCTGGCCCGAGGATCACGCCCGGAACGACGAGGACAGCGACGGGATGCATCAGATGTTCGCCGAGCGGGGCATGGGGTTTGCATCGCATTTCGTGATAGACAGAAGAACAAGCCCGGCGGAGGCGGCGGAGCTGGTGCGGGCGGCGGGCTGCGTCTTTCTGATGGGGGGCGATCCCGTGGCGCAGATGGCGCTGATCCGGGATCTGGGGCTCGTTTCCCCGCTGCGGGAGAGTCGCGCCGTGATCCTGGGCGTCAGCGCGGGCGCCATGAACATGGGCAAACAGGTGGCCGAGATCTGGGATTCGAAAGCCTTCTATGAGGGGCTGGGCCTCGCGGACATCACGATCAAGTCCCACTACACCGAGGGCGACTGGTTCGTCCCGCTGCTCAAGGAGCTGTCCCGGGCTCATCCCATCGTCGCCATGGAGGACGAGAGCGCCATCTTTCTCGATGGGGACGGCAAACGGGCGTTGGGGCGCATGTGGCTTCTCGACGGAGGCGAGAACAGGGGGGCGTACAGATGACGGATCGGGACATGCTGCGGATCGCCATGGAGCAATCCGCGGAGGATATGGGCTGCGGGGCGGCGGACTTTCTTTCGGACAGGAATATGGTCGTTCCCTTCCGGCTGGGCGCGAAGGCCAAGAGGTATTACCGGCTCCCCATCGGCGCCAACTTCGTTTCCTACGGCAGCAACGTGGTGGCCGCGGCTACGGAGGAGCTGTTCGATATCGTGCAGGCGTATGTGGGCCGGTTCGACTTTTATCATTGCTTTGAGACGCCCAACCTGCGCTGGCTGAATCGGCGGCTGGAACCCCTGGGGCAGACCGTGTGCTTTATGGCGGAATATTATCTGCCCGATCCTGACCGACTCAGGCAGCGGCCCTGCCTCTATGAGCTCCGGTTGCTGGAGAAAGCCGAGCTGGAAGGGCTGTATGAGCCGGAATGGTCCAACGCCCTGTGCCGGGACCGGAAGGAATTGGACGTTTTGGGCGTGGGGGCCTATGAGGCGGGAAAGCTCATAGGGCTGGCGGGGTGCTCGGCCGACGCGGACAGGATGTGGCAGATCGGCGTGGACGTGCTGCCGGACTATCGGAAACAGGGGGTCGGGTCCGCACTCACCTCCCGGCTGGCCGTGGAGATCCTGGCGCGGGGCAAAGTCCCGTTCTACTGCTCCGCCTGGTCCAATATCCGGTCCGTCAGGAACGCCATCCGCAGCGGGTTCCTGCCGGCATGGGCGGAGATGACCGTCAAGCCCACCGCAAAGGTGGACGAAATGAATTCGGATCACCCGTAAGGAGGTCGGCGACAGATATGCTGGAAAAGATGGGGGAATTCTTCGATGCCCGGATCCGGGGCTACGAGGCGCACCAGCTGAATACCATCGATGACGCGGCGGAGTTCTATCCCTTCACCGCCGGGCAGCTGCCCCGGGAGGCCGGGGCGACGGTCCTCGATCTGGGCTGCGGCACGGGCCTGGAGCTGGGGTACTATTTTGAACTCGTTCCCACGGCCCGCGTCACGGGCATCGACCTGGCCCCCGGGATGCTGGAGGAGCTCAGAAAAAAGTTTACCGACAAATCGCTGGACCTGATCCTGGGGTCCTATTTCGACGTGCCCCTGGGGGAGGAGGCCTTCGACGCCGCGGTGTCCGTGGAGTCCCTGCACCATTTCACCCAGGCGGAGAAGATCCCTCTGTACGCCAAGCTGCACAAGGCCCTGAAGCCCGGCGGCTTCTTTATCCTGACGGACTATTTCGCCGCCACCGAGGCGGAGGAACGGGCCTGCCGGACGGAGCTCCTGCGGCTGAAACGGGAGCAGAACCTGCCGGACAACGTCTTTTACCACTACGACACGCCTCTCACCGTGGCCCATGAGACCAAGGCCCTGCTGGCGGCGGGCTTTGGTTCCGTCGCCGTCCTGAATAGCTGGGGACACACCTATACGCTGAAAGCGAGCAAGTGACGAATTCAGGCCAAAGTCAGGGCCCCGGGAAACACCTCCCGGGGCCCTGGTTCATATGTTGGATCAGGTCATCAATTCCCGTGACAGTGATGGTCGGCGCAGTGGCCCTGGCCCTCGTGATGACGGCGGCAGCCTTCGTCGCCTTCCTCGTGGCCGCACTCGTGGCCTTCGCCGTGATGATGAGCGCACTCGTGACCTTCGCCGTGATGGTGACCGCATTCGTGGCCCTCGCCGTGATGGCCGTGGTGGTCGCAGCGGGCGTCGGGGTCATAGGTTAGATTCCCTTCGGCCAGAGCTTTGGCCGCCGCGTCGGCGGAACCCTGGACTCCGGCGTAGAGCCGGATGCCGGCGTCGGCGAGCGCCATCTGGGCCCCCATGCCGATGCCGCCGCAGATCAGAGCGTCCACCCGGGCCGCCTGCAGAAAGCCGGCCAGGGCTCCGTGGCCGCTGCCGTTGGTGTCCACCACTTGCTCGGCGATGATGGCGCCGTCTGCCACGTCGTAGAGCTTGAACTGCTCCGTATGGCCAAAGTGCTGATAAACCTCCCCGTTTTCATAGGTGACTGCGATCCTCATGCTGTTGTTTCCTTTCTCCATGATGGGTTGTGTGAGTTCGACCGGTTCGAAGGCGCAGCAGCCGCCGGTGATCAGCAGCCGCTTGCCGTGGACCAGGGCGTCCGCCACCTTCCGCCGGGCACTGTCGTAGATGGCCGTGACGGTGGTCCGGGCGACGTTCATCCGCTCGGCGCACCCTTCCTGGGTCAGTCCCTCGTCGTCCAGCAGCCGCAGGGCCTCGAATTCGTCCACAGTCATGCGGACGCTCTCGGCCGCATGTACGTCGTCCGGCGAAAAGCTGCGGTATTCCGGAAGCCGCTCGATCCGGCGGCAGCGTGTCGGTCTTGCCATGGTCCCTCCTAAATGACATATGTCAATTATGATACTACACCCGATTTCGACTTATGTCAATAACCTGTTTTTTGCCATGATGAGGATCGGTCACTTCATCCGCTTCTCGAAGCGGAACATGCCGTCAAAGTCTTCTCCCTCATAATTGTTCTCTTCACCGGTCTCCGGGTCGTGAAGATCGGGATGATGGGCGTTGAAGAATTCCACGATATGGAAACCGCACTTGTTTACATAGAAGTGGATGTTCCGGGTCTCGAAGTAGGGGGTGCATGTCTCCCAGACCTCCGTTTCGGGATACAGGCGCTCCACCTCCTGCCACGCTGCATAGCCTATCCCCTTGCTGTGGGCGTCAGGGTCCACGAACAGCAGGTCCAGATGGTTGCGCTGGGTCTTTTCGTCGATGGTCAGTACCAGCCCGCCCACGATGCGGCCGTCCTCCCGGATGCGGTAGGCCACGCCGCCGTCGATGCTGTCTTCGATGGTCCTCCGGGAAATGATCTCCCCGTCCTCCTCCATGTGGTCGTCGCGGTTCCCGAACTCTTCCATTGCGCCGAACTTGAATGCCCGCTGGTTGTCCAAAATGAACCGCTCCCGGTCGTCCTCTGTCAACCGCGTCAATGTGATGTTTGCCATTTCTCTTTCTCCTTTCATAAATCAAAGCTCGGCGACACAGGCCTACTCAGCCCCATGTCCCGAGCTCACTCGACATCTTATCCGACAGGCGGCCCCGCAAAACCTTCGTTTTGCGATCCCCTACGCTACGGCGTACTGTCCTCCGATGACCGGTATTTGTTTTTTTCATCATAGCACGAAAGCGAAGGGGAGGCAAGGGGACGTTTCCCTTGTTGTCTAATGGGGCCGAAGGGGGTATAATGGGGGAAAACATGGGCAGGGACTGCCGGGAGGAGGATCGGGATGGAGGATCTCAGCGTCCGGGAGATGCAGGACATGCAGCGCGCGCTGCAGGAGAAATACAGGGACATCTGGCCGCCCGTCTGCCCGGACCGGGGGAAGGACCAGCTGCTTTGGATGATCGGGGAGATCGGCGAGGTGGTGGATATCGTCAAGAAGCACGGCGGGGAAGCCGCCAGCCGGGACGAGGCGCTGCGGGCGCATCTGGTGGAGGAACTGGCGGACGTGCTCATGTACTATACCGACGTGCTCCTCTGCTACGGCGTCTCCCCGGAGGAACTGAAACGGGCCTATATCGGCAAGTTCGAGACGAACATGAAGCGCTGGTGATCCCTGTGCGGCGGGACACGCGGGAAGGAGGCCGAGGATGACGATCCGAAACATGGGTGGGCAGGACTATGAACAGGTCTATGACCTGTGGCTGTCCTGCGCCGGCATGGGATTGAACGACCTGGACGATTCCAGGGAAGGCATAGAAAAGTTTCTGCAGCGGAACCCCGGGACCTGCTTTGTGGCGGAAACGGAGGAGGGGATCGTGGGGGCCATTCTCGCCGGAAACGACGGCAGAAGGGGATACATCTATCATACCGCCGTACGCCCCGCCTGCCGACGTCAGGGGATCGCCACGAAGCTGGTGGAGCGGGCCATGGACGCCCTGGAGGCGTTGGGGATCAACAAAGTCGCCCTGGTGGTGTTCTCTAAAAACGCGGACGGCAACGCTTTTTGGGAGAAAAACGGCTTCGCTGCCCGGGCGGATCTGACCTATCGAAACAAGGCCATCCGGGAACTGATCCGGATCGACACGTAGATCCCGGCGAGTCATTCATCGGGACAGAGCCAGAAAACGAAGGAGAGCAGGACATGAAGATCGTCATGCTGAACGGGCAGAACCACAGGGGCAGCAGCTACCACATCGGCCGCGCCGTCATCGACAGGATCGAGGGGAACAAGGAGGTCACGGAGTTCTTCTTTCCGAAGGACCTCGATCACTTCTGCCTGGGCTGCTACCGGTGCATCGAGGACGCGGCCGCCTGCCCCTATTATGAGGAAAAGAAGGTGATCCTGGACGCCATGGACGGGGCCGACCTGCTGGTGGTCACCACGCCCACCTACTGCATGCACGTGTCCGCGCCGCTGAAGGCCTTCATCGACCTCACCTTCGACCTCTGGATGTCCCATCGGCCCATGGCGTCCATGTTCACCAAGCGGGCCCTCATCGTCTCCACCGCGGCGGGCACGGGCACGGGCTCCGCCATGAAGGACGTGCAGGACGCCCTGGTCTATATGGGCGTGCCGAAGATCGTGAAATACGGCCTGTCGGTCCAGGCCATGAACTGGGAAGGGGTCGACCGCAAGAAGAAGGCGAAGATCGAAAAGGACGCCGCCCGCATCGCAAAGCAGCTTTCCACCGACAAAGCGCCGGCCGTGGGCATCCGGACCCGGTTCCTGTTTCGGATGATGGGCATGCTCCAGAAGAAGGGCTGGAACTCCGCGCCCGTGGAGACCGCTTACTGGAAGGAAAAAGGCTGGCTGGACGGGAAGAAGCCCTGGGCCGGGCAGTGACCCCAAGAGAAAGGAGCTTGTATGGCATTCCTGTTGGATTATCTCGATTGGCGGGGGGATCTGAGCTTTGCACTCGATCCCGTCAACGAAGCGGATCTGTATCTCATCTCCAAGATCGGCTGCCCGGACCTGACAGGCCTGGTGCCCGCCGATGGGCGGGAGGTGCCCTTAAAAGAGGTGGTGGACGGGTATCGGGCTCAGACGGAGAAGAGCGGCGCGCCCCTGGGCGTGGCCACATCCCCGCTGGTCATGGAGAGCTTCTACCGGCTGCCCACCGTGCCCCGCTTCCGGTCGCTGACCCTCTCCGGCTATTGGCGGATCGACGACCACGAGAACACGGAGCAGTTCTCCGCCCTGACCGTCCGCATCCTGGATGGGCCCCGGTGCGTCACCTTTCGCTGCACCGACGACACCCTCCACGCCTGGAAGGAGAACTTTCACATGGCCGTCATGGACACCGTCCCGGCCCAGGCGGACGCCCTCCGATATCTCCTGTGGGCCATGGCTGCCTATGAGGGCAGCTTCATCGTGTGCGGCCACTCGAAGGGCGGGAACCTGGCCGTCTACGCCGCGTCCCTGCTGCCCCAAAAGATGCAGGATCGGATCATCGCCGTGTACGATTTCGACGGCCCCGGCTTTCAGGACGCTTTTTTGAAACAGGAGGGGTATCGGCGCATCCTGCCCCGGCTCCATTCCATCGTCCCGGAGAACTCCATCGTGGGCATGCTCCTCTCCACTGGGAAGGAGCCGGAGGTGGCGGCCTGCGACAGCTTCGGGGCCAAGGCCCACGACGGCTTCACCTGGAAGGTGCTGGGCACCGGCTTCGTGCGAGCCAGGGGGCTGAGCTCCAGCAGCGTCCTGTTCAACCGGGCCATGGACGAGACCGTGGCCCACATGAGCCAGCAGGAGCGGGAAGCGTTCATCGAGGACCTGTTCGATATCATGACCTCCACCGGCGCGTTCACCCTGACGGACCTCACGGAGATGCGGCTCAGGAGCGCCCTCGATCTGGTCCGTTCCCTGGGCCGGGACAAGGAGGTGCAGAAGTTCGCTTTGAACATGCTCTCCAATTCCCTGACCGATATTCGAAAACGCAGGTAAACAGGAGGCGACTATGAGCTACAAGGTGATCGATAGAAGCAGCTATTACCGCAAAGGGGTGTTCCGCCACTTCTCGGAGGACTGCAAATGCTCCCTCTCCATGACGGCCCGGGTGGACGTGACGGATCTCGTGGCCTGGTCCAGGCGGACGGGCAGCAAGTTTTACATCAACTTCCTGTATGTCCTTGCGAAGGTGATGAACTCCCGGGAGGATTACCGGATGGGGTATCTGTGGCAGACGGGGGAGCTCATCTGCTACGACGCGGTCCATCCCGCCCAGTACGTGTTCCATGAGGACACGGAGACCTGCACGCCGGTGTATTCCACCTATTGCGAGGACTACGAGACCTTCTATCAGAACGCCGTCGCCGATCTGGAACGGGCGAAGGGGACCAGGGAGTACGGCCTCGATACGGCCGGCCATCCCAACTGGTTCGACGCCTCCTATATCCCCTGGGTCTCCTACGACGCCCTGCACCTCGAACTGCCGGACGGGTATCTGTATCTGGCGCCCATCGTCAACTGGGGGAAGTACCGGGAGGAGAACGGGCGGCTGCTCATGCCCGTCACCGTGCGCATGAACCACGCCGTGGCGGATGGGTACCTTGTCGCCAACGTGTTTCGCCTGCTGCAGCGGGAGATGGACGATCTCTGCCAAAGGTAGATAGAAGAAGCTTTCAACAGAAGCAGGACGTTCTCTTATGTTCTGCCGCCGAAGCACCGGCGCAGGAACGCCAGGATGTCGCTCTCGAAGGTGATGCCCTCGTCCGGGTCCGGGGCCGCACCGTCTCGGGTCACCACACAGAGGGGCGGGAACAGGACGCACCACCAGTTGTGGCCCGCGCCCGCGCCCAGGACGATCTGAAGGGCGTCGTAGGTCCCGGCGGGGAAGGGGACGCCGCCGTAGACCCGGTCCGGGAAATCGCTTTCGCCCAGCAGCAGCTGGGCCCCGTAAGGGGCTCCGGCGGCAGTCAGGGTCCTCTGGCAGACGGTCAGCAGCTCCGCCCCGTGATCGAGGACGAAGGCCCGGGCGTCCTCATAGCTGGCCGCCGCCTCAAAGAGGGGCACCAGGGCGTCCCGGACCCGGAGCTTCAGGGCCTGGTCCAATCGGTTGTCGCTGTTGGCCAGGATATGGAGCCGCAGTACGCCCCTTTCCGTGGCCCCGGCGGGCAGGGCTTTCCCCGGTGTCAGGACCAGAAGCAGGCAAATGGAAAGCAATATAAGCACCGTTCGTTTCATAGGCACAGTATAGCCGGAGCCGGGCGGGCCCAAACCCGTCCTTGACGGAAAGGGCGTTTTTGGGTATGCTCTATCCATGGAAGATATGTATTCTGCCCTGACGGAGGCCCTGGCCGCCTGGGTCAGCGCCGCCGCGGGGACCGCCGTACAGGCGTCGGACTTTCGCCTGCCCCGGGATGAGGGACAGCTGTCCCTGGGCGTGTTCGTGCAGGGCGGCGCGAAGGAGGCGGCAGCGAAACTGACAGAAGATCTGCCCGCCTGTCCCCAGGTGCGGGAAGTCCGGGAGAAAAACGGCTGGCTGTTGTTCTGGCTGTCGAACGCCTGGTTCGATGAGCTTATCGCCTGGGCCAAAGCCCTCGACACCCGGCCCGGGGGCAGCTATGTGGAGAACCGGATGGGCATCCTCATGCGCAAGGGGGACGCCCCCTGCCCGGACGCGGAGCCCGTGCGCCGGGCCCTGTGGACCGCGTTCATGGCGTACCGCCGGGGGTTCTGGCGGGAGGCGGACGAGCGGGCGGTCCTCACCATGACCCACGAACTTACCGGCATGGACCGGATCGCGCTGGAAAACCGCTGCGGCGGCGCGGCGGCGGCCATATATAAACTTAAAGGAGAAAGACCATGAAGATCACCTATTTGGGCCACGCCAGCTTCCTGCTGGAGACCGCTGCGGGCACCCGGATCGTCACCGACCCCTACGCCCAGAACATCCTGCCCCATCCCGTGGAGAAGGCGGACGTGGTCACCTCGTCCCACGAGCACGGGGACCACTGCGACTTTTCTCAGGTGAAGGGCGACTATGTGATCGTGAACTCGGAGAAGGCCGTGACCTTCCTGGACGTGAAGATCACCTGCGTCCCCTGCTTCCACGACGAGGTCCAGGGCCAGAAGCGGGGCCACAACCGGGCCTACGTCTTCGAGGCGGACGGCAAAAAGATCGTCCACCTGGGGGATCTCGGTGAAGCGCCCACCCCCGCCCTCATCGCGGCCTGCGCCGGCGCGGACGTGATCTTCATCCCCGTGGGTGGCACCTACACCCTGACCGGCGAGGAAGCGGCCGCGGCCATCAGGGCCCTGCAGCCGAAACTGGCCGTGCCCATGCACTACCGCTGCCCCGGCCACAGCTTCGCGGTGATCTCGGACGAAGCGCCCTTCCTGGCGGCCCTGGACAAGGATATGCCTGTCCATCGGCTGGATAAGCTCGTTGAGCCCTTCCCCACCGGAGTAGCTTTACTGACTCCCCCTTCTAAATAATAGGTTTGCTTTTCTTTTCGGTTCCTTTTCTTTTCTCACGAAAAGAAAAGGAACAACCCCCCCGTGGAAACCAAATTCAACAAAACCGTCCAAAAGCATCGCCGGCGCCTCCTGCCCAACAACTGGCAGGAGAAGCTGCCCCTGCGCCCGCTGCTGTTCGGCCTGGGGATGCTGGCGGTGATTTTGGTGGCCATATTGGTGAACCAGCCGGCGGACAGCTATTTGAACAACGCGGAGATCGACGTGCTCCGCAAAAAAGGCACGCTGCGAGTGGGCATCGACGAGAACATCTACGGCCTGAACCAGAACGGCACGGGTCTCGAGCCGGCCCTCTCGGCCGCCCTTTCTGAGGTCATCTTCAGCAGCGCCGACGGGTGCGAAAACCAGACCGTCACCCGGCACACGGTGACCTGGCAGATGAGCGAAGGGAACATCGACATCGCCATCATGAGCCTTGAAAAGCTCAGCGGCAAGAGCTATATCGCCACCGAGACCCCCTTCTACCGGGACCCCTGCGTGATCATGGGCTACGCCATCCCCGCCCGGGAGGATCTGGGCGAAAAGCGGATCGCGGTCCTCCACGACACCGCCGCCTGCGACGTGCTCAGCAAGTACCAGCAGGACGAGGAGAACGCCCTCATCATCGTCACCTACGCGGCCTACTACGACATGCTGGTGGCCCTTCGGGCCGGGTCCGTGGACGCGGTGTGCATGCCCCGGTCCGTGGCCCTCACCCACCGGGAAAAGGCCATGGTCCTGTCGAACTACGCCCTGGGCACCGTGGACTACCACGTGATCGGCACCAGCGAGGAGAAGGACCTCATCTCCCTCATTGACAGCCAGCTCATCGAATGGGCCAACGACGGGACCCTCCGCCGCTGGTACGAGGCCTACGACCTCCTGTACGACCTGGCCTGACCGGGAAAAGATTGACGGGAACGAGAAAATTCGATATATTTAAGGATAGCGACTCACTCCTTTAGTGCGGAGGTTTTTGTATGAATCAGTATTACAGCATCCAGGGCGGACGGCGGCTGGAGGGCACGGTGACCATCAGCGGCGCGAAGAACGCGGCGGTGGCCATCATTCCGGCGGCGATCCTGGCCGGGGAATGCTGTATCTTGGAGAATCTGCCCGCCATCCAGGACGTGCAGACCCTGAAGCACATCCTCTCCCGCATGGGCGCCCAGGTGGACTTCACCCGAGGCGACTGCATGCGGGTGGACCCCAAACCCATCACCACCGTGGACGCCACCTTCCCCGAGATCGGCGCCATGCGGGCCTCCTACTACCTGCTGGGCGCCATGCTGGGCGCTTACGGCGAGGTGGAGCTGGCGCTCCCCGGCGGCTGCGTCATCGGCCCCAGGCCCATCGACCAGCACATCAAGGGCCTCCGCGCCCTGGGCGCCAACGTGTACATCGACGAGAGCCGGAACGTGGTCCGGGCCCAGGCCAAGAAGCTGAAGGGCGCGGAGATCTTCTTCGATCTCGTGTCCGTAGGCGCCACCATCAACCTGATGCTGGCCGCCTGTCGTGCCGAGGGCCAGACCATCCTGCAGAACGTGGCCAAGGAGCCCCACGTGGTGGACGTGGCCAACTTCCTCAACATGATGGGCGCCTCCATCAAGGGTGCGGGCACCGACGTGATCCGCATCCAGGGCCGCAAGAAGCTCCACGGCTGCAGCTACGCCGTGATCCCGGATCAGATCGAGACCGGCACCTACATGATCGCCGCCGCCGCCACCAGGGGCGACGTGATCATCAAGAACGTGATCCCCACCCATATGGAGGCCATCACGGCGAAGCTCCTCGAAAGCGGCGCCCAGATCATCGAGGGCGACGACGGGCGCGAATTCTACCTTCGGGTGAAGATGGACCAGCGGCCCCGGGGCGTGAACATCAAGACCGCCGTGTACCCCGGCTTCCCCACGGACCTGCAGCAGCCCATGATGGCGTATCTGGCCACCGCCTCCTCCAACTCCGTGGTGGTGGAGAACATCTTTGAAAACCGGTTCAACCACGTGAAGGAGCTCCGCAAGATGGGCGCGTCCATCAGCGTCAGCAAGCGCACGGCCCGCGTCCGGGGCGTGGAGAACCTGCGGGGCGCGGATATCCACGCCACCGACCTCCGCGCCGGGGCCGCCCTCATCGTGGCGGGCCTCGCCGCACAGGGCGAGACCAAGGTCCGGGGCATCGAGTACATCGACCGGGGCTACGAGCACCTGGAGCACAAGTTCAACGCTCTGGGCGCCAGCATCACCCGGATCGAGGAAGAATAAGGAAGTTTGAAGCGAGGTGCGCGCCATGCGATATGATCGGGCTGCCATTTTGACGGATCTGGACGGGACGCTGTTCGACAGCCGGGGGAACGTCTCTAAAACCACCCGCGCCGCCATCCGGGAATTCATCGCCGGGGGCGGCCTCTTCGCCGTGGCCACGGGCCGGGAGCCCCGGAACGCCCGGCGGCACCTGCCTGACGTACCCCTCAACGGCCCCTCCGTGTGCCTCAACGGCGCGGCGGTCTACGATTTCGTCCACCGCAAATACATCAGCGCCATCCCCATGGACATGGACGCCGCGAAGGACGTGCTGCTCCATTGTCTGGAAATGGACTGGCCGCTCGATCTGCAGGTCTACACCACCGACGGCATCTACTACGCCTCGCCCCTCGAGACGGCGGACCCGGAATTTTTGCGCATCCACCAGCCCACCACCCGCCTGCCCATGGACCAGCTCCTTGAGAAGACCTGGATCAAGACGGTCCTTTTGGAGCGGGAGGTGGACGCTCTGGCCCTGATGCGGGCGTACCTCAAGGAAAAGGGGTACGATAAGCGCCTCTCCCTGGTGGAGGGGACCACGGACGTGGTGAAGATCGGCAAGTATCAGGAGCTGCTGCCCCAGGACGTGAACAAGGGCACCGGTGTGGATCTGCTGCGAAAGCTCCCCGTCTACGAAGGCCGGACCCTCATCGCCGTGGGGGACTACTGGAACGATATGGAGCTCCTCGCCGCGGCGGACATACCCTGCTGCCCCGAGAACGCCATCCCCGAGGTGAAGGCGGTCTGCGCCCACATCCTCCCCTCCCACAACGACGACGCCCTGGCCGCCCTGATCCGGGACGTGATCCCGAAGCTGTAAGATGGCGGTGGACGTGGTGGCGGCCCTGGTGGTGGAGAACGGAAAGTTCATGATCTGCCAGCGGCCCCAAAACAAGGCCCGTGGGCTCCTGTGGGAGTTCGTGGGCGGGAAGGTGGAGCCGGGGGAGACCAAGGCGCAGGCCCTCGTCCGGGAGTGCCGGGAGGAGCTGGGCGTCACGGTGGTCCCCGGGGACGTGTTCATGGAGGTGGACCATGTGTACCCGGACATCACCATCCACCTGACCCTGTTTCGGGCCCGGATCGCCGCCGGCCGGCCCCAAAAGCTGGAGCACGCAGACATCCGCTTCATCGCGCCGGAAGAGATCCCCCAATACGCCTTCTGCCCGGCGGACGCGAGCATATTGGAACAGATCAAAAAAGGATTGTAATACAGGCAAAAAACAGGCTCCCCTGCGGGAGCCTGTTTTGCTTTGCTCATTATTCCTGTTCCGTCTCTTCCTGCTTCGGAGGCAAAGCCACCGGCGCGTTCAGGATGTCCATGAACTCCTGGCCGGTGATGGTCTCCCGGGCGATGAGGACCCGGGCGATCTCGTCCAGCTTGGAGCGGTTGTCCTTCAGGATGGTCTTGGCCTGGTCGTAGGCCTTGTCGATGAGGGCGATGACCTCCCGGTCGATCCGGGCCGCCGTCTCCTGGGAGCAGTTCATGGCCGTGTCGTTGCCGAGATAGGGGTTCACCACCTGCTCGAAGGCGGTCATGCCGAAGGACTCGCTCATGCCGTAGCGGGTGATCATGGCCCGGGCGATGCTGGTGGCCTGCTCGATGTCGTTGCTGGCGCCGGTGGTCACGGAGTCGAAGCACAGCTCCTCCGCCGCCCGGCCGCCGGTGAGGGTGACGATCTTGGCGAAGGCCTCCTGCTTGTCCATGAGGAAGCGCTCGTCCTCGTCGGCCTGCATGGTAAAGCCCAGGGCCCCGGAGGTCCGGGGGATGATGGTGATCTTGTGGACCGGGGACGCCCCCTTCTGCCGGGCGGCCACCAGGGCGTGGCCCACCTCGTGGTAGGCGATGATCTCTTTCTCATGGGGGGAGATGACCATGCTCTTGCGCTGCTTGCCCGCGAGAGCCACGTCCACGCTGTCCTCGAGATCCTTCTGCGTCACGGCGTGGCGGCCGGAGCGGACGGCGCAGAGGGCCGCCTCGTTGATGACGTTGGCAAGGTCAGCGCCGCTGGCCCCGGGGGTGATCCGGGCGATGGCAGATAGGTCGATGGGGCCCTCGGTCTTGATCCGATTGCAGTGGATGCGCAGGATCGCCTCCCGCCCCCCTTGGTCGGGGAGCTCCACAGGCACCCGCCGGTCGAACCGGCCGGGCCGCAGCAGAGCCTTGTCCAGGGATTCGGGCCGGTTGGTGGCGGCCAGGATCACCACGCCGGAGTTGCCCTCGAAGCCGTCCATTTCGCTCAAAAGCTGGTTCAGCGTCTGCTCCCGCTCGTCGTTGCCGCCGATGCCGTCCCGCTTCTTGCCCACGGCGTCGATCTCGTCGATGAACACGATGCAGGGAGCCTTCTCCCGGGCCTCCTTGAAGAGGTCCCGGACCTTGGACGCGCCCATGCCCACGAACAGCTCCACGAACTCAGGCCCCGAGATGGAGAGGAAGGGCACCCCCGCCTCCCCGGCCACGGCCCGGGCCATCAACGTCTTGCCGGTGCCCGGCGGGCCGATGAGCAGCGCGCCCCGGGGCATCCGGGCGCCGATCTCCGTGTACTCCTGGGGGTTATGGAGGTAGCTCACGATCTCCTGCAAACTCTCCTTCGCTTCGTCCTGACCGGCCACGTCCGCGAAGGTGGTCTTCACCTCGCCTCCGTCGATGGTCCGGGCGTTGGATTTGCCGAGGCCGCCCATGAGGCCGCCGCCGGCGCCCAGCTTCCCCATGCGCCGGAAGAAGAAGCTGAAGATGGCCACGTAGAAGAGGATGGGGATCAGATACTGGAGGAGGATCAGCAGGACCATGTTCCCCGTGCCCGCGTTCTCCGAGAAGGTGACGCCCGCCTCATGGAGCCGGGTCACCAGATCCGGATCGTTCATGGCGGTGACGGTGTAGACCGTGGCCTTTTTGCCGGCGGCCGTCATGCTCCGAAAGCTGAAATTGAGCCGGGGGGCCTCCGTCTCGGCGGGCTGGGCGGTCTCCTTCAGGGTGTAGTAGAGGATGCCGCTCTTGAGCTCCACCTCCTTCACCTTCCCCGTTTTCGTTGCCGGAGCTGAGGGCGCTGGGGGCGCCCAGGCCGAAGATCAGCACCACCACGCCCAGGCCGATGAACAGCCAGAACCACAGGGGGCGGCGGGGCTTCGTTTGTTTCTCATCCATAAGATCTTCCCTCTTGCGCCGAAAGGGCGCATGTTTCATTATGGCTATTGTACCAACAAAACGGGGCGGAATCCACCGCTTTTCCCGAAAAAGAAGCGCTTTTTGTAAAAATCTTGTGAAAACCGCAGGCTGCCGATAGAGCTTTCGACAGACTGAGCAGTCTGTCAGCAAAGGCTGGCAGAAGAGGTACTCTATAAAGAGTGTTTTCAAGCAAAAAGCCTTCTCCTTGACGAGAAGGCTCTTTGTTGAAGAGCGCACTTACTCACCACCATGCGGAGGTGATACGCGCGCTTTAAATAAACAAAAAACCTCCCGAGAAGGAACTGTTTCCCGGAAGGTCTGTATTTGTTTGATCCGGACAAATTGGAAGTTGTCTATTTGCTTAATACGCAGTTGTATCGGACAACAGAACCATCAGGATAATCAAAGATGAACAAGAAACGATAGCCTTTTTAGCATTCATATGACACGGAAATTAAAAGGCAGAACAAAGTCGACAATTCTCCATATTAATGAAATGTCAAGCAGCATGCATGAAGGAGGCAGGAGATTATTTGCCTTTGTGATGTGGGATTCTTCGCCTTGTTTGCATAGCTTGTCAACATTTTAAACTATCAATGTAAACAAACATTGTCAGCATGTAAACATGTATATGCTTGTTTGATGCGGCTTGGTCAGCAATAATAAAGCTATAATTCATCAACACCAAGCAAACAATAAGGTATTGCGTATGAAGAAACTTTTTGTGATGTTACATAAGTCTTTGAAGAAAACTATGGCCATGGTCATAGGTGTTATAGCCGTGGCCATGGGTATAGTCATGTTGACGTTTTTTACGGATAATTCATGGAATAGTCGATCCTCTTTTTTACAAAATCCAGAAGATAATCATTTAATAGGGGATGGCGTTTATTTCAATGTATTCACGGGAAAAACAAGAGGTCAAGAAACAACCGGGATCTTTTCTGGAGTGGATAGTAGCACAGTTTTTTATGCGTCTATTCAAAATGCAGGAAAAGACAGGCATATGAAATTAAAAGGCTACTTAAATTATGTCAGCTGCCCTCTTGAATTTTTGGATGAATCTTATGCTGGAGATGATATCTATTTACTTGACGGAGATAACATTATCATTCCGTTTACCATAAAAAGTGATATTGACCCAAATACAAACTATAAACTGCTGCTTTCTCTGTTCTTGGGCACGGATCAACACGAAGGATCCACCCATTATCAGACAATGCAGCATACAATGTCTTATGATTATTTTATCAAAAATAATCCGGATAGTCAGACGGTTGACTTGGCGCTTACAAAAGATATAAGCACTCAATATACTGTTTCAGACTTCCCTGGGATCGTTATAAATGAAGATTTTGAAAACACGGAATCCGTAAAACTTCCTCCGTACAGTTTAAAGGTTGAAGCCGGAGAAACCTTTGAATTATCTTATAAACTCGGGCACATAACAACCGATTCTGCATTATTGCTTATAACGATCAATTACGAACAAGCAATATTAAACAACAGCGCCACAGCACTATTAATTGAAACGCCCGAAGGTCACCTGGCATCTGGTACCATTTCGCTCACAGCGCCATCCACAAAAGGGGAATATGAAATATGTGCTGTTGCGGTTCCTTCCCCGAGTTTATCCAATCCTTTTGAATTATTGGAAAACTCCTACCGCTTCACATTAGATGTGCAGTGATTCTCAAGGGCAACATAAGACTCGATGTTTGGAACTCTCTTCAACTTTCATCGCATGAGTAAGCTCATTCCGGACAAAAAATGAATTCTTCGGGGACACCAACACGCAAACGAGTATGCCACTATGTGCTTACAAGCCAGATGGTATACTCGTTGTTTTAGGAACTCCACAATAAACAAGATATGCTACCCCAATTGAGAGAATAATATTCAGAAGCATTAGAACAATTATTCTTTTCGAGAAGTCTATTTTGTATAATCCTTTTTTCAGAAAATAAAGCCAATAAAAAGGAATTAAAAAGTATTTTGTGTTCAGCTCGTTAATGTTTTCCGTTTCAATTTGCGTTTCTTTTAGTTGTTCGGAGATTTCGTTAAGATATGGCACATCTATAATGTCCGCAGGGGCTTCTTGCCTGTTATCCTCTCTTTCAATCGTTGATTCGCTTTGCACTAGAAGTTCACTCGTATCGATCTCATACAATTCACATATTTTTTTGAAATTTTCCAAATCGGGTAAGCAGATATTATTCTCCCATTTTGATATTGACTGCCTGGAAATAAGAAGTTTCTTTGAAACATCTTCTTGTGACATGCTTTTCTTTTTTCTGGCAGCTTTTAATCTATCTCCTATTCTATCATCTTTGATTTCAGCATCTAACATTTTTTCACCATCTTTCTTCGGGCTAACTTGTATTGCAGCTTGGTTTTTCAAAGAGCGAGATATCTGTCCCCTTATTTTTTGTTATAGATCATAGTATTATCCAGCAGCTTGAAAACTTCGATTTGTCTCGTTGATTCTATCATGATTTCCAATAGAATACAACGAAAAAAGCACAGCCAATCGAAAACCGTCTGTGCCTTTGAAAAACCCTCTTGACAAACCTCCTCCGAAGCCGCTAATTTGCGACGATTTCAATAAAAAGAAACGGCGGTTTGCGCCGTTTCTTCCTATCAGCATATTGCAAGATCCATTTGTCGCAAATGGTCTGCCACCTTTTTCGACAGACTGCAGATTATTGGAAGGACACCTTCACATCCTGGGACGCGAACCAGTCCGTGGCGCTCATGCTGTAGAGGGCCAGCGCATCCTCGTCCAGGCTCTCCTGGATATCCTTGCTCAGGGACAGCTTGGTGAGGTTGGGGTGCTGCGCGAGGGCCAGCAGGGTCTCGTTCCGATCGTCCAGCTTGTTCAGCTTCCGGGCGTCCAGCTCCTTGAGGCCCGGGCAATCGTCGAACAGGAAGTCCAGATCCGTCACGCCGGTGCCGTTGATCTGGAGCTTCCGCAGCTTCGGGAAGCAGTTGACCACGGAAAGATCGTCCTCGTTGAGCCGGGAATCGTTGTTCACGTTCAGGATGGTGAGCCGCTTCAGCGGCGAGATGGCCGACAGGTCGGAGATGTTCAGCGAATAGATGTACAGCGTTTCCATGGTGTTGATGTAGCCCACCGAACGCAGGTCCCCGTTCCCGATGGGATTGTCCGCCAGATTGAGATAGGTGAGAGGCAGATCCTCGATGGGCGTGATGTCGGAGACGTTGTTGTGGCAGATGCTCAGGTGGGTGAGCTTCGTCAGATCCTCCACGAAGGAGATATCGTTGAGGCCGCAGGTCATGATCTCCAGATAGGTCAGGTCCGTCAGCAGGCCGACCTGCTCCACGCCGGAGAGCTCGCCGTAGTCCAGGACCAGGGACTGCAGGTTGGGGCAGTAGGTGACCAGGTCCGTGAACTCCTGGGTGGTGAAGGTCTTGTGGACCTTGCTGGTACCGCGGACCTCCACCTTGGTCTCGCCCACGGGGATGGTGACGCCGCCGAAGGTGAACTCCGTCACGGAGGGGTCCGCCGCGGGGGTCAGCTTCGTCAGCATGACCTGGATCTGGTGGTTCGGGGTGACGGCGGTCTCCCCCTTGGCGCAGAACACGCGAACCTCATAGTTCTGATCCGGGGTGGTCAGGGTGTAGATCGTATTGGTCTTCGTCTCCTCGGGCTCCGGCCGCAGGGTCTGCAGGGACGCCGACAGCTCATTCACGTCGCTGTCCGCGATGCCGAAGTCCCTGATCCGCCCGGAGACGCCGATGCACTTGTCGGTGGGCTGGATGTCCCTCAGGGCGATGGAGCTGGGGATGAACCCGACCTTGTCCGTCAGCAGGGCGGCCCACCGCTTCTGCACCAGGGGCGCGTGGAAATGGAAGGAGACGGTGCTGTTGTTGAAGATATAGGCCGCCGGCCGATCCTTCTCGAGATACACCATGGACAGGGGCCCGAAGGCCGCTTCCACCTCTTCATAGGTCTTGCCGATCATGGAGCCCGCCTCCGACTGGAAAAAGGCGTCCTGGGCGTTCTGTACCGCCACGCACGCGAACAGGCTCCCGCACAGCAGCAGCGTCAACAGCAGGGCAACGATCTTTTTCATGGTTCCATCCCCCTTGCGAATTTATACACAATAATGATATACCTGTCGTTTCGCATCTGTCAAGAGAGAGTGCCCGAAAAGCCCTGCCCCACGGCAAAACCTGTCGCTCCGAGCTCCCGTGTCATCACGTGTCCTCCGGATGACAAAAGGGGGCTCAATTATGAACGAATTATCGGACGCACAATGCCCTTTTGTGCTGTACCATTGGGGCAAGGAGGTACAGGAAATGAAGTATTTGAAGATATTCACGGACTTTCTGGATGTGGTGGAGCCCCTCGATGACGAAGAGTGCGGGCGGCTCTTCAAGGCCATGCTGGGGTATTCTCTGGACGGAAGGGAGCCTCAGCTGACGGGCAACGAGCGCTTTCTCTGGGTGGTGGCCCGCCAGCACATGGACCGGGAGGCGGAGGTCTATGAGAAAAAGGTGAAACATCTCAAGCGGGGAAACGTCCCCGTAACGGAGAAAAAAGGCTCCGTATCGGAGCAAGACAAAGACAAAGAAAAAGACAAAGAAAAAGACAAGGACAAAGACTCTCTCTCTTTAGGCGGCGCTGGCGCGCCGGAGGAGAGAGAGAAGAGGCCCACCCTTTCGGAGGTGATGGAATTCTCTCAACGGGAGGGCATCCAAACGGATGTGGAGTACTTCTTCAACTATTATGAGGCCAACGGCTGGCATATGGGGAAGCAGCCCATCCGGGATTGGAGGGCCGCCCTGAAGGCCTGGGCCCTGAAAACCCCGACCCTGCGACCCGCCCCGGCCAGAAAGCCGGACTTTTTGGACAACTTCCGGGGGGCTATGGAACTGTTGAATATGGAGGAGGCGAAACAGGTATGAGCGGCCCGGGGCGGCTCCCTTGCCAGCGGTGGGGTCCTGTGGTATACTGATCAAGTCAATGATCCCGGGAGGCGTCCATGCTGTATCTGTATCTCGGTCTCAGCTTTGGGGCCGCTTTTCTTCTGTCCCACAAGCCCATAGAGGTGCCCCTGTTCTTCCTGGGCGCCTTTGTGGCGCTGGTCATACTGCACGTGCTGGTGCTGGCCGTCGCGTCCCTGTTCGTCAACAAAAAGGACCCGGACCCCAAAAGGTTCCCCTTCTACCGGAAGCTTTTGACCCTCTCCATCGACCCCCTGCTGACGTTGGGGGGCGTCCAGGTGAAGCTGGTGGGCGCGGACAGGCTCCCCGAGGGCGGGTTTTTGCTGGTGGGGAACCACAGGTCCGACTTCGACCCCATCACCGCCATATACGCCCTCCGGGACCGGGGGCTCACCTTCGTCACCAAGAAGGAGAACATCGACATCCCCGTGGGCGGCCGGCTGATCGCGGGCTCCGGGTGCATCTCCCTGGACCGCAGCGATGACAAGCAGGGCCTTTTAGTGATCCGGCAGGCGGTCCGCCGCATCCGGGAGGGGGAGGCCATCGGCATCTACCCCGAGGGCACCCGCTCGAAGACCGGGGAGCTCCTGCCGTTTCGGGTGGGCTGTTTCAAGGCCGCCCAGTGGGCCAAGTGCCCCCTGGTGGTGCTCAAAACCAAGGGCACGGAGGACATCGGCCATAACTTCTTCCTCCGCCGCACCCCCGTCACCCTGACCGTGGCCGCCGTCCTGCCCTATGACGAGATCGCAGACCTGACCACGCAGGAGATCGGCGACAGGGTGCGGGCCATTTTGACCGAGAGTCAGGAGGGTGAAAGCAAATGGAGCGAATAAAGAACGTGCTCTTCGACCTGGACGGGACGCTGACGGACCCGGCGGAGGGGATCACCAACGCGCTGATGCACGCCCAGCGGCGGCTGGGGCGGCCGGTGAGCCCCCGGGAGGATCTATTTGTGTTCATCGGCCCGCCGCTCATCGAGACGTTCATGAGCGAGTGGGGGCTGAGCCGTGAGGAGAGCGAGCAGGCGCTGGTCTATTACCGGGAGCACTTCGGCACGAAGGGGCTGTTCGAGAACGTGCCCTATGCGGGCATCGGGGACTGCCTGGCGCGGCTGAAAGAGGCGGGCCTCCGACTGTTCGTGGCCACGTCGAAGCCCGAGCCGCTGTCGCTGCGGATATTGGAGCACTTCGACCTCCTAAAATACTTCGAGGCCGTGGCGGGCTCCACCATGGACGAGCAGCGCACGAAAAAGGGCGAGGTCATCGCCTACGCCCTCGATACATATGCTCTTGACCCTGCCGAGACCGTCATGGTGGGCGACAGGAAGCACGACGTCATCGGCGCCCGGGAGAACGGCGTCCCCTGCGTGGGCGTCCTCTACGGGTATGGGTCACGGACGGAGCTTATGGAGGCCGGGGCCGCGGCCCTGGCGGCGGACTTGAACCAGTTGACAGCTTTGCTGCTGGGATAGAGCAGCGGGAACAGGAGGAGACCATGGCGGAGGACGAACGGGCGTATCGGCGGCAGCGCAGGACGTACCAGGCGCTGTTTGGATTTGCGGGGCGGCTGATGAAGTGGCTGCTGAACTATGAGGCGGTCCCCGCGCCCCAGGCGGAAGGGCCCCTTTTGGTGCTCAGCAACCACGTGACGGATTTCGACCCCATTTTGGTGGGGCTCAGCTTCCCCGAGCACATGTATTTCGTGGCCGGGGAGAACGTGCTGCGCATGGGGTTCCTGTCGAAGCTGGTCACCCGCTACGGGTCCATCATCCAGCGGGTGAAGGGCACCACCGACGCGGAGGCGGCGCTGCAGATCCTGCGGACGCTGAAGAAGGGCCGGAACGTGTGCATGTTCGCCGAGGGCAGCCGCACCTTCACCGGCGAGACGCTGCCCATCGCGCCTGCCACGGCGAAGCTGGTAAAGCTCTCACGGTCCACGCTGGTCACCTACCGGCTCACGGGCGGGTATTTGACCACGCCCCGGTGGAGCGCCCATAGGCGCAAGGGGCGCATGTTCGGCGAAGCTGTGGGGGTGTACACGCCGGAGGCATTGAAGGGGATGTCCGAGGGGGAGATCCTGGACCTCTTGAAGCGGGACCTGTACGAGAACGCCTACGAGACGCAGGCGAAGGGCCCTGTCGCCTTTAAGGGGAAGGCGCTGGCGGAGACGCTGGAGACGGCTCTGTACCTGTGCCCCAAGTGCCACAGGATCGACACGCTCCACAGCGACGGGGACCGGTTCTACTGCGACTGCGGGCTCAGTATGACCATCGATGAATTTGGCTTCTTCCGGGGGGAGGAGCTGCCCTTTACAACGCCCCTCGAGTGGGATAAATGGCAGGAGGCGGAGATGGAAAAGCTGGCGGAGACGTTGGGCGAGGAAGCGGCCTTCTCCGACGAGGGCCAGACCCTGAACCAGAAGGAGGACGACCACAGCCTGACGCCGCTCACCACGGGCACCATGGCCCTCTACCGGGATAGGCTCACGTTGGGCGAGTACACCTTCCCGCTCCACGACCTCAGGGGCATCGGGCTCATCCAGCGGCAGGGGATGGTCTTCTCCACCGCCGACGCCGACTACGCCGTCACGGCGGACAAGCTGCGGTGCGTGAGGAAGTATCATACTTTATTTGAATATTTAAAGAGGAAGTATTGAAAGCTTCGCAACCTTTTCTTGAAAGAAAAGGTTGCACCAAAAGAACTTAAGAGGGGATATGACTGTCGTATGTATAGCCATATCCCCTCTTAAGCTTCTCTTTTTTGCGCCGCTTTTTTCTCTTCACCGAAGAGAAAAAAGCGGCAAAAGAAGAATCATAGTATTCTTAATCCTTTGGGTAAATGGTTCTTTAAAATACCATCGGTACCCTTACCTAAACCCAGGGCGAGGCCTGCGTGGGTCACAGCGCACCAGCCCGCCACATCCGTGGGCAGGGTCTCGCCGTGGAGGTAGCGGAGGGCGTCGGGGGCGGAGAGCTCCACTCGCTGGCGAAGGGGCAAACCGGAGGCCATGGCGAGGGCGTGGGCGGGCACGAACCGGCCCTTGACGACCTCGCCGAGAAGCAGCCCCGCCCGGAGCACCCGCATCCCGTCCAGGGCGCAGGGCAGGGGCGGCAGCAGCAGGGCCCGCCCATCGGGGAGCAGCCGCAAGGGGGCTTTCAGGACGGTGCATGCCTCATCTATAAACGCCTCCGCCAGGGGCGCTTTGCTGTTTTTGGGGGCAAGATACGCGGTGGCCGGGGCCTCGCCCCTGCGGCGGAGCCTGGCGGCGTACTGGCCCTCGCCCAGGGAGGTGTGGGGGTACAGCCGCCGCTCCTCCACCAGCTCGAAGTCCGGGTACTCCGACAGGAACCAGGCCACGTTCTCCTCGTTCTCTGCGGGGGAAAAGGAGCAGGTGGAGTAGACCAGCTGCCCGCCGGGCTTCACCGCCTTCTGCGCGGAGGCGAGGATCGCCCGCTGCCGCCTGGCGCAGGATAAAACGTGCTCGGGGGACCACTCGGCCACGGCCCCGGGGTCCTTGCGGAACATCCCCTCCCCGGCGCAGGGGGCGTCCACGAGTACCCCGTCGAACACCGGCCCGGTGAGGGCGGTGAGCTTCTCCGGGTCCATGGAGGTGATGACCATGTTCTTCGCGCCCATGCGCTCCAGGTTGCCAAGGAGGACGTTGGCCCGATTGGGCACGATCTCGTTGGAGAACAGCACCCCCTGAGGCACCTTCTCGGCGAGCTGGGCGGACTTTCCCCCCGGTGCGGCGCACACATCCAGCACCGCCATGCCGGGCGTCAGGTCAAAGAGGGAGGCGGGCATCTGGGCGCTGAGCTCCTGCACATAGTACGCCCCCCCGGCGTGCAGGGGGTCCCGGCCCGGGGCAAACCCTTCCGGCAGCAGAAACCCTTCCCCGCCTGTGGGGAGGAAATCGGGCCGCAGCTCGGCCAGCTTTTCCGGGCTCAGCTTCAGCCCGTTCGCCCGGGCGGCCCGCTTCTCAGGTTCGGCCATGGCGGCAAGATATGCGTCGAAATCCTCGCCCAGCTGGCCCTTCATTCGATCCAAATACGCTTGCGGTAGGTTCATAGCTTCACGCACGCCCTCCCGTTCAGGAACACCACATACTTTTCGGTCACCGGCCGCCCGGTCAGGGTCTCCAGGGCCTTCGCATACAGCTCCACCTGCCGCCGGTGCCGCTCCGCCCAGGCGGTGGGGTCCCCCTCCACCCGGTCGGTCTTATAGTCCAGGAGCACGAACCCGTCCCCTTCCCTGAAGCAGGCGTCGATGACGCCCTGCAGGAGCACCCGCTCCTCGGAGGGCACGCCCAGCAGCTCCCCGGTGTCCATGGCCAACGTGAAGGGCAGCTCCCGATACACCCGGGGGCTGGTGCACATGCGGGCAAAGAGGTCCGTGCCGATGAAATATCCGAGGTTCGCCCGGTAGGCGGTCCCGTTCCTTTCGGTCAGATACCCGTCCAGCGCCTCCCCTGTCAGGGGCTTCAGCGGCAGCCTTCTTAAAAGCTCGTGGACGTCCGTGCCCCGGCTGAGGGCGCTCTCCGCCTCCAGGAAGGCGGGCTCGGCGAAGGTCAGGGTGTGCCTGTCGGCGAGGGCCGTCACGGAGGTCTTGTTGGGCACCCCCGCCGCCCGGGCGAAGGGGTACTCGTAGGCGTACCGCCGGGCGAGAGCCTTGATGAGCACCGGGTCCGCCGGGGGCAGGGGCTGGCGGGCCATCTCCCCGTGGAACGCGAATTCTTCCCGGGGATGGACCACAGTGGGCAGGCTGTCTCTCGCCGTCATCAGCAGCCAATCGAGGTACGACCCGGCTCCCCGCACGGCGTAGGGCGTCAGGGTCGGGGGCCGGTCCAGGGTCTCCCGGGCGTTCTTGGCCGTGCCCACCAGGATGAGGCGGCGCTTCGCCCGGGTCATGGCCACGTACAGCACCCGCATCTCCTCCTCCATCTGCTGCCGCCGGGAGAGGAGCTTCACCGCCCGCCGAAACAGGGGGTCCCGCTTGACGCCGTCCCCGTCCACGAAGGCGAGGCCCATGCCCAGCTCCCGGTGGAGGAGCAGGGGCGCGCGCTCCCCCTCCCGGCTGAACTTCCGGTTCAGCTCTCCGAGGAACACCACCGGGAACTCGAGGCCCTTGGACCGGTGGACGGACAAAATGCGGACCACGTCGCTCTGGGCGGTCTGGGAGGCGCCCAGCTTTGCGGAGCTTTCGGCGTCTGCCATATAGCGCAAAAACCCGTGGAGGCCGAAGCTGCCCGTGCCGTCGTAGCTCCGGGCCTTGGCCACCAGGGCGTCCAGGTTGGCCTGGCGCTGGGGCCCGCCGGCCATGGCCCCCATCTCCACGTACAGCTCCGTCTCATCGAGGAGCCGGCTCACCAGCTCCTCCACGGGCACGATACGGCTCTCCCGCCGCCAGCGCTCGATATCCTGGAGGAACCGGGCGGTCTTGCCCTCCGGCTCCGCTTTTTCAGCCGCCAGCAGGCAGTCCAGCAGGTCCCCCTTGGGATGCCGGGTCCTGAGCTCGATCAATTCTTCATGGGAGAAGCCCCCCACGCTGGAGCGCAGCACGGAAAGCAAAGGGATGTCCTGCCGCCGGTTGTCGATGACCCTCAGGAGGTCCAGCAGCACCATGACCTCCACGGACTCGAAGTAGCCGCCGGTGAGCTGGGCGTAGCAGGGGATATGGGCGAGGACCAGCGTCCGGGCGAAGGTCCGGGCGTCGTTCATGCTCCGGAGCAGGATCGCGAAGTCCCCGTACCGGTAGGGCCGGGGGGGCTTGTCCGGGGCCTCCTGGTAGAGCTCGGTCTCCATGAGCTCCCGGATGCGCCGGGCGCAGAACCAGGCCTCGGCCTCGGCGGCCTCCATGTCCTCCCCGTCGTCCGCGTCCTCCCCGGGCTGCTTCTCGATGAGGTGCAGCTCTACCCCGCCCTCCGGCTGGTCCATGCCGGGGCGCAGGGCGGCCTTCTCGTCGTATTCGATGGGGCTCTGGCCCGGGACCATGAGCTTTTCAAAGACCCGGTTCACCGCGTCCAGGACCTGGGGGCTGCTTCTGAAGTTGTGGTTGAGGTCGATCCGTTTCCCCACGTCGCCGGTGAAGGTTTTGAGCTTCTCTAAAAACAGCCCCGGCTCCGCCATGCGAAAGCCGTAGATAGATTGCTTCACGTCGCCCACGAAGAAGAGGTCGTCCGGGCGGCGGATGCGGTTCAAAATGGCCTCCTGGACCCGGGTGCTGTCCTGGTACTCGTCCACGATGATGGCCGTGAACCGATCCCGATACTCCTGAGCGGCCTCGTCGTTCTCCAGAATTTTCGCGCAGAAGTGCTCGAGATCGTTGAAGTCGATCCGGTCCCTGTCCCGCTTCATGGCGTCGTATATGGCCTGCTGCCGCTGCCACAGGCGGATGAGGGACAGCAGCACCTGGGCGGCGGCAAGATACACCCGCCACTGGCGGTCCATCTCCCCCTCGTAGATACTGAGCTGATCCTTGATCTCGTCCTTGACCCTGGTGCGGGCCTTTTCCAGGATCTTTTTGTCCGCCTCCTCCATGTCCTTGGGGTAGGTGATCCGGCTGAACGCCACGGCCCCCAACGCCTGGGCGTAGTCGGCGGGGGTCCGCTGCAGCAGGGTCCCCCGGCCGTGGGCGATGGTCTCGTCCAGGTTGGCGATCAGCTTCCCCCAGGCGGCGGGGTAGCCGTCCCGCAGGCGGATGAGGTCCTCGAGGGCCGCCTCAAAGGTGGCCTTGTCCTCATCGAAGCATACGAGCACCCCCCGGTCGAAGGCTTCTCGGCTGGTCAGGTTCTCCTCCGCCTGATCGAGCCAGCCCGCCGGGTCCGGCTGGGCCATGAGAAAGGCGGTCAGGGCGTTCAGGGCCCCCTTCACCCCCTCCTCCCGCTCGAAGGCCCGGATGAGGCGCTTATAGCTGGGGGCGTCCTCGGTGGCCAGGGCGGTCAACGCCTCCTCCGTGGCCTGGTCCCGCAAAACGGCGCTCTCCGTCTCGTCCAGGGTAGCGGCCGACGGGGACAGGCCCACCAGGTGGAAGTATCGGTCCACCACCCGGCGGCAGAAGGAGTGGATGGTGGAGATGCTGGCGTTGGGGCATCGGGCGCTCTGGCGATAGAGCCGGGCCCGCGTGGGCCCCTCGCTGGCGGCGGCCCGCTGCTGCAGGGCCGTCTGGATGCGCTCCTTCATCTGGGCGGCGGCGGCCCGGGTGAAGGTGAGGATCAGGAGCCGATCGATGTCCATGCCCCCCTCCACCAGGCGGACCACCCGCTCCGTGAGCACAGCGGTCTTGCCCGCGCCGGCGGCGGCGGACACGATCAGATTCCCCTGTTCCTCAATGGCGCGCTGCTGTTCTCGGGTCCAGTTCATTTCAGTCTCTCCGCTATTTCCAAAAGCTCCGCTATAGTCATCTTCCCGGCGTCCCGCTCATAGCAGCCCTTCTGCTGCCTGTCGAACCGGCATACGGACCGGTAGGGGCACCATTTGCAGGCGTCCTTGTAGGGCGTGACCGCCGCCTCGCCCCGGCCCATGTGCTCCACGGTCTGCTCCGCCACGGCCACGGCCTCCCGGGTGAGGAGAGCCATGTCCTCCGGGCGGCACACGTTCCCGCTGAGGGCCCCGTCCTTGTTCCGGCGAAGGCCCTGGACCAGCTGGGACCTGCCGTCGAGGCCCCGTTCGAGGGCCGATACGGCCGCCTCGCTCCCGGCGGTGACGCCCCTAAGCACGTGGCTCTTCTCCTCCCCCTCCCTGGGGGCGGGCAGGGACAGGGGCATATAGTACATGCCGCCCATCTCCCCATCGAGACCCTCCACGGCGGCGAGATACAAAGGCAGCTGCAAACTCAGGCCCGCGGCGATCTTGGCGGGCTCGAACTTCCGATCCCCCATCTTGTAGTCGATGACCCGGTAGAAGCCGTCGGGGCTCCTATCCACCCGGTCGATGCGGCCATAGAGCTGCACCGTCCGCCCGTCGTCGGAGTGGAGGGTGAGGGGTGGGAAGGGGGAATCGGGCCCGAAGGCCAGCTCTGTTTCATAAGGGCGATAGCTGCCCAGCCGCATCTGCTTTACGATGGACCGGGCGCACTGCTTCACGGACTCCACCCTGAGGAACAGGGCCTCCCTGAGGCGCACGTCCCGGAGGAAGATGCCGTCGTTGTGGGTCTTGATGAGGGGGGGCATGACCTCATCCACAAGGGCGTCCGCGTCTTCGTCCGTGAGGGCGGTCCAGGAGAGGCCTTTCTCCTTCACCAGCTTCAAAAAGGCGTCCAGGGCGTCGTGGAGGAAGGTGCCCGCGTCGGCGGCCTCCTCCTTGCTCTCGGGGCGCTCCTTGGCGCGGAGGCCGTATTTCAGATAGTGGGCGAAGGGGCAGCGGTTGAACTGCTCCAGCCGGCTGGCGCTCATGTTGGGCGCGGCCCCGTACATGCGCTCCGCCAGGGCTCTGCCGAAGGGGGCGGGGGAGATGCCCCCCGTGATGGCGGCCTCCACCCGCTGGAGCCGGGGGCCGTACACGTCGTCCTCGGCGAAGAAGGCCCGCTGGGCGGGGAGCTGGTCGCTGACGATCCCCTCCCGCTCGTAGAGGGCCAGCTCCCGGACCAGCCGCCGAAAGCCCCCCTCCCGATCCGGGGGATAGGCGCTCTCGCCCCGGCTGTCCAGGGCCTTCACCTGGGGGAACAGCCGGCCGATTCGGCCCAAAAGGGGCGCGGGGGACTGTTCCTCCCCGTCGGCGGTGAAGGGGTAGCTGAAATAGATCTTTTGCTGGGCCTTGTTGAAGGCGGTGTAGAGCTCCAAGCGCTCCATCTCGGTCAGGGCCTCGGTGCCGTTCCAGAGCTCCAGGCCGTTTTCTTCGAGGAGCTCCAGCTCCCCGTCGGAGATGAGCTCGTCGTCGGTCCGTATAGGGGGCAGCAGCCCCTCGCTGCAGCCCAGGACGAACACCACCGGCACCGCCGGGGTCCGGGTGCGGACGAAGTCTCCCAAAATGACCTGGTCCGCCGTGCCGGGGAGCACCCCCATGGTGGAGGAGAGGGCCCCCTCCTCGAGGAGGGACAAAAAGGCCTTTTGGCTCAGGGGGTCCTTGCCCCAGATGGCGGCGATGTCCGAAAGGAGCCCGCTCAAAATCGTATAGACCTGGCTGAACAGTTCCCCGTCGTTGGGGCGGCCGTCGGCGATGAGGCCCTCGCCCTCTGTCCGCAGCCTGTCCCTGAGGCCTGTTTCCTCCATGTATTCGTAGACCGCCCGGGCCTTCTCCTCGCCGGTGGTGCCCCGGCCGCAGCGCTCCTGCAGACGGGCGAGGGGCGGGTAGAGGGCGGCGCGGACCCGCTCCGCTTCCTCCGGCACCTCCCCGAAGGTGAAGGGCTTCGCGAGGCTGCTGCCGAAGAGGCCATAGCGGAGCACGTAGTTTTCGAAGATCTCCCCCTCGTCCACGGTGCAGGGGGCGTAGCCGCTTTTGACCATGTGCAGGGCGTCCTCCATGCCGTGGGACTCCACGAAGCGAACGGCGGAGAGGACCGTGTCCATGGCGCTGTGGCCCGTGACGGGCCGGGTGGCGTCGTAAAACAGCGGGATGCGCTTGCGGGCGAAGGCCCGGCGGACCCGGGACACGTACCCGCCCCCGTCGGTGACCATCACCGCCATGTCCCGATACCGGTACCCCCGGCGGACCAGCTCCAGCACCTCCCGGGCGCAGCGCTCCGCCTCCTCCTCCCGGTCCGCCGAGGCCCACAGGACCAAAGCGGGGGCCGGGCCGGGGAAAGCTTCCTCGTCCTGGGCAAAGAGGTGTCTTTCGAGATGCTTCAGCTCCGCGGGCCGGGGCTTATCTTTGTAGCAGCCCTCGGTGAAGAAGGGGCTGCCCGCGGCCTGGGCTACCTGCTGCAATTTATAATAGGTGCGGATATCGGGAGCGAAGAGGTCGGCGTCCCGGCCGTCCGGGTCCATCCGCAGCGTCACCGTCACGGACTTGCAAACTTTAAGGAGCCGCCCGATGAGCCGGAACAGCTGCCGGCTGGGGATGTCGATGCCGTCCACGTACAGGTCCGTCCCCGTGAGGAAGGCCCCCTCCAGCACCGCCCCGGCCCGGTCCCAGAGGTCGCTTTCGGTGAGATACCGGTCCTTCAAAAAGGCTTCGCCGGCCCCGTAGAGGAGGGCGATGTCCGCCATCTTCCGCCTGAGCTGGCTCCCCTCGGGGAGCTTTTCGGCCGTGCGGATCAGGTCCTCCGGCCCGGCCTCGCTCTGCTTGCAGCGGGTGATGATCTCGTCCATCCGCTGCACAAAGCCCCGGCTGTCCGCCACCCGGCCGAAGAGAGTGAGTTCGTTCCTATGGTCGAGGGCCGCTTTCCTGAGGATCATCCGCCGCCCGGAGCCCCCGACGACGGGGAGGCCGCTCCCCCGCTCCTGCAAAACCCGCTCGCAGAGCCGGGAGAAGGACAAGACCTGGACCCCCAGGAGCCCGCCCAGCCGATTGCACAGGGCCTTTTCCGCCTCGAAGGTGTACTGCTCCGCCACGACGAGGGTGGCCCGCTCCCCCTTTTGGGCGTGGACAATCAGCCGGTCGTAGAGGCGGGTAGATTTGCCGCTGCCGGACCGGCCCATCCAGACGGTGAGGGGCGCGCCCATCAGAACCGGGCGGTGTGCACGCTGGTGTACACCATCCTGCCTTTCTCGTTGGCGCTTTCATATAACACGATGGAATTGACCCGGAAGCTGACGTTCTCGGGCGGGACCAGGTGTGAGATATCCCCGTGCTCCACGGCCCGGCCCAGGGTCACGTGGGGCACCAGCCGCCCCTTGCCCTTGCAGAAGCCCCGCTCCCAGAGGCTCGTTTCCAGCATCTCGTGGATGCGGTAGAGCTCCTCGAGGTCGCCCTCCGCCTTCAGAAAGCTGGTCCGGGCGCCGCCGTGGTCGAACCAGCCGTAGCCCCCCAGCTTCAGGGTAAAGGGGCGGGCGTCCGCCACCGCCTGGTCCATGGCGAAGGCGATGTCGGCTAAATCGTTGCTCTCCCCGATGAACCGCAGCGTCACGTGGTGGTTCCCCTGGGGCACGAACCGGCCCCCGGTGGAGCATTCCCTCAGCGCCTGCTCGAAGGCGAACACCTTCCTCTGCACGTCCCGGGGCAGCGGCACGGCGATGAACAGTCTCATTTACACAATCCCCCATTTTCTGATACTGTTATTTTACCTGTTTTTCGTCTGCTTGTACAGGGCTTTTGCAGGGACAGCCAAAAAGGGGTATGATACAGGGAACCTTTTCATGCCCTCGTGCGTCTTTAGGGTAGAATGATCATTCGAGACGAAACGAAGAGAGGACGGAACATGATCTCAAGAGATGCCTTTGCCCAGGAGGTGCGCAGCCTCACCGACACGGCCTTCGCGGTGGCCTACCTCATACTGGGGAACCGGGCCGACTGCGAGGACGCCATGAGCGAAGCGATCCTCCGGGCCTACGAGCACCGGGACCGGCTGAAGAAGCGGGAGAGCTTTCGGGCCTGGTTTTTGCGGATACTGCGCAACGAAGCCTACGACACCCTGCGCAAACGGCGGCGGCTGACCCCCGTGGAGGAGCTGCCCGAGGGCCCGGCCCCGGAAAACGACAGCGCGGGGCGGCTGGACCTGAAAGCGGCCCTCGCCAGGCTCACCGAGGACCAGCGGACGAGTCTGCTCCTCCAACAGGAGGGCTACGCCCTGGAGGAGATAGCCGAAGCCCTGGACGTGCCCGTGGGGACGGTGAAATCCCGCCTCTCCCGGGCGAAGAACACCCTGAGGACGATCTTGGAGGACGATCACAATGGAAAAGAAGCAATATAACGTGCGGGACACCATTCCCGATACGCCGGAATCATTCTATGACACGGTGGAACGGAGCCTCGAAAGCTGCCGGGAGCCCAAGCGGGAGCGGAGCTGGGGCGGCCTCCGGCTCAACCGGCGGCTGCTGATCCCCTTAGTGGCGGCCCTGGTGCTGCTCCTCGCCGGGACGGCGGTGGCCGCGGGCATGTGGCTGAGGGACAATTACTCCCCCACCAGCTACATGGAGACCGCCAGGGAGAAGCGGGAGGAGCAGGGCAAGACCATCTCCGACGTGGAGCAGGCCATCGAGTCCGCCGCGCCAAAGACGGGGGACTATTCCTTCGTCATGCTGCCGGAATTCGAGGACGCCCAGGTGCTGGACGATTTTCGGGTGCAGCAGGGCCAGCCCAGGTACAATGAGGCGGACTGGGCCTGGGTCAGGGACATCGTGCCCCAGGTGGAGGAGGTGCTGATCGACGGCCGGACGCTGGCCTTCAACATCCGCCTCAATACCGACCACGCCCAGGCCTTCCGGTGGCCGGACGTGGAGGGCCAGTGGGTGGACGCCCTGGTGGACAACATGAGCTTCCGCAAGGAGGGGGACAGCATGACCTATCCCCTCTGGTCAAGCGGCGGGGGCGTCAACCCCGAGATGGGCACCGACAGCTGGGCCACCCTGTACACCGACGCGATATTGGACCAGCAGGACGTGAGCTTCCCCACAGAGGGCCGGGTGGAGCTGACGGTCGAGATCGGCTTGCGGGACGCCCGAGTGGACGATCTTGCGCCCATCGGGAACGTGGCGAAGCTCTACTACACCTTCTCCTTCGACGCGGCGGCGGGCACGGAGGTGGCCCCGGCCGTGGTCACGGAGCGGCAACTGTCGGGGAGCGTGGTGCTGACCGTGGACGACTGGGGCGATCCCGCCAAGCCCAGGATGTACAACAAGCGGGTGAGCCTGGACGGCGTGGCCCTCAAGGAGGAGGTCCGCTACCGGCAGACCGGCGTCTACGTGACCTACACCGTGGAGAGCGCCCCCGAGGGCTGGACCGAGCCCCTGACCAGCGCCATCCTCTACCCCAACCGGGAGGGCAAGTGGCACGGCCTGTACATGGAGTACCGGATCGGTCCGGAGGGCGAATGGCTCCCGGTGGGCCATGAGAACTGGGGCAAATTCGGCGAGAACACGGTGATCCTGCCCATCTTCCCCTCGGAGTACGGGAAGGCGAAGGCGGAGGGCGTTACCCTGCGGCTCACCGAGTACTACGGCACCGCCCTCAACGGCACGCCCATCGGCGAGGACTGGACCATGGACATCCCCGCCGGGGCCATGACGTTGGACTTCGAGCTGGCAAGTCAGGAGATCGGAACGTTCGAGCTGCCGATGCCGTAAGGGGTATACTGGAGCGACCCCCCGCCAACGGCGGAGGGTCGCGAGAAATCATGACCGAAGGTCAAATCATGGGGCTGTTGAGAAAGACTCACGTGTCATCCTGAGGAGCGAAGCGACGAAGGATCTCAGAACGAAAAAGATTTATATAATGGTGTTTTTTCACACTTTCGTTCAGAGATTCTTCGCCTTCGGCTCAGAATGACAGGCTTTCTTAACAGCCCCAAATCATGCCGCAAGGCAAATCATGATGATTTGGGCTTACGCCCATGAATTGTGTCTTGGCGACACATGAATTGACGACGCCATGCTCTGGCGTCGTCATGATTTGCGCCTAAGGGCGCATCAGTTTGTGAACCACTCCGGATACACCTCCCGATAGGGGTTCTCCCTGTCGGGGTCCGTGGGGTCCCACCCAAGGGTGTGGTCGGCGTTCATGTAGGGCTCCTCGTAGATGAGGGCTGGGGGTTCGGGCGGCGTGGGCCCGGCGTCCGTCACCACCTGGACCTTGGTGCCCCTATCGCAGTTCTTGTAGATCCAGTAGGCGTCCCCCACCAGCAGGCGCACGCAGCCGTGGGAGGCGGGCTGCCCCAGCTTCTCGTACTCCTCGATCAGCATCTGCTTCTTGCCGTACTTCTGATACCGCCTGTTCGAATCGCCGCCGATGGGCACCGTGTGAAAGAGGTAGTGGCCCCTAAAGCGGCAGGCGTACTGGGCGTAGACCATGATGCCGTTCATGCGGGTCATGGCCTTGTAGGCGTATTTGCTGTAGATGTAGTGCATGCCGAGGGGCGTCTGGTGCACCGCGTCCGAACAGGAGCAGATCATGACCCGCTCCACCTCCCAGTCCCCGTCCCGGGCGATGAAGCAGACCACGCTTTCACTGCCCATGTACACCGTGAGCCACCGGTCCCCGTCCTGCTTGGGCCGCTGTTCGGGGGCGTAGGGGCTGACGAGAAAATCCGCCATGGGCAGGGGCTCCGCGCCGCAGGGCACCGTGCCGTCCTCCCCGCAGGCGTAGAAGGCACCGTCGTCCTCCGGGCCGAAGCTTCCGAAGACCACGTACTGGCCCGTCCGCTTGTCATAGTACCGGTCCCGGTCCGTGGGAAGCAGCGACCGCCTGAGCCTGAGAAACGGCACCGGCGTGGCCGCCTGGAAGACAGGCGTATCCGTGGGGGTCGGCGTAGGCGCGGGTGTTGAGGCAGGCGCGGGTGTCTCCTCCGCTTGAGCCGACTGGCAGAACAGGCATAGACAGAGAAGCAACAGCAAAGTGATGTAGATTGTTTTGCGGAAGAAACTCATCCCTACAGTTTAGAACAAAAAACGCTTGCTTATGCAGCAAGCGCTTTTTTGTCAAAAAGGTTTACTCTGCCTTGGGGGCTCCCACAGGGCAGACATTGGCGCAGTTGCCGCACTCGATGCAGGCGTCGGCGTCGATGACGAAGATGCCGTCACCCTCGGTGATGGCTTCCACGGGGCACTCACTGGCGCAGGTGCCGCAGGCGATGCACTCATCGGTGATCTTGTATGCCATACTGATTACCTCCTTACAGATTTTCAATTCATTATACCATACGCCGACCAAAATGCAATGGGCAGTTTTAGGGCGAAACTGTGAATAAGTCGAAAAAGGAAGAAGGCGGTCTTTCTTTGGGACAGGTCTTTTTTTCGACAGAGGGGCGATGGTAGGCTGGGGAAAAAGGAGGGGGAAGCCGATGAACGGGGCGCCGTTGGGGCAGCACATGGCCCCGCCCAAGCGGGATTTGGGGCGGAGCCTGTTCCTGCTGCCCGTCGACAGCATCCGACCCAACCCGGACCAGCCCCGGCGGACCTTCGACCGGGAGGAGCTGCAGGAGCTGACCATCAGCATCGCCCAGGTGGGGCTCATCCAGCCGCTGACCGTGCGGCGGTCGGGGGCCGGGTACGAGCTCATCTCCGGGGAAAGGCGGCTTAGGGCCTGCGAGCTGCTGGGGCTGAAGGAGGTGCCCTGCATCGTGGAGGAGGCGAGCCCGGAGCAAAGCGCCCTCATGGCTCTGGTGGAGAACGTGCAGCGGGCGGACCTTAGTTTCTGGGAGGAGGCGGAGGGGTACCGGCGGCTGCTGGCGGTCTACGGGCTCAACCGGGAGGAGCTGTGCCGCCGGATCGGCAAGAGCCCGGCGTTCCTCTCCAATAAGCTGCGGCTGCTGCGGCTCTCCCCGGCGGTGCGGGCGGCGGCGGAGCAGGGGGCCTTGAGCGAGCGGCACGCCCGGTGCCTCCTGTCCCTGGACACGGAGGCAGAGCAGCTGGGACTGATCGATCGCATTACGAAGGAGGGGTGGAGCGTGCGGCAGGCGGAGGCGTACGTGGCGCGGGCCGCGCCGAAGCCGAAGCCCCTGCGGCTCCTCCGACTGACCCGGGACTGCCGGCTGTTCCTCAACGGGCTCAACACCCTCCTTGAGCAGCTCCGTCAGGCGGGCATGGGGGCCGACATGGAGACCGTGAAGCGGGAGGACGGCCTCGACGTGACCATACATGTGCGGACAAAGTGATATAGACCTTTTTGTTTTGCCGCTTTTTTCTCTTCGGTGAAGAGAAAAAAGCGGCGCAAAAAAGAGAAGCTTGAGAATAATAGAGGACTATGTGCGCTGACATAGCCCTCTTCTTAAGTTCTTTTTGGTCCTTTTTCTTGTATAAGAAAAAGGATCAGGCTTTCAATAAATTCCTCTTCAATTGCTTCCCTACCAATGTTCCCAAACATGCGCCCAGCAGCGCCTGCAGGGCGTTGGGCAGGACGTTCACCGCGGCCACGGGGGCGGTGAGGAGCACCGTCTCATAGAGGAAGTACCCGAGGGGCACGACCAGGCAGCAGAGGAGCGCCAGGGGCACGGCGGCCTTCTTCACCCGAAGGAGGGCGAGACCGGCCAAAAAGGCGGTGAGGCCCTTGATGATCAGCGTCACCGGGGCGTAGATAGCCCAGCCGAGGATCAGATCCGCCAGGGCCGCGCCCACGCCCGCGGCGAGAGCGCCCAGGCCCCCGGGGAGCAGCAGCGCGCAGAGGTACACCCCCGCGTCGCCCAGGTTCACGTACCCGTACCCGCTGGGCAGGGGGATGGAGATCAGCGTCAGCAGCAGCGTTGCCCCGCAGAGCTGCCCCGCCAGCGCCAGACGCTTGGTTTTTTTGTCGTTCTTGTTTTCCATATTTCCTCCTCAAACACTATGGCAATATGCCGTGTAATAGTCCTCCGGGAAACCCAAAAGCGCGTTTTGCGCCTGTTCCTCACTTTCAAACAACCCGAACACCGTGGACCCGCTGCCGGTCATGGATGCGGCCAAGGCCCCCCGCGCCAGCAGGGCGGTCTTGATCTCACCGATCTCCGGCACCAGCTCCACGGCGGGCGCTTCGAGGGCGTTCTCCATATACTGAGCCGCGCCGGGAAGGTCGTTCTGCCCCAGCTTCGCCAGGCATCGGACCGTCTCCACCCTCTTCCGGGGCAGGGAAAGGCTTTGGAACAGGGCCTTGGTGGACACGCCTCGGGGCGGCTTCACCACGGCGAAATGGAGGTTCGGCCCCACCACGGGCGTCAGGACCTCCCCCACGCCCTCACATCGGCACAAGCCCCCCTGCAAACAGAAGGGCACGTCCGCGCCCACCTGGAGGGCGATCTCCGTTAGCTCCCGCTGGGTGAGCATCCGGTGGAGCCGCTGCAGCCCCCGCAGCACCGCCGCCGCGTCCGCGGACCCGCCGCCCATCCCTGCCTCCGCCGGCAGCCGCTTCTCGCAGGTGACGAGGCACCCCTTGCCGGACCTCGTTTGGTAGAGCTTCGCCGCCCGGTACATGGTGTTCTCCCCGGGCAGGGTCGCGCCGGTGACGTGGACCTCCACAGTCTTCGCCGGCGCCACCGTCACCCGGTCATGGAGGCTCACGGTCTGCATGAGGGTGTCGAGGGCGTGGTAGCCGTCCATCCGCTTGTAGAGGACGCCCAAGGTCAGGTTCAGTTTGGCGTATGCCTTCTCTTCCACACGTTCCATGGGAAAGAGTATAGCACAAGTTTTCGCTGTGGGGTAGCGTTAGGCGAAAAGTTGTGCTATACTAATTTACTAAATTGGAGGTGTATATGCGTTTCGTGCCCCTGTGCAGCGGTTCCTCGGGGAACGCCACCTATATCGAAGCGGGCAACGCCCGGCTGCTCATCGACGCCGGGCTCTCCTGCCGTCGGATCACGGAGCTTATGACCCAGGTGGGGGCGGACCCCCGGGCCCTGGACGCCATCTTCGTGACCCACGAGCACATCGACCACATCCGGGGCATCAGCGTCCTTTCGAGGAAGTATCACATCCCCGTCTACGCCAACGCGGACACCTGGGCCGCCATGGAAACGGCCCTCGCGGGGGTGTACCCCTCGGAGCGGTGCGTGTTCGAGAGCGACCGGGATTTGTACCTGGGCAGGCTCCGCATCTACCCCTTCACCACGCCCCACGACGCGGCCCATTCCGTTGGCTTCACCTTCTTCGACGGGGAGAACAAGTGCGGCGTCTGTACTGACCTCGGCCACGTGGACAAGCGGATCATCGACGTCCTCTCCGGCTGTTCGGTGCTGCTCCTCGAGGCGAACCACGACGTGGACATGCTCATGGCGGGCCCCTACCCCTACTCGCTGAAGCAGCGCATCCTCTCCGGCCGAGGGCACCTCTGCAACGAGGACTGCGGCAAGGCGGCAGCCCAGCTCTATGAAAAGGGCGTTAAGCACCTCATTTTGGGCCACCTGTCGGCGGAGAACAACTTCCCGCCCCTGGCCGTGGCCACGGTCCGGGGGGTCCTCCGGGACTGCGGCATCCCCGACGAGGGCATGAGCATCGCCCTCGCCCAGCGCAGCGAGCCTACGGGCATCTTCGAGGTCGCATGAACATCACCGTTTTAGCCGTGGGCAAGCTGAAGGATCGGTTCTTCGAGGAAGGCTGTGCTGAATACGGGAAGCGGCTCGCCCGATACTGCGCCCTCACCGTCCGGGAGGCGGCGGACGAGAAGGCCCCGGAAAATCTGTCCCCCGCCCAGGAGGAGCAGGTGAAGGAAAGGGAGGGGAAGCGGCTCCTTGCCATGCTGGACCAAAAGGACCACGTGATCGCCCTGACGGTCACCGGCAGGACCTACACCTCCGAGGGCCTGGCGGCGCGGATCGGACAGCTGCGGGACCAGGGGAGGAACGTGAGCTTTCTCATCGGCGGCTCCCTGGGCCTTTCCGGGGAGGCCGTGGCCCGGGCGGACGAGGAGCTGAGCCTGTCGAAGCTGACGCTGCCCCATCGCCTCGCCCGACTGGTGCTGTTAGAACAGCTCTATCGGAGCTTTAAGATACTGAATCACGAGACCTACCATAAATGACGGAAAAGGAGACACGATCATGAAAAAAACCATCTCCCTGCTGCTGGCGATCCTGATGCTGCTGGGTCTTGCGGCCTGCATCCAGGTCCCCGGCTGGAAGATCAGTCAGGACCCCACGGCCCCCGCGGCGACCGCCGAGCCGGTGGTCACGGCGGAACCCACCGCCGAACCCACCGCGGAACCGACGGCGGAACCCACGACCGAGCCCACCGCCGAACCCACGGCGGAGCCCACAGCGGAGCCTACTGCGGAACCGACGGCGGAGCCCACGGCCGAGCCCACAGCGGAGCCTACCGCTGAACCTACGGCGGAGCCCATCGCTGAGATCCCCGCCGAGCCGAAGCAGGACACCTGGGCGGACATCGACATGGACTTCTTTAGGGAATTCATTTCCAGCGATATCACCACGTTGCACCAGCTGGTGAAGGATCCCGCCGTGTACGGCATCGACTACGACAGCGTGGAGCGGACATTGGGCACCTACCAGGAGGACGAGAACCGGGAGTGGTACGTCTTTGAGGAGGGGATCCTGGCGCGGATGGACGCCCTCGACGAGAGCACCCTGTCCGATCAGGACAAGCTGGCCTACGACACCCTGCGCCAGTACATCCTTTGGGATCTCAGGGGCGAAGAATTCTACGGCTACTACGAGCCCCTGAGCCCCTACACCGGCATCCAGGCGGACCTGCCCCTGGTCTTCTGGTTCTACGAGCTCAACAACAAACAGGACGTGGAGGACTATCTCGTGCTCCTCGCCGACGTGCCCCGGTTCTTTGAGGACCTGCTCCAGTACGAACAGTATCGGGCCGAGAAGCTGGGCATCTTCATGATCGAAGCGAACCTGAAGCTGGTCATCGAGGACCTGGACGAGATTATCAACGCCAAGGACACCATCTTCCTGATCCCCCTGTTCGACGAGAGCATCGAAAAGGTGGAGGGCCTTACCGAAGAGGAGATCCAGGCCTATAAGGAGCGGAACGTGTCCCTGCTCACCAACGAATTCCACCAGGCCTTCGTGGACCTGAAGGCGGGCCTCGAAGCCCTGCGGCCCTACTGCCGGGAGGAGCTGGGGGTCAAGGAAACGGGGGACGAGAAGTACCTCAGGTGGTTCGAGTACATGCTCGAGGACAGCTGCGGCGACGCGCTCTCCCCGGACGAGGTCGCAAAGCTGCTGAAGAACTCCTATAAGGAGTGTACGACCCGCATGCGCCAGTCCACCCAGAAGGGCGGGAACTATCCCAGCAAGTTCTCCCTGGGCACCGTGGAGGAGAACGTGGCGTACCTGAGGAGCATCCTGGACCCCTGGCTGCCCGAGCTGCCCGAGGTGAACGTGCGGTACGAGGAGGTGGCGGAGGAGCTCAAGGAGGTGGCCTCCCCGGCCTTCTTCCTGATCCCCGCCTTCGACGACTGGCAGAACAACATGATCGGCCTCAACGACCCCCAGTCCGCCGGCAACCTGCTGTCCACCCTGGCCCATGAGGGCTTCGACGGACACCTCTACCAGTACGTGTACCATCGGTCCATGCCGGGTCTGAGCCTCTCTCAGCAGCTGCTGGAGACCACCTCCTATGCCGAGGCCTGGAGCCAGTATTCCGAGTATCTGCTGTCCTCCAAGGCGGATTCAAGGATCAAGATCTACGACATGCGGACCTACCAGGCGTACAGCCAGATGGCCACGGAGCTGCTGGGGTATCTGAGCATCCGGGTCAACCTCTATGGAGACAGCTTCGGCACAGCCTATCAGATGTTCAGCACGTACTTCGGCTATTCCGACGACATGTTCAAGGGCGAGATCTACGAGCCCTTCATCATCGGCCATCCCTTCTACTACATGCCCTATGCCTACGGCTACGCCCGGCTCACCAGCCTGGTGTCCGCCGCCCGCAAGACCATGGGCGACCGGTTCGACGAGAAGGCCTTCTACGCCCAGTACATGAGCTACGGCCCCTCCTACTTCAACCTGCTGGCGGAGCGGTTGGATCAGTGGGCCAAGGGGCAGTGATCGCATGAAAGGGGATCCCATGAACAGGAGAGGAATACTGGCGGCGCTCATGATCCTGTCGCTGTTGGTCCTGGCCTGCGCCAAACCCCAGCAGCAGGCGGAGGCGTTGGAGCCCACCGCCGGCCCCACGGCCGAGCCCACCGAGGCGCCCGCGACGCCCGCCCCCACGGCGGCGGAGCCGGTGTCGCTGACGGTGCCGCCTACGGCGGAGCCCACCCCGGAGCCCACGCCGGTCCCCACGCAGGAGCCCACGCCTTCGCCGGTGCCCACCGACACGCCGACCCCGTCGCCCACGCCGACGCCCACAGCGACGCCGGAGCCCCAGGCGGCCTTTACGGAGGAGTTCGTGCTGCTGGAGCCCGGGAAGAAGGGCACCGTCACGCTGAACAACAGCTCCCTGGCCGCCGGAACGGCGGTGGAGATCCGGCTGACGGACGGGACCGTGGTCGGCTCCGGCAAGCTCAGGGCCGGGAAGAACGACCTTGGGGTGACTTTGCCGGAGGGATCGCCGGTGCGCACCACGCTCCTTCTATACACGGCGGGGCAGGAATACCCCGTGCACACCAAGGACGTGGCCGTGATGGACAAGAGCTATGAGCCCACGCTGGGGAACTACGACCGGGAAGACAAGATGGTGGCCCTTACCTTCGACTGCGCCTACGGGGAGCAGAACACGGACTGGCTCCTCGATACCCTGCGGGAATACGGCATCCACGTGACCTTCTTCATGACGGGGAACTGGGTGTCGAACCACGGTCCCTGGATCGAGAAGATGCTGGCCGACGGCCATGAGATCGGCAACCACACCCAGAACCACCTGAGGCTGTCCGAGCAGTCCAACCGGGTGATCGTTCGCGAGGTCACCCAGGTGAGCCAGGCCCTCTGGGAGAACCACCACTACATCACCCACCTGCTGCGGCCGCCCTACGGCGGACGGAACGTCCGGGTGAACTCCGTGATCCGGTACCTGGGCTACGAAGTGATCATGTGGGGCCAGACGGGTAAGGACGCCACCGATGGCTGGACCGGCGACGCCATCCGCAAGCTGGTCATTAAGGAGGCCCAGCCCGGGGACATCATCCTCTTCCACAACGGGGCCAACACCATGCACGTGTACCTGAAGCCCATCATCGAGGAGTTTTTGAGCCGGGGCTGGACCTTCGGCACCGTGTCCGAGCTCATGGGCTGGGATTGGTCCGACGCCCCCTTGCCGGAGGGCGTGGGCGACTGAGGATAAAAACATACGGAAAAAAAGACCTGCGGGTTTTCCCGCAGGTCTTTTGCTTTGGATACAGTCGAATCGTCACTCCTCCGTCCCGAAGGTGCCGACGAGAGGCGAATAGCCCCAGGCCAGGCCCTCGGGCAGGCGGCGCTGCTTGAGATCGACGATGGCCCCGGTGCCGGCCTCGTCCCCATGGTGGTTCAGCTTCACGCCCATGAAGCAGATGGAGGTGGAGATGCCGCCGTCCAGGTTGAAGGCCTCCACGCAGCCCTCCTTGAGCAGCAGCTCCGCCAGCTCCTTGAGCCTAAAGCCGATGCTGTAGCCCGGCTGGCGGCCGTCCGCCACGATGACCACGTAGTGGCCCGGCTCCACCATGCCGATGGCGCAGCGGGGGTTCCGCTGGGTGGTCTGGGTGGCGCCGGAGGAGATCTGCCCCTCCATGATGAGGTCGGAGCCCCGGGGGAAGGAGAACACGTCCTGGGCGCCGCTTTCCCAGACGGTCACGGCGTCCGTGGTCCGCTTGTCCAGGACCTTAAAGGTCATGGTGTCAGGGTAGTAGGCCATGGCGTTGGAGGCCCGGGTCTTGCTGAAGATGCGGCCGTCCCGGATGAGGATGCCCTTGGAGCCGGCCTCGCCCTGCAGGTTGTCGCCGGTGAACCAGAGGACGCTCTTGTATTTCAGGGCCATCTCCTGGGGCCAGCAGCGGTCGAGGCCGTTCTTCCGGTCGGAGGCGAAGGTGGGGTAGAAGCTGTCGCAGTCCCGGGTGTACACGTGGGCCACGAAGTAGGTGACGGGCTGGTCCTTCTCCCGGCCCTCGTTGGGCACCCGATAGACGTGCCGATGGATCTCCACGCTCAGGATGTCTGAGCGGTAGACCCAGTTGCCGCCCTCGCTGTCGAAGGTCTCCACCTTCTCTTCCTCCCCGTAGGACAGGAAGGGGTAGGGGTCCGGCGTGGGCGTGGGCGTCGGGGTAGGCGTCGGTGTGGGCGTGGGCGTGGGCGACGGGGTGGGCGTGGGCGTGGGAGACGGCGTCGGGGTGGGCGTCGGCGTGGGCGACGGGGTGGGCGTCGCCGTTGGCGTAGGCGTGGGCACCGGCGGCGGAACGGCCACGAACCGCAGATATGAGAAGGCGGCGGCCGCCAGAACGGACAGCAGGAGGGTCCCGATCATCACCGGCAGGAAGGGCACCGCCTTTCCTTTGGCCCGAAGGAGCACCGTGGTGAGCCCGCCCAGGGCGGACAGGACCAGCAGCGCCAGCAGGCCCGTCTCCAGCCAGCCCTTATAGGGCAGCACGGCCACCTGCTGCGTCAGGGTGGGCGTGGGGGAAGGCGTGGGCGTGGGCGACGGCGTGGGGGTCGGCGTAGGCGTGGGCGTGGGGGTCGGCGTAGGCGTGGGCGTCGGCGTAGGCGTCGGCGTGGGCGTGGGGGTCGGCGTGGGGACCGGGGACGGGGTGGGCGTGGGCGAGGCGTAGGAGAGCAGGGCGTCGGTCTGCAGGTTCTCCAGCAGGTCCGTGTTCCCCTGATCCTCCTCTACCGCGGAATACATCAGGGTGAACCGGCCCTCCTGGGGCAGGGTGCGCTTCAGATACTGGCGGGAGGCCAGATGCCGGTAGGCGGCCGCGGCGGCCTCGCAGACCGGCTCGTAGCTGACCACGGCCGCGCCCTCGGGATCGGACACGTACAGCTTCTGGACCTGGTGAGGCTGGCCCATCTCGAGGTACATGGTCTCATCGGCGGCCGCGGTCACGGCCTCCCCGATCCGGCTGGCGGCATAGGCGCTGCGCTGGTCCTCGTCCCCGCCGGCGGCGCAGACGATGATCTGGGGCCGGAGCGTGCGGATCAGCCGGACCAGGTACGCTTCCAGGGCCCGGTCCGTCCAGCACTTCTGCACGTCGGCGAATTCGGTATAGTCGTGGTCCACAAAGCCGCCCAGGAAGGGGGCTTCGGTATAGCCCAGGGACCAGAGGGCCGTCAGGGCCTCCCCCAGGGGGCGGGGGTCCCCGGCCTCCTTGATCTGAAATAGGGCGCTGTCCTCGTTGAGGAAGCAGAAGGCGGTCGTGAGTTCATATTTGTTCAGGTACAGGGGGGCGAAGCCGCCCAGCTCCTCGAAGAGGGCCTGGGGCTGGCCCAGGAACACCAGCATGTCCGCCTGGGCCATGGGCTCGCCGTACCGGGGCAGGTCCGCGGGCAGGTCCCCGTCGAAGACCCGCAGGGTGCTGATGGTGCCGGTGTCGGGGGTGGACAGGATGGCTTTGCGGCAGGCCGGGTCCAGCTCGTATCGTTCAAAGGGGGTCCGGGGCGCCACGGTCGTGGTCCGGATCAGCTTGTCCTCCCCATCCAGCTCATCTACCGTCAGGGCGTTGGGCCGGGCGAACCAGGTCACGTACAGGGAGGGCCGGCGGCAGGCGGGCAGGGCCACGGAAAGCTCCTTCTTCGCCCGAAGGGTGAGCCGGGTCAGCAGGCTCCCGTCCGTGAGCCGTTCCGCCGGCACGTCCTCCGGCAGGTCATAGGCGCACTGGTCGGTGATCTCTCCCGCCCCGCCGTCGGCCGAAGCGGTCAAGACCAGGGGCCAGGGCAGCAGGACCAGGGCCAAAATAAAACATATGAACGCTTTTTTCACGTGGTTTTTCATATTGAATCCAGCATAGCACACAAGCCCCCGCCGCGCAACCCAAAAAGTGTCAGTACAGGGTATAGGTGCGGATGAATCGGGCTATGTCCGCGCCGCTCTCCATGTACCGGAGCAGGATCTGGGCGCAGGCCATGCTGTCGCTGTCGGCCCGGTGGTGGGCAAGATCGATGCTGTAATAGGCGCACATATCGTTGAGCCGGTGGCTGATGCCGGGCAGGAGCCGCCGCCCCATGAGCACGGTGCAGAGGCCCCGGACCTGGGGCCGCCACGCTATGCCGTAGCTTTGCAGGCACTTCTTCAGCACGCCCATATCGAAGGGCGCGTTGTGGGCCACCAGCACCCCGGAGCTCATCAGAGGCTCGATCCGTTCCCACAGCTCCGGGAAGGTGGGGGCGCCCGCCACGGCCTCGCTGTCGATGCCGGTGAGCTGGGTGTTGAACCAGTCGAAGGGCTGCTCCGGGTCCACCAGGGAGTAGAAGCTGTCCACGATCCGCCCGTCCTCCACCACGGCGATGCCGATGGCGCTCATGCGGCTGTTGAACCGGTTCGGCGTCTCCACGTCGAAGGCGATGTAGCGATCCATAATCCCGGTCTTACTTGGCGGTGAGCTGCTGATACAGCTTCATAAGCTCGGCCACGCAGGCGGATTCGCTGTTGAGTTTGCCCCAGAAGCCGTAGGCCTCCATGACGGCCCGGTCGTTCTTCTGGTGGGCGGTGCGGAGCTCCGGGGGCATGGTGGCTTCGTCGTAGAGGTCTGCCAACGAGCAGTCCGGGTACAGGGCCCGGGCGTCCAGAATCCCCTGGGCGGTCTCTTTGATCTTCGCCCGCTGGGCCTCCGTGGGATCAGGCCAGGGGAAGTTGTTGTAGACAACTTCTTTTGAATACCGATAATCGCTCTTGATTCTTCCGCACACTGTTCTCATCCATGCCATATGCACATTAGATGTAATGATTCCAAAATGATAGATTTGAGCGTTTGGAATGAAAAGCACCGCATTTGTAACCACGGTACTGTTATCGATAAATCCCAGCGGAACATACTTTCTGTTTTCGCTTGAATGGCAAGGAATGACAATAGCAGTTTCGGGGTTGTTTGTTTCTCTAAAAGTGGTAGGCGTCAAGGCAAGTTTTCTTGCACCTTCGTCTGGGCTTGATTTTCGCATTTCCATGACTTTGTTCACCCGATCAAGAACCAAAGGCATATTCCTTATTTCAGACGGAGAAACACCCTTTAACCAAAGACACCATCTAAGATCACCATTGATGAATTCTCTTGCGCCTACCAATCGCTTAATATATCTCTTTGCCGATGGTTCTCTTGATAGGAAAGCATCTAAATCGTCGTTATTTATAATTAAATTGCCTCCGTCTACCGGCTTGTTCCCATAAATCATTTTTGGGATGTTGCAAAGCGGAAACACTCGACTTTCCACAAAAGTATCCGGGGCATCCACCAGATACGCATTGATATTCTCTACCTCCTGTACCCGTTCCGCCGTGAACAGCAGTTTGGGCTTGCTGTTGGGCGCTACGCTAAATCCCACAATCACACAATGCACATGGGCTTTCAAACTGGCTTCGCTGTCCCAGCGGAAGGTTCGGTGGGCAAAGTCAATATGTATGCCGAAACGGTCATAGAGGGGCTTCCAGACACTGGCCACCTGCTCGCCCTGGGTGATGGAGTTGGTGGACACAAAGGCGGTACGGATATCGGTCCCTTGCATGAGCTGGGCCGCCTTGAAATACCAGCCGGACACATAATCGTTCTTTCCGGCAGTCTTGTAGGGCTTGCCCTTCTCGTCAACATATATGGAAAGGATATCGTCCTTCTGGGCTTTGCTTTGCAGGGAGTAGCCCACAAACGGCGGGTTGCCCATGATGTAATTCAATTCCGCCTTGGGCACCACGGTCTCCCAATCGAGACGCAATGCGTTGCCCTCCACGATGTTGGCGTAGGACTTGAGGGGCAAAAAGTCCAAATCCAGGCTCAAAATCTCCTCCGTCTTTTTGAGCATCTGGCTCTCGGCGATCCACAGGGCGGTCTTGGCCACGGTCACGGCAAAGTCGTTGATCTCGATGCCGTAGAACTGGTGGATGGACACCCGGATGAGCTGGGATTCGTCCACCCCGAGGCCGATCATGCTGCCGGACAGCCGGGCCTTCAACACCTCGTTTTCCAGCTTGCGCAGGGAAAGATAGGTCTCCGTGAGGAAGTTGCCGCTGCCCGCCGCCGGGTCCAGGAACTTCAACGAGGCCAGCTTGTTCTGGTAGGCGGTCAGGAGCTTGTTCCGGGTATTGATGACGGGGTTGCTGAGGATGGCGTTTAGCTCCGCCTTGAGGTCGTCCAAAAACAGGGGGTCGATGACCTTGTGGATGTTCTCGATGCTTGTGTAGTGCATGCCGCCGGAGCGCCGGGTCTCCGGGTTCAGGGTGCTCTCAAAGACGGCTCCGAAGATGGTGGGGCTGATGTCGGACCAGTTGAAGTCCTCGCTGGCCTTGGCGAGGAGCAGGTCGTATATCTCCTGATCGAAGGCGGGTATCTCGATGTTCTCGTTGGAAAAGAGGCCGCCGTTCACATAGGGGAAGGCGGCGAGGAGGGGATCGTCGTCTTTGAGATAGGGGTCCCGCTCCGGCTCCGGCTGGTCCAGGATGCGGAACAGCTCAATGAGCGCCTTGCGGGCGCCCTTGACGCCCCGGGACTGGATATAGTCGTGGAACAGGCTCCGCTTGCCGAAGATGCCCGCGTCCTCGGCGTAGAGGCAGAACACCAGCCGGACGCATAGGGCGTTGAGGCTCTTGAGGGTGTGGGGGTCGGTGGGGTCGATGTACCGCTTGAGAAAGGCATCGTAGAGCTTGCCCACCAGCTCGCCCGCCTGGATGGAGAGCTGCATCTCCTTCTTGATGTTCTCGTCGCCGGTGTCCGTCAGGAAGGCCAGCCGGGGGTATTCCTGCTCCAGATCCTTGAGGAGCACGATCTCCGGGTCGCTGTTGGGCCGGTTGTTGTCGTAAATGTGGAACTCCTTGAAGTTGCTGACCACGATCCAGCGGGGGTTCTTGTTGTGAGGGAGATACCCCGCGTAGCGCCGAGCCTGCTGGTAGGGGGTCATGAGGGAGCCGTCGGACTGCTTGTAGCCCTTCTTGAGATCGACGTCCTTCCCCTTCTGCTCGATAAGGACGCCGGTTTTTTCGATATAGGCGTCGATGAAGCTGGTGTGGCTCAGGAGGACGGGCAGCTCAAAGGAGAGCCATTTTTCGGGCTCCTCCACGCCGAACACCTTGCCCAGCAGGGCCCGCCAGAAGGACTGGGTCTCCTGCTTTTCATCGCCCCGGCCCGTCCAGTCCTTGATGAATTCCCGCGCCGCCTTGCGCTGTTCGCTGTCCTTCATAGCCATACACCCCCAGTATTTGACAACAGTATACCGCATTTTAGCGGGCCGGGCAAGGCGATATTCGCTTTGCCGACGAAGCCTGAATACCCCCCTGTGCTTTTCTTTTTCGCGCACCTTTTGCTTTTCACCGAAAAGAAAAAGGTGCGAAGGAAAAATTTGAAAATGGGCCTTGTGTGCGGTATACTATGAACAGAAACCGGAAGGAGAGTTCGCTGTATGTTCAAGCATGTGCTGTTGTTCAAGTTCATCGACCCGGAGGTGTGCGCGCCCGTGGTGGGGCAGAAACTGTTGGCCTTGAAGAAGACCGTGCCGGAGATCGTGGAGATCGAGTACCATCTGGACCAGCTCCACAAGGGCCGCAGCTACGACGCGGTGCTGGTGGTCACCTGCCGGGACAAGGCGGGGTATCTCGCCTATGACCAGGCCCCCACCCACAACGAGGCGCGCAAGTATATCCACGAGCACGTCCAGGAATCCCATACCGTAGATTACGAGTATTAAGCTGTCGAAAAACTGCGTTTTTCAACAGCTTAGGCTCCGCCTTCGCTCCGCTTCCAGGGACCGTCTATAAACCTGCGGTTTTCCGGGCACGCGATGCGTTAAGCAAACATGCCTGTGGCATGTTTGTAGCGGAGCGGGGAGCAATCTATGATTGCGACCTGACCTGCAAGGGGTCAAACGCACCGCACATGTCGCTGCGTTTGACACATTTCAGCCTGCCGTTCTTCCTAAGTCTCTAGCGTGCGCGCGGCTACACCGCGCCTTGCGTTGCCCGGCAGATCGAACTCGAATTACGAAAGGAAAAGGTATACCATTGTTTAAAGTCGTTTCCCCCTTCACCCCTCAGGGCGACCAGCCCGAGGCCATAGAAAAGCTCAGCGAAGGTGTTTTAAGGGGCGATAAGCTCCAGGTCCTTTTGGGCGTCACCGGCTCCGGCAAGACCTACACCATGGCCAAGGTCATAGAGCGGGTCCAGAAGCCCACGCTGGTCCTCGCTCACAACAAGACCCTGGCGGCTCAGCTCTGCTCCGAGCTCAAGGGGTTCTTCCCCGACTCGGCGGTGGAGTATTTCGTTTCCTATTACGATTACTACCAGCCGGAGGCCTACATCGCCTCCAGCGACACCTATATCGAAAAGACCACCGCCGTCAACGAGGAGATCGACCGGCTCCGCCACTCCGCCACCTGCGCCCTGAACGAGCGATCGGACGTGATCATCGTGGCGTCGGTCAGCTGCATCTACGCCCTCGGCGACCCGGAGGAGTATCTAAAGCTCTCCCTGTCCCTGCGGCCCGGCATGGAGATCAGCCGGGAGGAGGTCATGCGGCGGCTCGTGGACATCCAGTTCCAGCGGAACGATCTCGACTTCCAGCGGGGCACCTTCCGGGTCCGGGGGGACATTTTGGACATCTTCCCCATGGGGAACGAGGGCAAGGCCTTCCGCGTCAGCTTCTTCGGGGACGAGATCGAGCGCATCACCGAGATCAACACCCTGACCGGCGAGGTGCTGAGCCACCAGGACCACGTGGCCGTCTTCCCCGCCTCCCACTACGCCACGGGCCAGGCGAAGAGGACATCGAGCGGGACATGGAGATCCGGCGGGACCAGTTTTTGGACGAGAACAAGCCCCTGGAGGCGGAGCGCATCGAGCAGCGGGTCCGCCACGACATGGAGATGATGCAGGAGATCGGCTACTGCACCGGCATCGAGAACTACTCCCGGTATTTCGACGGCCGCGCCCCCGGGGAGCCCCCCTACACGCTGATCGACTACTTCCCCAAGGACTTCCTGCTGATCATCGACGAGAGCCACGTGACCATCCCCCAGATCGGGGCCATGTACCGGGGGGACAGGATGCGCAAGGAGGAACTGGTGAAGTATGGCTTCCGGCTGCCCTCCGCCTTCGACAATAGGCCCCTCCAGTTCGACGAGTTTTTAGCCCGCATCCCCCAGATGCTCTGCGTGTCCGCCACGCCGGGCCCCTGGGAGCTCAGCCGCTGCACCCAGGTGGCGGAGCAGATCATCCGGCCCACGGGCCTGGTGGATCCGGAGATCTTCCTAAGGCCCATCGAGGGGCAGATCGACGACATCCTGTCCGAGGTGCGCCTCACCGCCCAAAAGGGCTATCGGACCCTCATCACCACGCTGACGAAGCGCATGGCCGAGGACCTGACCGAGTACCTGGACGGCATGGGCGTCCGGGTCCGGTACATGCACAGCGACATCGACACCCTGGATCGAATGGAGATCATCCGGGACCTGAGGCTGGGCGAATTCGACGTGCTGGTGGGCATCAATCTGCTGCGGGAAGGCCTGGACCTCCCCGAGGTGGGGCTGGTGGCCATATTGGACGCGGACAAGGAGGGCTTCCTGCGGTCCGAGACCTCCCTCATCCAGACCATCGGCCGGGCCGCCCGGAACGCCGAGGCCCGGGTGCTCCTGTCCGCGGACACCGTGACCCCCTCCATGCGCCGGGCCATGGACGAGACCGAGCGCCGCCGCAAGAAGCAGATGGCCTTCAACGCCGAGCACGGCATCACGCCCCGGACCATCATCAAGGAGGTCAGCGCTCTCTTAGGCATCAGCCACAAGGCGGAGGCCGGGGAAACGGTCTATTCGGAGCGGGAGAAGGAGGCGCGCATCGCGCTCCTCCAGGAGCAGATGCAGCAGGCGGCCCGGGAGCTGGAGTTCGAGCAGGCGGCCAAGCTCCGGGACGAGATCCGAAAGCTCCGGGGCGAGGCGGTCACCACCTCCAAACAGGTCCGCCCGGGCATGGTGGGCTCCGCCAAAAAGAGCCGGGGCCGGTCTCGGAAGTAGCGTAATTGCAGTTTATGATCGTTTGGAGCGATCCGTTTTGGGTCGCTTTTTTCTTTTGAACGCGCGGAACAGCACATAGACACAGCCAAGGATCATAGACCCGAGGCCCCCCAGGAACAGGTACCCGGCGAATTGTGCCGGGGGCTCCTCCGGAGGCGGCGTGGGCGTGGGCGAGCTCTTCGGCGCAAAGGTGCTCACCCGGATGGCCGGCGGGTCCGCACCGATAGCGCCACCCTCCTGCGGCGGCGTGGGTGTGAGGATGCTCACCCGAATGGCCGGCGTCTCCGTCGGGGCAGGCGTCGGCATCGGCGTTGACGTAGCCGTGGGCGTAGGCGTCGGCGTTGAGGTCGGCGTGGGAGTAGCCGTGGGCGTGGTGCGCCGCTTGGGTGTCGAAGTAGGCGTTGGTGTCGGCACCGGTGTCGATGAAAGCGTAGGGGTCGCTGTTGGTGTAGGCGTTGGAGTCGGAATAGGAGTAGGAGACGGTGTCGCTGTGGGTGTAGGAGAAGGCGTCACCGTCGGGGCTGGAGACGGCGTTGGAGTCTGAGTAGGTGAAGGCACCGCCGTTGGTGTTGGAGACGGTGTTGGAATCGGAGTAGGGGAAAGCGTCGCCATCGGTGTTGGAGTCGGAGTAGGCGAGGGTGTCGCCGTCGGTGTTGGAGATGGCGTTGCAATTGGAGTAGGTGACGGTGTCGCTGTAGGAGTCGGCGATGGCGTCAACGATGGAGTCGGCGACGGTGTTGCTGTAGGGGTAGGTGAAGGCGTTGGTGTCGGGGATGGCGTTGGAGTCGGAGTCGGCGACGGTGTTGCTGTCGGGGTAGGCGAAGGCGTCGCCGTCAGTGTTGGAGACGGCGTTGGAGTCGGAGTAGGAGACGGCGTTGGTGTGGGGGTAGGGGACGGCGTTGAGGTCGGAGTAGGCGAAGGCGTCGCCGTCGGTGTTGGAGACGGCGTTGGAGTCGGGGTAGGCGAAGGCGTCGCCGTTGGAGTTGGGGATGGCGTTGGTGCGGGAATGGGCGACGGCGTCGCTGTTGGGGTAGGTGACGGTGTAGCTGTTGGGGTAGGCGAAGGCGTCACCGTCAGTGTTGGAGACGGCGTTGGAGTCGGAGTAGGGGACGGCGTTGGTGTGGGGGTAGGGGACGGCGTTGGGGTCGGAGTAGGCGACGGCGTTGGTGTGGGGGTAGGGGACGGCGTTGGGGTCGGAGTAGGCGACGGCGTCTCGCTGGCGGGTTAGTAGACGGCGTTGGGGTCAGAGTAGGCGTCGGCGTTGCTGTGGGCGTTGGGGTAGGCGTCGGTGTCGATAAAGGTGTCGCTGTTGATGTAGGCGAGGGCGTCACCGTCGGCGTTGGCGATGGTGAAGCAATTGGGGTGGGCGTTGGTGTCGCTGTAGCAGTTGTAGTAGGTGAAGGCGTCACCGTCGGTGTTGCTGTTGGCGTAGCGGTGGGCGTGGCGATAGCCGTGGGACTGGCGGTGGGCGTAGCAGTCGCCGTGGGACTGGCGGTGGGTGTAGCGGTAGACGTTGGGGAAGGCGTGATCTCAGCCGTTGCCGTGGGGCTGGCGGTGGGCGAAGCGGAGGAGGTGGCCGTTGGGCCGGCGGTGGGCGAACCGGAAGCGGTGGCTGTGGGGCCGGCGGTGGGCGAGGCGGAAGCGGTGGCTGTGGGGCCGGCGGTGGGCGAACCGGAGGCGGTCGCCGTGGGACCGGCGGTAGATGTGGCGGTGGACGTGGCGGTCGGCCCTGCGGAGGAAGAGGGAGAGGCTCCGGGGCTGCCGCCGGGCGTCGGAAAAGGGCCCCCCGAGGACGTGGGCGCGGGGGTCGGTGTGACCGTGGGCGTCGGTGTAGGCGTTGGCGTCGGTGTAGGCGTCGGCGTCGGTGTGGGGGTAGGTGTCGGAGTAGGGGTCGGTGTAGGCGTAGGCGTGGGCGTAGGCAGGGGTTCGGCGCTGATATGGGCGCCCAGGATGATCCGGCCGCTGTCGTTGGCGGAGAGGACGCCGGTGACGGTCAGCACCTGCTCGTCCATAAAGGCGTCCAGCGAGAGCTGGATGTTCGCCGCCACGAAGGCGGCCTTGGTGTCCCTGACCCGCACCCGGACCGCCATCAGGCCGTTGCCCAGCTGGTCGATGGTGGCGCTGACGGTGGAGGCTGACGCACCGGAATCCGAGATGCTCTCGATCATGGCGTCGCTGATCTCGGGGATCTTGTACCCGCTGGGCTCGAAGAACATATCGTAGCCGGACACCGTGACCACCTTGCCCACGGCCACCGCATCCAGCAGATCCCCGTTGGATTTGTCCAGTCGAGCGAGCTTTCCCGTGGTCCCGTTTTGGAGGTAGGCCTCCCGCTTGCTTCGACTATAGTAGGTGACCTGGCCGGTGAAGGAGCCGCCCGCAGCCGCGGGACAAAAAGGGACCGCGGTCAACAGCAGCAGCGTCGCCAACAGGACCACGATCCGTTTCATATGTATCCTCTTTTGAAAGAAAAGAATTATTCGGTATACTGCTCGATGGCCTTCAACGCCACGTCCAGGGCCCGGCCCTTGTGCTGGGCGGAGATGCGCAGCAGGTCCTCGTCGGTCACGTCCTGGTCCATGCCCGTGGCGTAGCGGGCGATGATGCCGATGGACGCGTACTTGATGCATACCTCCCGGCAGAGGGGCGCCTCGGGCACCAGGGTGATGCCGATGACCTGGGCGTCCATGGCCCGCATCATCCGCGCCTCGGCGGCGGTCTCGTACCGGGGCCCGTCCACGCAGGCGTAGATGACTCGGCCCTCGTAGGGGATCTTCTCCGCCTCGATGACCTTCTCGAGAACGCCGGTCATGCGGGAATCGAATACGTCGTCCATGCCCGCGTGCCGCAGCAGCCGGTGCTCCATGCGGAAGGAGCTGGGCCGAAGCCGAGTGTAGTCGATGAAGTCGGAGACCAGGCAGAAGCTGCCCAGCCGGAAGGAGTAGTCGCAGGTGCCCATGACGGAGATGCTGATGATGTGGGTCACACCGCAGAGGTACAGGGCGAAGATGTTGGCCCTGAAGTTGGTCTCGTAGGCGTCCTCCTGGAGGCAGACGCTGTGACGGGTGAGGAAATCCACCTCCTTGCCGCCCGGCAGCGTAGCGTGGATGACTCGGGCGTTGCCGTAGGGGGTGGTGACCACCTCGGTGTGGTGGGGGAAGGTGATGGCGTCCTCGGAGTTGCAGCCGATGATGGCAAACTTCATTTCTTGGCCTCCTCTTTCTGTTCAAAGGTATTCAGCACGGCCAGGAGCAGCGCGTCCCGGTCCTTATAGATCCCCTGCTTGATGTTTCCGTCCACGTCCGCGAAGGCGGCCACGGCCCGGCGAAGGTCCGCCCGGGTCCGCTTCTGGGCGTTTTTCACGGCGATCTGAGCGGCGTAGGGGCTGCCGGGGAGCTGCCGCGCGGCGGAGCTGGCGTCCAGCCCGCGATCGAGGTGCTCCCGTGCGGTCAGGATCAGCTTCAGCCGGCCTTCCAGGAACCCGGCGAGGCCCATGGGCGTCTCCCCCCGGTCCAGGGCGTTGAGGAGCATGGCGTACCCCTTCTTCCGCTTTCCGTCCAGCAGGGCGTCCAGCATCTCAAAGGCGTTGTACTCCGGCGACGGGGTGACGGTCGCGTCCAAAATCTTTACCGTGACGGTGCCGCCGGGGCCCGTATAGTCCGCAGCCTTGGAAAACTCGTTCCGCAGCCGGTAGGCGTCGAACCCCACCCGATCCACCAGCGTCTGGGCCGTGGTCCTGTCGAGGCCCACGTTCTTCAGGGCCGATTCCCGAAGGAGCATGTTCACGGCCCGATCCATGGTCAGCTTCTCAAAAGCCACCACCCGGTTCTCCGGGGCCAGGGCCTTGAAGAGCCGGTTGGTCTTGCGGCACTCCCCCCGATGGACGAACAGGACCACGGTGGTGTCCCCCAGGTTGAGGAGCCGGTCCCGCTTCTCGAGGGCGTCTATGAGAGCGTCGTCCCAGTTCTCCACCAGCACCACCCGCAGCTCGTCGAAGAAGGGCAGCTGGTCCGCGGCCTGGAGCAGGGTCTGCACGTCGGGGGCCTGCAGGCTCTGGCAGTTCAGGGCCAGCATGCCGGGGTCCAGGAGTTTCTTCACCCGGGCGACGGCCTCGGCCTTGGTCAGCTCCTCCTCGCCATGCAGCAGATATGGTCCCTTCAGGGCGCGGCTCTGGGTGGCCTTGTAGAATTCGGATTCGTTCACTTCCTCATGATACCACGCTATAGCGAAAGAAACAACAAATTTGTTATCGTTCGAACCACTTCAGGATAGACAGCTTGCGCTTGCCTGCCTGGCCGGAATAGGGATGCTCCCGAAGGGGCAGGTTGAAGCGGGTGCTGCCCATGAGCACGGTCTGGGGGTGGGTGAACTCCCGAAAGCCCCATGCCCCGTGGTAGGCTCCCATGCCCGAGTGGCCCGTGCCGTTGAAGGGGACGCCCTTGACCATCATGTGGAGGCAGACCTCGTTGACGCAGCCGCCGCCGTATTGCTGGGTGGCCATGACACGCTTCGCCCAGGCCTTGTCGCCGGTGAAGATGTACATAGCGAGGGGATGCTCCCGGTCTGCAATCACGTCGAGCAGGGCGTCCACCTCATCGTCCTTGAAGGGCACCACGGGCAGCAGGGGGCAGAAGAGCTCGTGGCGGACGATGTCCTCGTCCATGCCCACGGGGAAGATCATCGTGGGGGAGAAGCGCCGGGCCTCCCGGTCCCCGGCGCCGCCGAAGACGACCCGGTCACGGTATGCTTCCGTGAGGTTTTCACATTTATCGTAGACCGCCGGGGTGATGAGCTTGGGATACTCGGGGTTCTGCTCCGGGTGCTCCCCGATCTGGCGGACGAACTCCTTTTTAAGTTCGGTCAGGAACGGTTCGGCTACCTCCTCCGCCACGGCGATCTGGTTGATGTTGATGCAGATCTGCCCCGCGTTGCAGAGCTTGAAGAAGGCGATCTTCCGGGCGGCGTCCCTGAGATCCGCGTCTTTGCGGACGATGCACCAGTTGCCCGTCTCGCCCCCCAGCTCCAGGGCTACGGAGGTCAGGTGGCGGGACGCCTTCTCGAGGACGTGCTTCGCCACCGCCGGGGAGCCGGTGTAGAAGATCTTGTCGAACCGCTCCTCGAGGCACATGTCCGCTACGTCGTGGCTCCCGTCGATGAGGGTCACGAACTCCTCCGGGAAGGTATCCGCGATGAGCTTTTGCAGGGCCCGGGTGCTGGCGGCGGACTTGGAGCTGGTTTTGAGCACCGCCGTGTTCCCGCCGGAGATGCCGGCGGCCAGGACGCCCAGGGTGAGGAAGACGGGGAAGTTGAAGGGGGAGATGATCAGCGATACCCCGTAGGGCATCTTGTAGACCCTGGTGACAAGGCTGGGGAAGCACAGGAGGCCGCTGAAATGACGCTCCGGCCTGGCCCAGCGGCGCAGGCCCCGGAGGATCTCGTTGATCTCCACGATGACAGGTCCGAGGTCGCAGAGGTACGCCTCCGTAGGGCTCTTGTTGAGGTCCTCCCAAAGGGCCGCTTCCAGCTCCTGCTGATGGTCGATGACCGCCTGCTTCAGCTTCCGGAGCTGTTCCATGCGCCAGTTCACGTCCAGCGTCACGCCGGTGCGGAAGAAGGCCCGCTGTTTCAAAACGATCTCGTGTATGGTCTCTTGCGTATAACTCATGTCAACGTCCCCTTCAAAAAACACAGCCTGCCGAAGTGGCAGGCTGTAAAGGTTGCTTATTTTACTTGCGCAGGAAGGCGGGGATGTCCAGCTTGTTGGCGGGACGGTTGGTGTACTCCCGGCGGATGTCCTGCTCGGTGAAGGTGCTCTCCTTCTTCTCGGCGGGCTCGGGCGCAGGGATGTCGTCATCCTGCAGCTGGGCGTAGGGCCGGGCGGAGAAGGCGTTTTCCGCGGAGGCGGGCACGGTGGCCTGCGGCGCGCTGTAGGCATGAGGCGCGCTGTAGGACCGGGGCGCGGGATTGGGCCGGCTGCCGCCGAACACCAGGGGCTGCTGGGCGCCGGGCTTGCCCACCTCGGCCTTGTCGAAGCCCGTGGCGATGACGGTGATCCGGAGGGCGTCGCCCATGCTCTCGTCGATATCCGCGCCGAAGATGATGTTGGCCTCGGGGTCGGCGGACTGCTGGATGAGCTCGGCGGCTTCGTTGACCTCGAGGAGGCTCAGGTCCGGACCGCCCGTGATGTTGATGAGGATGCCCTTGGCGCCTTCGATGCTGGTCTCCAAGAGGGGGCTCTCAATGGCCTGCTTGGCCGCTTCGCTGGCTCGCTTCTCGCCGGCGGCGGTGCCGATGCCCATGTGGGCCATGCCCTTCTCCTTCATAATGGTCTTCACGTCCGCGAAATCGAGGTTGATCATGGACGGCACGGCGATGAGATCGGAGATGCCCTGGATGCCCTGACGGAGCACGTCGTCCGCAACGCGCAGGGCGTCGGGCAGAGAGGCCTTGCCCACGAGGGCGATGAGCTTGTCGTTGGGGATGGTGATGAGGGTGTCCACGGCGGGCTTCAGGTTCTCGATGCCCGCTTCGGCGTTGCGCATGCGGACCCGGCCCTCAAAGGTGAAGGGCTTGGTGACCACGCCCACGGTTAGGATGCCCATCTCCTTGGCGCACTGGGCCACGATGGGAGCCGCGCCGGTGCCGGTGCCGCCGCCCATACCGGCGGTGATGAACACCATGTCGGCGCCCCGCAGGGCCTCCTGGATGAGATCCCGGCTTTCGTCGGCGGCCTTGCGGCCGATCTCGGGATCGGCGCCGGCGCCCAGACCCTTGGTCAGCTTCTCGCCGATCTGGATCTTGTTGTCGCCCTTGTTCATGGCCAGGGCCTGCTTATCCGTGTTCACGGCGATGAATTCCACGCCCTGAAGCCCGTACTGGACCATGCGGTTCACCGCGTTACAGCCGGCGCCGCCCACGCCGATGACCTTGCGAAGGTCGCGCCTTCGAAATCCTGTTCAAACATCTTGAATCCCCCTTCGTTATTTCATGAAAAAGTTTTTTATCTTCTCAAGCAGCCGGGCAAGACCGTCGCTCTGCTGCTTGGCCATGGATTCCTCCGGCGGGTTGTTGGCCTTCAACACGAAGTCCAGCGCACCGAAGGCGCTGCAGTAGTTGGGCGAGGACAGCCTGGGCGTCCAGGGCATGTCCCGCTTGAGCGGCAGATTCAGGGCCGCCCGCAAAAAGTCCAGCCCCCCGCGCATCATGAGCAGGCCTCCGCCCGACACGTACACGGCGGGACGGGCGTCCAGATTCACGCCCAGCTGTTCCATTTCCCGGCGGATCATGCCCGCCAGCTCCCCGGCCCTCGCCTCGATGATGTAGGAGATGGCCTGGTGGGATACCTTCTTGGAGCCGGTGGCCGTGCGCAGGACCTCCGTTTTATCCTGATAGTCCAGGGAGAAAACGAAGCGGCGCTTGGCCTGTTCGGCGGCCTCCATGGGCACGTCCAGCCCGAAGGACAGATCCGAGGCGAACTGGTAGCCGCCTACGGGCAGGGTGGCGAGGCCGGTCAACGCCGCGTTTTCCACCACGGCGATGTCCGTCTGCATGTACCCGATGTCGATGAGCACCGCGGGCCGGACCCGCTCGTTGTCGGGGATGAGCATCACCGCTTCGCCCAGCTGCGCGCTCACGCACATGCTGATCTCGATGCCGAGATCGTCCAAAGCGTCCTGGACCGCGCGGATGTACTCGTCCTTGACGAACATGTGGCTCACCAGGGCGGAGATCTCCTCGGCCATGACCCCGTCGGGCATCTCGGTGGAGGATACGCCGTCCACCATGAAGAAGACGGGGGTGGAGTGCATCAGCGTCCAGCCCTCCTCCTTCTTCGCCTTCTGGAGGGACAGGCTGATGAGCTTGTCTACGTCCGCGCTCTCCACGAGGCGGGAGGATCCCAGGGTGATGGTGGCGTCGCATAGCTCCATCCGGGCGAAGGAAGCGGGCACCGTCAGCGCCACGTCCCGGATGCGGAGGCGGCTCTCCTGCTCGGTCTTGTGCACGCAGTCCAGCACGGCGCTGTGCATGCTCTGCTTGTCGAGGAACGCCCCGTCCCGAAAGCCGGCGTATGTGCTGATGCCGGCCCCGTGGACGACGATGCCGTCCTTGTCGACCATGCTGCCGCACAGGCACACCACTTTGGAACTGCCCACATCCAGTATCGTTGCGGGTTTCATGCTTCCTCCACGCTCTTTTCGCCGGGATTCCGCGCACACGAAACAACACGGGATTCCCCACCTATATCTATACGATTGGGATTATAGCACAAGTATGGGCCGGTATGCAACAAAAAACAGGGGGCAAAATGGGGTTTGAACGAAGATTTTGCCTCGGACTTGTGAAATTATTGCAACGGCAGGCGCCCCTGACCCGGTGCGCCGCGGCGTGCGCGCCTTCCAATTTATGCGGCTTGACAGGTTTTTTTCCCCATAGTATAGTAAAATTGAAAAAAACCCGGCTTTTCCAGGGCCGGTCGAACACACCTATAAAGAAAGGAGTACTGTTGTGAAACGCATACTTGCTACAATTCTATTTCTTCTGTTAGTATTATCTCCTTTATGTTCAGATTCATACGCTGAAATGAAGTATACGGATCCTGAAACAGGGGTTTCCTTTACAATTCCCGATGGTTGGAATCAGCGTCCTTTCATGAAAGAACGTGAATTCCTTAAGATTCAATTTGCGACTGAAGATGGTGCCATATTTCAATTTGGTTTTATAGATTTCTATGCTGTTATGTATGAGATGCTTGCGGCAGAAGAAAGAGAAACCTTGAAGAGGACAGAGTTTTCAAACGATTCACTTACTGCAGAAATAGTAGGCAGTATTATCGATCAACCAACGAGTTCGATAAGTGTTGCCCAATATTCCAATTATGAATATTTCTCTTTTTTGAACACTGGAGAGCACACGTTCATGAGAATGGACAATGGCTATATCTTTATTTTTCAATATGGAATCCTCGAAATAGATAATGCCATTAGTCAACAACGAAAAAACGAGTGCGCGGCGATAATGAACTCTGTCACTTATCCTGAAATCAAAACTGAAGAAACACCAGCACAGGCAAATCCAACATTAACGGACAATACGGCTTTACAAACAGAAAAGCGATATATTGACTATGAAACTGGTGTCTCTTTTACGATTCCAGAAGGGTGGGAACAACAGCCTCTTTCAGAGGATTACAAAACCATCAAAGCACAATTCGTCGCTGGAAACGATGCTAGATTCTCATATGGTTTTACTGATTTATACGCTACAATGCCCGAATATGCAAAGGCGAGTATCACTAGGGCAGAAATAACAAATGATTTCTTTACTACAGATGATATTGGTGCTTTGATGAACTTGTCACCAAACATCATAATGAGAGGACAGTATTCTGGTTTAGATTATTATTATGCTAATTTAATATCTGAAGAAGGAAAAGGAACAGGAAAAGTTTTATTACGAATTGAAAACGGATATATGTATTCATATACATATACAGTTTATAACACGAGTGTTTCTTTCGCTGAACGTACAAAAGAATGTGAAGCGATAATGAATTCAATATCTTATTCTGGTATCGTGAGCCAAGCAGTGAGCGGCATCTCTGCCCTGGCGGAGGGGGAGGATACCTATGTGGGCCTCTGGCAGATCACCGGCCAGCAGGACGGGGATACCTATACCGCCTATGCCGACATGGGCGTCACGGCCTATCTGGACTTTATGCCCAACGGCGCCATCTATGCCGTCATGACCGACGGCGAGGACCAGATGGCGGACTACATGGCCTATAAGGTGACCGGGGAGAACACCCTGGACATCTATGAGGGGGACGATCCCCTGCCCAGCGTCTACGATCCGGCCACAGGCATCATCTCCGTGACGGATCCCGACGGCGGCCTGGTCTCCTATGTGGAGCGGGTCACGGCGGACCCCCTGCCCGATATCCGGGCCCTGGTGGACAACTCCCAGGAGGAGCAGACCTACTACGGGTATAGGATGACCCAGGGCGATCAGACCATCGACATGCTCCAGATGCTTCCCGCCATGGGCCTGGACCCCCGCGATTTCTATCTCGAGCTGGAGCCCGACGGCACCGGCTACCTGCAGTTCGGGGACGAGGAAACGAGCAGCGAGATCACCTGGACGGAGACGGAGATGACCGCTGACGGCGAGAGCGTGCCCTACACCCGGGAGGGGGACCACATCGTCATCAGTATCGAAGGATCCTACACCCTGGAGCTGGCCCCCGAAGGCGAGGTGGAGGCCCTGATGGCCATGATGGGCGTCGAGATCCAGGAAGAGGGCGACGACACCGTGGACGTGGACCTGGATGCCGTGGCGGGCGAATGGAAGCTGGCCAAGGCTTCCGCCATGGGCCAGGAGCTTACCGTCGAGCAGATCCAGGCCCAGGGGCTGGACCTGGCCTTCCGGTTCAACGCGGACGGCAGCGCTGTCATGATCAGCAAGGGCGAGGAGACCGACGGCATCAACTGGCGGGAGGAGGACGGTGGGCTCGTCCTGTACGTTGGCACCTATGACATGTTCACCTTCACCTATGACGGGGAATACCTGATCCTGTCGGTGGGGGCCAAGCTCTACTTCGAGAAGGTCAGCTAAAACACGATGCAACGCAGAAGGAAGCCTCCCGTCGAGGGAGGCTTCCTTTTTTGCGTCTTCTACAGCAGCCCTTCCGCCTGCAGCCGTTCCAGGACCATGGCCTCCCTGAGGAGCATGGTGTGGTATTTGCGCTTGTACACGTTGGTCAGGGCCGTGTTCTGTTCGATGGCCTCCCGGGGCTCCACCCAGCGGAGGGTGTAGCCCTCCTCCGCCTCATAGCCGTCCAGCTCCTGGGGGACGACGGCCTGAGCGTCCGCCAGATAGTAGAAGTTGTCCTGCAGGAAGATAGGCTCCCGGCCCCCCTTCTCGATGCGATGGACGAAGCCGTAGGGCCGGACGCTCTTTGGGTCCAGCACCAGCCCCGCCTCCTCCCGGGCCTCCCGCAGGAGGGCCGCTTCCCGGCTCTCGCCCGCCTCGATGCCGCCGCCGGGGAACTTGAAGTGCTGGAACTTCCGGCTGTAGACCATGGCCACCCGGCCGTCTTGGATGACGATGGCCCGGGCCGAGGGCCGGGAGAAGGGGCGGGAGCCCTCCACGTAGTTTTGCGCGTCCATGGTGAACAGCAGCCGCATGCGGCTCTCCTCCAACACGAGCAGCCGCCGCTTTATATCGAGGCCCCCCGCAAAGCCCGTCAGGCTCCCGCCGGACCCGATGATGCGGTGGCAGGGGATCATGAGGGCGATGGGGTTAACATGGACCGCCTGACCCACGGCCCGGGCGGAGCGGCAGCCCACGCTGCGGGCGATCGCCCCATAGGAGGCGGTCTCACCGAAGGGGATGGTCAAAAGCTCCCGCCACACCCGCCGCTGGAAGTCGGTGCCCGCAGGATGCAGGGGCGGCGTGGGGCCGGGGTCCCGGCCGGAGAAATAGGCGTCCAGCCAGGCGAAGGCCTCGTCGAAGAGGGGCAGGGACGACGGGGGCTCTGCACAGGAGCCGAAAGCGAGGCCCGTCAGGGCGGCGCCGTCAGCACGAAGGGTCAGGGGCCCCACCGTGCTTTCATACTGGGAAAAGAACATGGAAGACCTCCCTAAAACAGGAACCAGACCAGGGCCCCGGCCATCATCAGCCCCCAGCCCAGCCAGGCGGGCCGGGCGCGGTTGGGCAGGAAATACTCCGACACGAACAGCATGCCGGTGAACCACAGGATCAGCGCCGTGCCGCTGCAGGGCGGCAGGGTGAGACCGTCCGCGGGCACCAGCTCCGCCAGGGTCGTGAGGTAGTACAGCACCCCCTGGGGGAGCAGGGCCAGCGCCTTCGCCGCCCAGGGGAGCAGCGGGCAGAGGAGCACGGCCAGCCACCCCGGGATCAGGAACAGGGGCGCGGCGGGCAGCGCCAGCGGGCTTAGGAGCACGCCCAGCAGGGAGACCTCGCCGCCCGATATGCTGAGCAGGGGCATCATGCCCAGGAACACGCCCACGGCCCCCGCCAGCAGGCGGCCGATCCCCCGGTCAGAGCCGTGAAAGAGCTCCAGCACCGGCTTCCTTAGGCAGCAGAGGCCCCAGATGGCCCCGAAGGACAGGCGGAAGCCGGAGGCCAGGAGAAAGGCCGGATCTATAAGCAGCAGCAGGGCAAAGGCGCAGCCGATCTCGCTGATGGGATCGTCCTGCCGGTCCAGCAGATGGGCGGACCGGACCAGGAGCATCATGCATGCCGCCCGGACGGAGGCGGGCGAAAGGCCCGTCAGCAGACAGAAAAGGATCAGGACCAAAGCGGAGAGCAACAGGCGGAGCCACCGGCGACGGCCCCGGATGAGGGTCAGCACCGCGCCGCAGACGATGCCCACATGGAGGCCAGACACGGTGAGCAGGTGGAGCATGCCGCTGCGGCGGAAGGCCAGGAAGGTGAGGTAATGGACGTCGTCCCTGTCCCCGAAGAGCATGCCCTTGGCGATGCCGGCGTTCTCCCCGAAGAGAGCGTCCGCCGAAGTGCTCAGCTTCTCCCGCCAAAGGAGAGCGAGACCGTAGAGGCGGGAGGCCCGGCCGGGCCGGACGGTGATGGGGCCCGCGGCCTCCGCCGAATAGAGCACGGTGCCCAGGGAGCGGACCGCGCCCCGGTCGTCCGCCGATACCCGGGCCGTGAGGGTCAGAGCCTCCCCATAGCTAAGGTCCGCATCATAGGGCACGGTGAGCTCCAGGACGCCCGGCACCCGCTGGCCGTTCAGCGTTACCCGGGAGAGAGACGCCACGGTCATGTTCCGGCTGTGCTCCGGTGCGTCGACGACCGTGCCCGTGACCTCATACTCCCCCGGGGCCACCGTCACATGGGGCAGGATGGCCCCCCTAAGGAGCAGCAGCCCCAGGAACAGGGGCAGCGCATAGACCGCCCTGCCCCCGAGCAGCAGGAACACGCCCAGCGCCAGGGCCAGAAGGCCCAGAACCAGCAGCGACCCCCTGCCCAGACGGAGCGCCAAAAAGGCTCCCGCCAGGGCCCCGGGGATGCCCCAGAGCATGGGCCGCTCGTTGAAGTATCGGTGTTGGTTCAGCCAGTCCTCCATATGGGCACAGTATACCGCAGGATGGCCTTTCGGTAAAGAGCCGTTGACCCCTCCGGCGGAATATGGTATACTGCCCTCATGAACGAACAGCTGAAAAAAGTCATTGAAAACAGCCGCCGCATCGCCTTTTTAGGCGGGGCGGGCCTGTCTACGGAAAGCGGCATCCCCGACTTTCGCAGCGCGGACGGCATCTACAAGGCCCAAAATGCCTACGGCCACTCCCCGGAGGTGCTGCTGAGCCACGACTTCTTCTGGCGGCACACGGAGGTCTTCTACGATTACTATAAGAAGTTCCTTCTGTACCCCCAGGCGCAGCCCAACAAGGCCCACAAAGCCCTCGCGAAGCTGGAGGCGGACGGGAAGCTCACCGCGGTCATCACCCAGAACATCGACGGCCTCCACCAGGCGGCGGGGAGCAAGAACGTGCTGGAGCTCCACGGCAGCGTCCATCGGAACTACTGCACCAAGTGCCGGAAGTTCTACCCCATGGAGTACATCCTGGAGAGCGAGGGCGTGCCCACCTGCTCCTGCGGCGGGGTCATCAAGCCCGACGTGGTCCTCTACGGCGAGGGGCTGGACACCAACACCCTCGTCTCCGCCGTGACCCACATCCAGCGGGCTGACACCCTGATCGTAGGCGGCACCTCGTTGGTGGTGTACCCGGCGGCGGGGCTCATCGACTACTTCTCGGGCCGGGAGCTGGTGCTCATCAACCTGAGCCGGACGGACCGGGATTCCGACGCCACGCTGTGCGTCCATGAGAAGATCGGCGAAGCGCTGTCCTTCCTGTTGGAAGATGAATAATAGAAAGCGAAAGGAAACGGATAATGGAAGAATGCACCCATGATTGCGCCAACTGTTCCGCTAACTGCGACAGCCGCGATCCCAAGAGCTTTATCGAACAGCCTCACCCCCTGTCCAGGGTGAAGAAGGTCGTCGCCGTGCTGAGCGGCAAGGGCGGCGTGGGCAAGTCCCTGGTGACCTCCCTGCTGGCGGTGAACACCCAGCGGGCGGGCTACCGGGCCGCCATTTTGGACGCGGACGTGACGGGGCCCTCCATCCCTCAAGCCTTCGGCATCCACGACAAGGCCACCGGCACCGAGGACGCCCTGTTCTCCATGGAGTCTAAGACCGGCATCCAGATGATGAGCATCAACCTACTCCTGCCGGACGAGACCTCCCCCGTGGTGTGGCGGGGCCCCGTCATCGCGGGCGCGGTGAAGCAGTTCTGGACCGACGTGGTCTGGAAGGACGTGGACGTGCTGTACGTGGACATGCCCCCGGGCACCGGCGACGTGCCCCTGACCGTCATGCAGTCCCTCCCCGTAGACGGCATCGTGGTGGTCACCTCCCCCCAGGAGCTGGTGGGCATGATCGTGGAGAAGGCCGTGAAGATGGCGGGGCTTTTGAACATCCCCATCGTGGGCATCGTGGAGAACCTCAGCTACTTCGAGTGCCCGGACTGTGGCAAGAAGCACTTCCTGTTCGGGGAGAGCCACCTCGAGGAGATCGCCCAGAAGAACGGCATCCCCGAAACCGCCCGCATCCCCATCTATCCCAAGCTCTCCGCCGCCGTGGACGCGGGGCTCATCGAGCTCTACGAGGGGCCCTGGCTCGATCAGCTGACGGCCTCTCTCCTCAAAGACGTGGAGGACTGAGCTCCTTCGGCGGTTGTATGACGCCCTGAACAGAGGGGCGTGACCCTGTTTTTCCATGATCTGGCGGGGCGGCGGCGGTCGCTCCGCCCTTTTATGGCAAAATCCGTTTCAAATTTGTGAACTATTGGCCAGGGGATGGCCGCCGGATGCAGAACGTGCTATGATGTAGGCTATGGAAACTGTCGAAAAACAACCGATCACGGAGGAGACTGCCGCTCCCAGGAAAAAGGGGCGGTCGGTGCTTGTGGGTGTATCACGGCGTCACGCCCGTGGTCTACGGGGAGTATGGCCTGGGCGTGCCCACCGCCAGCGCTTTCTGCGACGCCGAGGACGCCGTCGTGGTGGCGGACGAGGACGCCGGGACTGTTGGTCGGCATGTGGTGAAGGTCATCGCCGGGGTCCGGGTGGTGCCCTGCCTGTTGATCGTGGAGGACACCACGGCTCCCGCCGCGGAGCCGGTGACGCTGGAGTTCCCCTCGGGCTACGAGCCCGGGCCGGACGAATTCATCAGGGACCTCCGGGACGCGGACCGGGTGGCCGTCAGCTTCGCGGGGACCTATGACTTCTCCCCCGCCGGGGAGCAGCCCGTGACCATCCATCTCGAAGACGGTGCCGGCAACCAGAGCGAGGTACATGCCGCCGCCGTCGTCCGCGCCACGGTGGACCGGGTGACCCTGGAGGCGGGCAGCGACGTGCCCACCGTGGAGCCCTTCCTGACCGAGGGCTTTCACGGGGAGCTGATGGACGCCATCACGGAGGAGATGATGGTCACGCCCGGGGAGTACGCCCTGAACGTGAAGTGCCCGGAAAACGGCCGGGTATTCCCCACCATTTTGGAGGTCCGGGACACGGTGGCCCCCACCGGCGCCGGCCAGTTTCTGATCCTTGCGCCCGGCGCCCAGGCGGCGTCCGAAGCCTTTTTGACGGAATCCGCCGATGAAACGGCGTTGACCTATTCCTTTGCCGTGGCCCCCGACCCCGACAGCCGGGAGATCCAGGATATCGCCGTCCGCATCACCGACGCCGGCGGCAACAGCGTGGACGTGCCCGCCCAGGTCCTCTATTCCTCCTTCGGCGAAGTGACCGTGGAGGCCAAGAACGGGTTCCTCACGGGCACCGACCTGGGCCGTCCCGAGACCATACCGGAGGTGTTCCGTGCCAACGTGCCCGGCACCTATTTTATCCGGGTCCGGGTGGACGGAGGCACCGAGATCGCCCGGGTGACGCTGGTGGACACCACCGGCCCCGCCCTCACGGCGAAGGAGGGCTCCTTCTACACCTGCCATGAGTATGCCCCCGAGGACCTGGTGGAAGTCGAAGACGTGACCGGAGCCACCCTCTCCTTCGCGGAGGCCCCCGATCCGACCAACGACCAGCCCCAGACCTTCTCCGTCCGGGCGGTGGACGGCGCGGGCAACGAGACCGTTTCCGCCTTCCCCCTGACCCTCCTGGTGGACACCACGCCGCCGACCCTCTATGGGGTGACGAACGTGGGCGGCTACGTGGGGGAGCCCATCGCCTACTTCAAGGAGGCCTACGCCGAGGACGACGTGGACGGTCGGGTGGAGATGGTCGTGGAGAGCGAAGTGATCCTCTCCCGGAAGGGCAAGTATACCGTCACCTACACCGCCACGGACAAGAGCGGCAACACCGCCTCCAAGAGCTGCACCTATACCCTGGTGGAGCCCGCGGTCACCAACGCGGAGGTCCGCAAGATGGCCCAGGGCGTCCTCAGGGAGATCATCACCAAGGATATGGTCACCGCCGAAAAGCTGAAGGCCGTCTTCGACTACGTCCGGGGCCGCGTCCACTACACCGGCGTGTCCAACAAGACCGACTGGCGGCTGGAGGCCATCCGCGGCAACACGGAAGGCAAGGGCGACTGCTTCACCGTCTACTGTCTGAGCCGTTCCCTGCTGGACGAGCTGAAGATCCCCTACATGAGCGTGACCCGCCGGGGCGGCTCCACCCGCCACTACTGGCTTATCGTGAACATCGGCACCGGCTGGTATCATTTCGATCCCCTGAAGACCCGGGTCCACAGGTATTCCTGCTTCATGTGGACCACCAAGCAGTGCCTGGCCAAGCCCTATTTCTGGCGCTTCTACGAGGAGAACTATCCGCCCATCGCCACGGAGCCCTTCGACTACGACACCGTGGTGCAGCTGGAAAAAGAGGGAAAGCTGCCGTAACGCATAAAAACCGACCGTTCGGGACATACAGATATCATGGAAGAAAAGATGCAATCAGCGGCCTCTCCCAAAAGAGGCCGCCGGCTTATATTGTGGTGTCTCCTCGCATTGGTCCTTCTCGGCCTGGCGCTGGGAGGGCGCTTTATTGTGCGCCTGCTGACCCGGCCTGAGACCCTGTTCGCGGCCGCCACCCCCGTACCCACGGCCACGCCCGACCTGAGCTCGCCGGTCTTCCCCGTGGAGGACGTGCCCGCTTCGACGCCCGCGGCTGAGCCCGGCACGCTGGTCCGCTCCAACATCCTGAACGTCATGCTCATGGGCATCGACGCCTATGAGAACGGGGGCACCACCAGCGGCACCATGCCCCATACGGACGTGATGATGGTCATCGCCGTCAACTTCGATGATGACACCGTGGACCTCATCACCCTGCCCCGGGACATCATGACCACGGCTCCGGACCATTACGGCATCTACAAGCTCAACGGCGTGTTCAACGTGGGTCTGGGGGGCTGGACTAAACCCAGCGGAGCAGCCGACGAGCTGGCGGACGGGTTCCTCCTCACCTGCCGGGCCGCCGAGCAGTGGCTGGGCGGGATCTCCATCCCCTACTATTACGCCGTGGACTTCCAGGCGGTCATCGACATGGTGGACGCCATCGGCGGCATCGACTACGACGTGGACCAGCCCTTCACCGCCATGAGCGGGAAGAAGACGTATAAGAAGGGGGTGCAGCACCTCGACGGGGACGCGGTCCTGGGGTACCTGCGCATCCGCCAGGCGGCGGACGGCCTGGACAGCTCCCGCACCGCCCGGCAGCGGCGGATGATGGTGGCCATCTTCGATAAATTGAAAAATGAGGGGAAGCTCAGTCAGATACCCGCCCTCATCGCCGCGGCGAACAGCGGCGTCTACACCAACACCACCCTCGTCCAGACCACGGCTCTGGTGAACTATGCCCTGAAGCTGGGGAGCAACCGCATCCGGACCCGGGCCATGTTCGGGGAGATCGGAAAGATCGAGTTCGACTGGCGGTATGTGTACGTGGACCAGCAGAACCGGATCGACCTCATTCGGGAGGTCTACGGCATCGAGGCCGAGCCCATGGGCATCGACACCCGCCAGTACGAGCGCTGGCTCCACAGCGCGGGCTTCTCCGCCATGAAGTATATGCGCCAGGCGGAGAAGGTCCTTCGTACGGTCCGGGAACGGAAGGAGGGGGACGAAGCCTTCACCGAGGAGCAGATCGCCCTGTACGGCGACTGCTACCGGGCCTATACCGCCCTCAAAAACGGCTTTGACGAGGCGACCGCCACCCTGACGCCCCTGTACGCGGCGGCCCCCTGGCGGGAGAAGAAGGGCGACAGCAAGGGCTGGACCCAGGAGCAGAAGGACCGGGATAGGGAGCTCACCGCCCGGGAAAAGGAGATAGAGACCGCCCTGAAGGACCTCAAGTCCGCCGCGAAGGACGCCACGGTGCGCCTCGCCGACGCCATCGGCGTGAAGGGCCTCACCTGGACCGTGCGGGACAAGTGGTACAACGATCCGGACATCAACGAGGTCATCGTGCATTTCGGCTGAGTTTCGGACGTTTTTTCTTGACAACGTCCTCGATCGCATTGTATGGTTATATTAGGAAAATGTCGGGATCACCAAACGATCGAGGTTTTTTATGAATATATTCAACGTGATCTCCCTGCTGGGCGGTCTTGCGATGTTCCTGTACGGCATGCGCCTCATGGGGGACGCCCTGAAGCAAAACTCTTCCGGCACCCTGAAGGCGGCCATGGGGAAGGTGACGGACAACCCCCTGAAGGCCTTTATCCTGGGTGTGCTGGTCACCGCCCTCATCCAGAGCTCCACGGCCACCATCGTCATCACCGCCGGCCTCGTGGGCGCGGGCATCCTCACCTTGCACCAGAGCCTGGGCATCATCATCGGCGCCAACGTGGGCACCACGGTCACAGGCCAGATCATTCGTCTCTTGGACATCGACGCCTCCGGCACCAGCTTCCTCCGCTTCTTCCAGCCTTCCACATTGGCCCCCATCGCCCTCATCATCGGCATCGTGCTCATCATGGGGAGCTTCTTCAAAAACGCCAAGTCCATCGGCAACATCGCCATCGGCTTCGGCATCCTCTTTTCGGGCCTTCTCAACATGACCGGCGCGGTCAATACGCTGACCGAGTCGGGGTTCGTCGAAAAGCTGTTTTCGGGTCTCGGGCAGAGCCCGGTCCTGGGCTACATCACCGGAGCGGGCGTGGCGTTCATGCTCCAAAGCTCCTCGGCCACCATCGGTATCCTGCAGGCCTTCTCCGCCACGGGGCTGCTCACCTTCAAGGCCATCTACGCCGTCATCGTGGGCGTGTACCTGGGCGACTGCGTGACCACAGCCATCGTCATCTATATCGGCGCCAAGGCGGAGCCCAAGCGGGTGGCCATCATGAACATCCTCTACAACCTGAGCAAATCCGTTCTGGTGCTGGCGGGGGTGATCGTGGCCCACAAGCTGGGGCTGTTGAACAGCCTCTGGGAAAAGACCGTCAACTCCAGCATCATCGCCAACGCCAACACCATCTTCAACCTGGGCTGCGCCCTGGCCCTGCTGCCCCTGAGCTCCACCTATGAAAAAATGAGCCGGCGGATCGTGAAGGACGATCCGGTGAAGGAGAGCAAGTTTAAGGACGTGATCGAAGCGTTGAACCCGGTGTTCTACAAGACCCCGGCGCTGGCCCTCCAAAGCTGCTACAACCTGCTGCTGACCATTTTCGCCGCCTCCCGCACCAACATCGAGCGGAGCTTCCGCCTCCTCGAAAAATACGACCCGGCCCTCCACATGGAGATCCAGGCCGATGAGGACGAGATCGACCATATGACCGACCTGGTCAGCAAATACATGGTCAGCTTCCTGCCCCAGCTGAAGCTCCCCTACCACGTGTCCATCCTGGACCAGTATTATAAGGTCACCTCGGAGTTCGAGCGTCTCGGCGACCACGCGGTGAACATCGCCGATCACGCCGCCGCCCTGAAGCGGAACGGCACGGCCTTTTCGCCCCAGGCGCTGTCAGAGCTGGCGGTGCTGGAGAGCGCCCTCATGAACATCATGGACGAGACGGACCAGACCTTCCGCAAGCGGGACGTAGACGCGGCGGAGCGGATCGAGCCCCTGGTCCAAGTCACCAGAGAGCTCATCGCCCTCCTCAAGCGGAACCATCTCAAGCGCATGAGCACCGGCGAGTGCAACGTCTATGCCGACGCCGCCTTCTCCGACCTGATGGTGGAGTTCCGCCGCATCGGGGCTGTGTGCTCCAACGTGGGCGTTGCCACCATGGTCCGGGTCCATCCGGAGCTGGCCGACCACGAGCATCTTTACTATGAGCGCCTCCACGAGGGGAACGATCAGGCCTTCAACGCCGCCTACGATCGGGCCCGCCAGCGGTACTTCTCCCTGATGCAGAAGCCCGCCCCGGAGCAGGCCCCGGTCGAACCGGCGGCGCCGGAGCAGCCCAGGCCGGAGGATGCCGCAGCCCCCGCTCAGCCTGTTCCGGGACCGGAGGCCGAGCCTTCTGCCGAGCTGGAACAGGAGCCCAAGCTCACCAACGACGATCCGGAGCAGGAAGCCGCGGAGAAGCCCGCCGAGGCGTGAACCCGGCAGCCAGGCACATGAAGGAGGCCCCATGAACAGAACGCCCTTCTACGAGCAGGTCAGAGACCGGCTCCTTCGCTATGCCCGTGTGGACACCCAGTCCGCCCGCACGAGCGACACCGTGCCCACCACGAAAAAGCAATTTGATCTCGCGTATATGCTGCGGGACGAGCTCAATGAGATCGGCGCGGCGGACGTGTGGCTGGACGAGGAAAAATGCGTGCTGTACGCGTCCATCCCGGCCACCGTGTCCGGGGCTATGGCCTTCGGCCTGGTGACCCACATGGACACGGCACCCGACGCCCCCGGCGCGAATTGCCAGCCCTGGGTCCTTATGGACTATGACGGCGGGGACATCCTGCTGAACGGGGAGAAGGGCATCGTCATGAGCCCCAAAGAGTTCCCGAACCTCAAAAACTACATCGGCCAGGACCTGATCCTCACCGACGGCACCACGCTGCTGGGCGGCGACGACAAGGCCGCCATCGCCGCGGTCATGACCATGGCGGAGCACCTTCTCAAGCATCCTGAGATCCCCCACGGACGGATCGCCCTGGGATTCACCCCCGATGAGGAGGTGGGGGGCCTGGCCCGTGACCTGGACCTTGAACGCTTCGGGGCGAAGGTGGCCTACACCCTGGACGGGGACTATCTGGGCTACTACGAGGACGAGACCTTCAACGCCTCCCACGCCACGCTGACCCTTCGGGGCCGCAGCGTCCACACCGGCACGGCCAAGGGGATCATGATCAACGCCGGGGACATGGCGGCGGAGTTCGTGTCCCTGCTGCCGCCGCTCGATAAGCCCCAGTTTACCGAGGGCCGGGAGGGGTTCTTCCACCTCGTTTCCATCCAGGCAGCGGTGGAGCAGGCCCAGGTGGACATCATCATCCGGGACCACGACCCCATTATCTTCGCCCGCCGGGAACAGCTCCTCCGTGACTTGGCGGCCCGGCTCGGTGAGAAATACGGCGCCGACCGGGTGAGCCTCACCATCACCCCCACCTACCGGAACATGAAGGAGGTGGTGGATCGGTATCCCTTCCTGATCGAGCATTTGACAGAAGCTATCCGCCTCGCGGGCCTGACGCCCCAAAGCATCGCCTTTCGGGGCGGCACGGACGGCTCCGCCCTCAGCCACCGGGGCCTGCCCTGCCCCAACCTGTCGGCGGGCTACGAGAACGCCCACGGCCGCTTCGAGTACGTGCCCATCCCCTCCATGGAGAAGAACGTGGAGATCTTGCTGCATTTAGCCCGGCTGTTCGCCGAATAAGCGGGAAAACAAAAAAGATGGCAGATTTTTCTGCCATCTTTTTTTGTTATTTTATGCCAGCTTCGCGCTCAGCTCCTCCAGGGCGCCGGTCAGGGCCTCCTCGAAGGTGGGGTGGGGGCGCATGGCCCGGAGGAGGTGGTTGGGCGTCTGCCCGCCCGCGATGGCTTCGGAGAGCTGGGAGATCATGTCGGAGGCGTTGGTGCACATGAGCTGGGCCCCCAGGAGGCGCTTCGTTTCGGCGTGGGCGATGAGCTTCATAAAGCCCCGGTCGCCGCTTAGGATCACGGTGCGGCCGTTCGATGACATGAGGGCCTTCGCCGTCTTCACGGGGATGCCTCTGTCCTTGGCCTCGGCCTCCGTGAGCCCCACGGCGGCGATCTCCGGCCGCACGTAGACGCAGCCCGGGACCAGGGAAAGATCCATTTCGTTGGCCTTTCCCGCGATCTCGTTTACCGCATAGATGCCCTGGGCCGTAGCTACATGGGCGAGCTGCACGGGGGAAGAAACGTCGCCGATGGCGTAGACGCCGGGCAGGCTGGTCTCAAATTTCTCGTTGATCTTGATCCGCCGCTGGTCCATCTCCGGGGCCATGCCCTCCGCAAACAGGCCCGCCGTATAGGGGCTGCGGCCGATGGCGCAGAGGACCTTCTCGCCGGTGACGGACTGGAGCTTGCCCTTGGTCTCGAAGTTCACTTGGATGCCGGTCTCGGTGGCGGTCAGGTCCTTCACCATGGCTCCGGTGAACACCTGTACGCCCCGCTTCTTCATGATCATGGCGAGGTTCTGACCGAGCTCCCTATCCATGTTGGGGAGCAGCCGATCGAGCCCTTCCACCACCGTCACGTCCACGCCCAGGTCGTTGTAGAAGGTGGCGAACTCCATGCCGATGACTCCGCCGCCGATGATGATGAGGGAGGCAAAGTCGCCGCCCTCGCCGCTTAAGAGCTCGTCGGAGGTCATGACGCCGGGAAGGTCCAACCCCGGGATGGGCGGCCGGGCGGGCACGGAGCCCGTGGCCAGCAGGATATTTTGGGCGGTGTATACGCCCTCGTTCTCGCCGGAGACGGTGACGGTGTTGGTCGCGGTCAGGGTGCCGGTGCCGCGCAAGAGGGTCACCTTGGCGGCCTTGAACAGGCTTTCGATGCCCCCCCGGAGCTTTTCCACCACCTGCGCCTTGTAGGCGAACATGGCGGAAAGATCGTAGGTCAGCCCCTCCGCGTTCACGCCCAGGGCCGCGCCGCTCTTCGCTTCCTCGTAGACGGTGGAGGCGTGGAGCAAAGCCTTGGTGGGGATGCAGCCCCTATTGAGGCAGGTGCCGCCCACCTCCCGGCGCTCCACCACCGCAGTCTTCAGGCCCAGCCTGGCGGCGTGGAGGGCGGCCTCGTAGCCCCCGGGGCCCGCGCCGACGACGATCAGATCAAAATCGAACATAGCTAAATCTCCTGTTCCAATAGAGTGAGGATATCCCCGCCGTGGGGGACGGTCTGCAGGGCGTCCGAGAGGGCGTCCGACCGGAAGGGGCAGCCGACCAGCGCCTTTTCAAGGGTGGGCGGAAAGGTGAAATCCATATCGTCGGAGTACACCGCTGCATTTTGGACGACGCCCTCGTCGATATGGAGCTGTATCTCCACCCCGCCCCAGGCAAAGCGGCCCTCGATGCGGCAGGTGAAGGGCAGCCGTTGGCCATAGCGCCAGGCCCAGCTGGCGTACTGCTCCCGCAGCGACCCGATGCGGGCCGTGTCCGCTTCCGTCAGGATCCGGGGCGCGCTTTTCAGCCCGTAGACCTTCTCAAAAGCTTCCACCAACGCCTTTTTCAGGCCGTCGATGCTGAGGGAGGGGCAAAGCTCCATAAGGTTCACCACCCGGGAACGGACCTGGCCCTAGTGGGGGTGAGGTAGCGGGAGAGCTTCTCCCCATCCACGTTCACCAGCAGCGTCCCGTGGTGGTAGGAGCGGGGGCCGTTGTGGTAGAAGGCGTTGCCGGAGAACTTGCGGCCGTCCGCGGTCAGGTCGTTCCGGCCGGAGAGCTCCGCCGGGATGCCGAAGCTTTGACAGGCCTCCAAAAGCACCCGCTGCTGCTTCCCCAGATCGTAGTCTTCGGTGGGCACCAGAAAGGTGAAATTCAGGTTCCCCAGATCGTGGAACACCGCCCCGCCCCCGGAGAGCCTTCGGGCCAGGTGCCCGCCCTCGCTTTCGAGGAGGGATGCTCGGCACTCCGCCCAGGGGTTCTGATTCTTGCCGATGACCACGGTGTTCTGGTTCTGCCAGAGATAGAGAAGGCAGCACCCGCCTTCCACGGTGTCCAGCAGGTGCTGCTCGGTAGCCAGGTTGAGAAAGGGGTCGAAGGACCCGCTTTCATAGGTCAGCAGAGTTTGGGTCATGCCTTGGTGTAGCGCACGATGGGATTCCGGGCCGCCTTCACTTCGTCGGGCCGGCCGATCTGGGCCTCATGGGGTGCGGCGTGCATGAAGGCGGGGTCCTTGTAGCCCAGCTCGTAGAGGGCCCGGAACACCTCCGCCGCCCAGTCCAGCGTCTCCTTGCTCTCGGTCTCGGTGGGCTCCAGCATCAGGGCCTCGTGGACGATGAGGGGGAAGTACATCGTGGGGGGATGCATGCCGTAGTCGATCAGCGACTTCGCCACGTCCAGGGCGGACACGCCCGTGGCCTTCTTGTATTCGGAAAGGTCCAGCACGAACTCGTGCATGCAGATCCGGTCGAAGGCGGGGGTGAAGGTGCCCTTGATGCGCTCCATCAGGTAGTTGGCGTTGAGGACCGCGTTCTGGGCCGCCTCGGGCACGCCCTCCCGACCCAGGGTCAGCAGGTACGCCAGGGCCCTTACCACCACCAGGAAGTTGCCCCTGAAGCCCCTCACTTGGATATGGCCCGGCTCCTCCATGAGGGTGGAGTGGGGCAGGAAGGGGGCCAAAAAGCCCTTGCAGCCCACGGCCCCGGCCCCGGGACCGCCGCCGCCGTGGGGGGTGGCGAAGGTCTTGTGGAGGTTCAGGTGCACGCAGTCGAAGCCCATGTCCCCGGGCCGGACCACGCCCATGACGGCGTTCAGGTTGGCCCCGTCGTAGTAGCAGAGGCCGCCCGCTTCGTGAACGAGACAGGTGATCTCCAGGATGTTCTCGTCGAAGATGCCCACGGTGTTGGGGTTGGTGAGCATGAGGCCCGCCGTGTCGGGACCGAGAACGGCTTTCAGGGCGTCGAGATCCACGCAGCCGTCGGGGGCCGAGGGGATGTTCACCACCTGGTAGCCGCACATAGCCGCCGTGGCCGGGTTGGTGCCGTGGGCGGAGTCGGGGACGATGATCTTGGTCCGGGCGGTGTCATTGCGGCTGTCGTGGTACTGCTTGATGAGCAGCACCCCGGTAAACTCGCCGTGGGCGCCGGCCGCGGGCTGGAAGGTCATGTCGTCCATGCCCGTGATCTCGCAGAGGTACTTTCTCGCGGTGTCGATGACCTCCTCGCAGCCCTCTACCGCGGCCTTGGGAGCCAACGGATGGATGGAGGCGAAGCCGGGCAGGGACGCCATCTCCTCGTCGATGCGGGGGTTGTACTTCATGGTGCAGGAGCCAAGGGGGTAGAAGCCGCAGTTCACGCCGTGGACGTGCTGGTTGAGCTCCGTATAGTGGCGGGATACGTCCACCTCGCTCATCTCGGGGAGCATCGGCGCGACTTCGCGCTTCAGCTCGGCGGGCAGCTCCGCTTTGGGCACATCGCAGGCGGGCAAAATGGCGCACCGGCGACCGGGGACGCTCTTTTCAAAAATCAGTTTCATGCCAGCACCCCCTTTACGATGGCGACCACTTCATCAAGTGTGGCCTTCGATACCTTCTCCGTGGCGCACCACAGGACGCCGCCCTCGTAGGGCAGGCCGCCCAGGATGTTCTTCTCGTCCAGAGCCGCCAGCACTTCGTCCGCCTTGGGCATATCCAGCAGGAACTCATGGAAGAAGGGGCCTTCGTAGCGAAGCTTCACGCCGGGGAGCTTGCACAGCTCCCGGCAGAGGTAGTGGGCCTTGGCCATGGCGCTTTCGGCCACTTCCTTCAATCCCTCGGGGCCCATGGCGGCCAGGTAGACCCCGGCGGTCAGGGCGCAGAGGGCCTCGTTGGAGCAGATGTTGCTGCCGGCCTTCTCCCGGCGGATGTGCTGCTCCCGGGCCTGCAGGGACAGGACGTAGGCCCGGTTCCCGGCGTCGTCCGTGGTCTCGCCCACGATGCGGCCGGGGAGCTTGCGCATGAGCTTCGTCGTGGTGGCCATGAAGCCGAGATACGGCCCGCCCCAGCCCAGGGGGAGCCCCAGGGGCTGGCCTTCGCCCACGGCGATGTCCGCGCCCATGTCCCGGGGGGTCTTCATGATCCCGAGAGCGATGGGATTCACGCCCAGGATGACCAAGGCGCCCGCCTCGTGGGCGGCGGCGGACAGGGCTTCGGCGTCCTCGAAGAGGCCGTAGAAGTTGGGCTGCTGCACGTAGACGGCGGAGACCTCGGGGGTCAGCATCTCTTTCAAAGCATCCAGGTCCGTCTTGCCGTCCTTCACGGGGACGATCTTTACCTCGTCGTTGGTGCCGTAGCTATAGGTGCGGACGGTGTTGATCACGTCCGGATGGGCGGCGCCGGAGACCAGGGAGACGCGGCGCTTCCGATCCCGGGCCATGGCGCAGGCCTCGGCGGCGGCGGTGGCTCCGTCATAGACAGAGGCGTTGGAGACGTCCATGCCGGTCAATTCGCAGATCTCGGTCTGGTACTCGAAGATGGATTGGAGCACGCCCTGGCTCATCTCGGCCTGGTAGGGCGTGTAGGCGGTCAGGAACTCCTCCTTGGCGGGGATGTACTTGACGATGCTGGGGATGTAGTGGTCGTAGGCCCCGGCGCCCCGCAAAATGGCGTCGTAGACCCTGTTCTTCCTGGCCATGGCGTTCAGGGCCCGGCTCACCTCCAGCTCGCTTTGGCCCTCGGGCAGGTCCAGGGGGCGGTCGAGGTACATGCTCTGGGGCACGTCACGATACAGCTCCCTGAAGTCCTTGAGCCCGATGGCGTCCAGCATCTCCTGCCGCTGTTCCCGGGTGGAAGGAACGTAACTGCCCATTTTATGCCTCCGCGGCGCAGTGGGCTTCGTAGGCGGCGGGGTCCAAAAGATCCTCGGTGTCGGTGATGTTCTCCACCTTGATGATCCAAGCGCCGTAGGGGTCATTGTTCAGGTTCTCGGGGGCGTCCAGCAGTTCCTCGTTGATCTCGCACACGGTGCCGGTCACGGGGCTCATGAGGTCGGACACGGCCTTGACGGACTCCACGTCGCCGAAGGCTTCGCCCGCGGTCACGTCGTCACCCACCTGGGGCAGGTTCACGAACACCAGGTCGCCCAGGGCGTCCTGGGCAAAGTCGGAGATGCCGATGACGGCCACGTCGCCGTCCATACGGACCCACTCATGGGACTTGGAGTACTTGAGATCGGGATTGATAGTAGCCATGATAAAATCCTCCTAAATGATTTTTTATTTCTGAATGAGGGTGGAGAGCTTGCCCAGCGCCTTCTCGAACTCGGCGTCGGTGAAGCAATACTGCATATCGAGGTGCTGGCTCCTAAGGGCGATGACCTCCTCCTTGATGTCCTTGTTGCGCAGGATGCAGTCCGCCATGAGCTCAGCGAGCTTCTCGAAGTCGGCGTGGCCGAAGCCGAAGCGGACCATTTCGCTCATGCCCATACGCAATGCGCCGGAGGCGGTGAAGCCCTCCTCGTCGGGCGTGGCCTGGTAGTTGACGATGATGTTGTTCCGTTCGAGCCGCTCCGCGATCTCGGGCCCCTCGCCGTAGCCCACGCCCACGATGACCTGGTGGGTCTCCGTGTAATCGATGGCCGGGTCGCCCTTCACGTCCAGGCCCTGGGCTTTGAGGGCCTTGGCGAAGAACTTGGCGCTGTCCACGATGGCCGCCTGGTAGACGTCCTTGTATTGGTTCATCTCGTAGGCCGCCATGAGGAAGCCCAGCTGCGTGCCCAGGTGGTGGTTGGAGACGCTGCCGGGGAAGGCCCGGGTCTCGATGGTGTTCCAAAGGCCGTACTTCAGATCCTCCTTGGTCCAGTTGGTGCCGATGACGCCCCGCTGGGGCCCGAAGAAGGTCTTGTGGGTGGAGCCGGTGACGATCTCCGCGCCCTCCTCGAAGGGCTTCTGGAAGTGGTCCCCGATGAGGCCCAGCACGTGGGCCATGTCGTACATGATGGTGGTGGGGATGTGCTGCTGGTCCACGAACTCCCTGATGGCGGCCACGGGCTCCTTATGGAGGACCATGCTCTTGCCGAAGATGATGAGCTCCGGCTTATACTGGTCGATGACCTCCTTGGTCTTCTCCACGTCGATCTTGAAGATGTTGTCCTTGCAGACGGGGAAGTTCACCACGGCGCTGCGCTCGGTGACGGGGTCCACGGCGATGTAGTCGTGGAGGGCGCCCATGGGCTGCGCGGAGAGGTGGCCGCCCTTGATGATGTGGTTATTGAGGACGTAGCCGAGGCGCTGGGGCGTGTGCTTGCGGTCCAGCCGGTTCTTCCAGTCCATGAGGGCGGAGAAGACGGCCATGTTGGACATCTGGCCGGAGACCACCCTCGTCTCCACCTCGGTGCAGCCGAAGTACCGGCGCATCTCCTGAACGAGGAGCTGCTCCACCCGGTCGATGAACTTGGTGCCCTGGTAGTAGAACACGTCCGCGTCGTAGAAGGACTTGATCTTCTTGTGCTCGGCGTACCTAAAGGAGGGGTCGCTGGCAGAGAGGAGCTGGACCGCCTTGCTGGGGGTGTTTTCGGAGGGGATCAGGTTGATGCAGCAGTTCTGCCGCCACTCGTGGTTGGCGATGGCCGCCCAGAGGAGGTCGATGGCCTTCTGGGTGTTGTCGCCGGAAGACTTGGCGTTCTCCTCGATGAGGAGCTTGTCGTAGAGGATGGGCCGGGCGAAGGGGGGCGCGTCCACCCGCATATGGTAGGGGGGGATGCCGGCCTTCAGCTTCTTGCCGCGGACGTCCACGGTGACTTCCTCGAAGTCCAGGATGTCGCTATCGATGTAGGCCATGCCGATGGACCGCTTACTGGTGGCGTCCAGGATCTCGGTGAAGAGGCCCTCGCCTTCGGCCTGGTAGTAGGGGACCATGGTGCCGGAGGTCACGTGGCCGACGAGCTTCTCACCCTTGTAGACGGGCATGCCGGCGCGGATGACACCGCGGTCAAGGAGCGTGATGGGCCGGATGCGGCGGGGCAGGGCCGCGAGGGCGTCGGGGGCGAAGTCACGGTTCAAAATGCGCTTGTTGGCCGCGGCCTGCTCTTCCAGGGGCTTGCGGCCGATGTAGTCGCCCTTCTGCTCGGAGAAGGATACGGCGAAGCGAGCGAGGGACACCGCGAAGATGGGCATGTTCTTGCCCTCGGCGTCGGCGCCCATCTCATGGCCGTAGAGAGGCATCCCGGCCTCCAGGCGCAGGGTGTCCCGGGCGCCCAGGCCCGCGGGCTTCGCGCCCAGAGCGAGGAGCCGATCCCACAGCCAGCGGGCGTCTTCGGTCTTCACGAACACTTCGTAGCCCAGAGGTTCGCCGGTGTAGCCGGTCTTGGCCACCCAGGCTTCATGGCCCTCGAGAGGGAGCACGCCCAGGGCGTTCTTCATGGGCTCCGTGACGGCCTGGCCGCCGGAAAGGACCATGAGAAGGTCACGGCTCTTGGGGCCCTGGACGGCGATGGAGGCGTAGTCGGCGGAGATGTTGGTGATCTTCACGTCGAATTTCTCCGCGAGGGGGAGAAGGTGGGCAAGGTCCTTGTCCGTGTTGGCGGCGTTCACCACCAGGAGGTACCAGTCCTCGAAGAACCGATACAGGTACGCGTCGTCCACGGCGCTGCCGTCCTCCGCGGGGATGATGCAGTACTGGGCCTTGTCGGGGTCCAGCCCCTGGACGTTGCTGGTGAGCACGTGCTGCAAAAAGGCCACCGCGTCGGGGCCTTCCACCCGGAGCCGGCCCATGTGGCTCACGTCGAAGAGGCTGCAGCTGTGTCGGGTGAACAGGTGTTCGGCCACGATGCCCTCCGGGTACTGGATGGGCATCTCCCAGCCGCCGAAGTCCACCATGGTGGCGCCCGCCGCAAGGTGGGCGTCGTAGAGTTGGGTCCGTTTGAGCTCGCTCATGTCATTCCTCCTATACAAATATGGTCAAGGGTCCGCGCATGCCGCGCGGGGAAACAAAAAAGCGCATACGACAACAAAGTACATATGCGCCTCCGTTCTTTGCCTGAGAGATTCCCGGAAAGGCTCTTCCGGTTGCACCTTCGGCGTGAGGATTGACCCCCACTTTCCGGAGCTTCGTCCCGGCCCGATCCTTTTGCCTGAGAGTTTTTGCGTGTCCCCTTCGGCGCTGTCCATGGACAGTCTCTCCCGGGCCGATCTTCCGAAGCATATTCGGTTTTTTCCACGTTCAAAGGTACCATTTTTGGTTGGGATTGTCAATATTGGAATAGGAATAATTGAAAGCCTTCTTACCTTTTCTTCGAAAAGAAAAGGTAAGGCCCAAAGAACTTAAGAGGGTCGCTGTCTTTTCTCTGAATATAATATTACCCTCTTAAGTTTCTCTTTTTCCGCCGCTTTTTCTCTTTTTCGAAAGAGAAAAAGCGGCAAAAAGAAAATCACCCTAAATCCATCCCTTCACCGTGTACCAGCATATCCCCACGCACTCACGAAGGAAGTTGTTGATGGCGAGATACCACACGTCGGGCGCGCCCAGGCCCCGGGCGTCGATGCCGCCCTTCCGGGCCACGCGCGAGGCGCGAAAGACGTGGAAGCGGGTGGTGACGAAGCCGATGGAGGCGTCGGGGCTCAGCTGCTGGTCGATGATGGCCTTGCTGAAGGCGAAGTTCTCCGCGGTGCTCTCGGCCCTGTCCTCCTGGAGGATGCGGCCGGGGTCGATGCCCTTCGCCGTGAGGTACTTTGCCATGGCGGACGCTTCGGTGACGCTCTCCCCGTCCCCCTGGCCGCCGGAGACCACCAGCACGGTGTCGGGGTGGGCCGCGGCGTAGTCATAGGCCGTGTCCAGCCGGTTGCTCAGCACCCACGTGACCCGGTCCCCGTGGACCGCCGCGCCGAGGACGATCAAAGTGTCGTAGTCCCCGTGCTCGCCCCGGTCGATGGATCGGAGCATCAGCGACCCCAGGAACAGCAGGAACAGGCACCCGAGGCCGTAGCAGACGAGCACCAGCCGCCGCACAAACAGCCAGGACCCGGCGTCCATGCGGGGCCAGAACAGCCCCAGAAGGAGCAGCGGCAGCCCCAGGACCGCGGGCAGGACCACCCCCAGGTTGTAGTTGCTGAGGAAGCAGACGATGATCGTGTCCAGCACGAGAAAGCTGCCTATAACGATGCACGCAACACGCATAAACTTCAATGTGAACTTAGCCTATCCCCTTCTTAAAGTTCTTTTTGGTCCTTTTTCTTTCAAGAAAAAGGATCAGGCTTTCAATATTTCCTTCAAAAACTGCCCGGTATAGCTCTTCTCACACTTCGCCACCTGCTCGGGCGTGCCCGTGGCCACCACGGTGCCGCCCTCGTCACCGCCCTCGGGACCGAGATCGATGATGTAGTCCGCCGTCTTGATCACGTTCAGGTTGTGCTCGATGACGATGACCGAGCTGCCCCCGTCCACCAGCTTGTTCAAAATAGCCAGCAGCCGCTTCACGTCGTCCGTATGCAGGCCCGTGGTGGGCTCGTCGAGGACGTACAGGGTCCGGCCCGTATCCCGGCGGGAGAGCTCGGTAGAGAGTTTGATCCGCTGCGCTTCGCCGCCGGAAAGCGTGGTGGCGCTCTGGCCCAGCTTCACGTACCCCAGGCCCACGTCGTTCATGATCTCCAGCTTCCGCCGGATGCGCTCGTGGTTGGCGAAGAAGGACAGCGCCTCCTCCACGGTCATCTCCAGCACGTCGTAGATGTTCTTCCCCTTGTAGCGGACCTCCAGCGTCTCCCGGTTGTACCGCTTCCCGCCGCAGACCTCGCAGGGCACGTACACGTCGGAGAGGAAGTTCATCTCGATCTTCAATATGCCGTCGCCCCGGCAGGCCTCGCACCGGCCCCCCTTCACGTTGAAGGAGAAGCGGTTGGGCTTGTACCCTCGGACCTTGGCGTCGGGGGTGGCGGCGTACAGGTCGCGAATGAGGTCAAACAGGCCCGTGTACGTGGCCGGGTTGCTTCGGGGCGTCCGGCCGATGGGGCTCTGGTCGATGTCGATGATCTTGTCGAGGGCCTCCGCCCCGTCGATGCCGTCGTGGTCGAGGGGGCGGGTCCTTGCCCGGTTCAGGGTCTTCAGCAGGGACTTCTTCAGGATCTCGTTGATAAGCGAGCTCTTGCCGGAGCCGGAGACGCCCGTGACGCAGACGAACTCATTGAGGGGGATGTCCACGGTGATGTCCTTGAGGTTGTGGGCCCTCGCCCCGCGGACGGTGAGCCACTTCCCGTTTCCGGGCCGCCGCTGGTCAGGCACGGGGATGCTGAGCCGTCCAGAAAGGTACGCGCCCGTCAGCGAGTTCTCCGCGGCCATGATCTCCTGAGGCGTCCCCTGGGCCACCACCTCTCCGCCGTGGAGGCCCGCCCGGGGGCCGATGTCCACGATGTAGTCGGCGGCGAGCATGGTCTCCTCGTCGTGCTCCACCACGATCAGGGTGTTGCCCATGTCCCGCAGGGATTTGAGGGTCTTTAAGAGCCGCCCGTTGTCCCGCTGGTGGAGGCCGATGCTGGGCTCGTCCAGGATGTAGAGGACGCCCACGAGACCGCTGCCGATCTGGGTGGCGAGGCGGATGCGCTGAGATTCGCCGCCGGACAACGACCCCGCCGCCCGGGACAGGGTCAGGTACCCGAGGCCCACGTTCAGCAGGAACGTGAGCCGGGCGTCCAGCTCGTGCAGGATCTGCTGGGCGATGATCTGCTGGCCGGGGGTGAAGGTCAAAGAGCGCAGGAACCGCAGCGATTCCTTCACGGACAGGTCGCTTAGCTCCGCGATGTTGAGACCGCCCACGGTCACCGCCAGGCTCTCGGGCTTCAGGCGCTTGCCGTGGCAGGCGGGGCAGGGGGTCCGGGACATGTAGCCCTCGATCTCTCCCTTGCTCCAGTCGCTGGTGCTCTCCCGGTAGCGGCGTTCCAGGTTGTTGACGATGCCCTCGAAGTCGGACAGGAACCGGCCGCCGGCGAACTCCTTCTCGTAGACCACCTCCATCTTGTCGGGGCAGCCGTAGAGGATGGCCTTCTGGACCTCCGCGGGAAGGTCAGAAAAGGGCATGTCCATGGTCACGGGCACCTTCAGCTTTTCCGCGAAGTGGCGGCAGAGGGCGGAGAGATACATGTGGGCGATGGACCCGCCGTTGGCGCTGTTCCAGCCGGACACGCTGATAGCCCCCTCGCTGAGGGACAGGCGCTTATCCGGCACCACCAGCTCCGGGTCCACCCGGAAGAGCTCCCCGAGGCCCGTGCAGGTGGGGCAGGCGCCGTAGGGGTTGTTGAAGGAGAAGGCCCGGGGCTCCAGCTCCTCCAATGAGATGCCGCAGTCCGGGCAGGCGTAGTTCTGGGAGTAGAGGGTGTCGCCGCCGCCCACCTCGGAGACGATGGCCAGGTTCTTCCCCAGGCGGAACGCGCTTTCGAGGGAGTCCGTGAGCCGGCTCTCCACGCCCGGCTTCACCACCAGCCGGTCGATGACCGCCTCGATGGTGTGCTTCTTCTGCTTGTCGAGGGCGGGGACCTCGTCAAGATCGCAGACCTCCCCGTCCACCCGGGCCCGGACGTAGCCCTCCTTGCGAAGGCCCTCCAGGACCTTGGCGTGCTCGCCCTTCTTGCCCCGGACGCAGGGGGCCAGGAGCTGGATGCGGGTCCCGGGAGCGAGGCCCATGACCCGGTCCACCACCGTGTCGATGCTCTGCTTCTCGATGACGCGGCCGCACTTGGGGCAGTGGGGGGTGCCGCAGCGGGCGTAGAGGAGGCGCAGGTAGTCATAGATCTCCGTCACCGTGCCCACCGTGGAGCGGGGGTTGTTGCTGGTGCTCTTCTGATCGATGGAGATGGCCGGGGACAGGCCCTCGATGGCGTCCACTTCGGGCTTCTCCATCTGGCCGATGAACTGGCGGGCGTAGGAAGAGAGGCTCTCCACGTACCGGCGCTGGCCCTCGGCGTAGATGGTGTCGAAAGCCAGCGAGCTCTTGCCGGAGCCCGACAGGCCCGTGAAGACGATGAGCTTGTCCCTCGGAATGATGAGGTCGATGTTCTTTAAGTTGTGTTCCCGGGCGCCCCGGATGATGATGTTGTCCATGTAGGAGTCCTTTGGTTTTTTCTTTGTACTTTTTCTCTTCGGTGAAGAGAAAAAGTACCAAAAAGAGAAGCTTAAGGGGTCAAAAGATGGTGGCGATGGCCTGGGCGCTGATGCACAAGCCTTTGCCTTCGTCGTTCATGCCTTCGGTGGTGGTGGCTTTGAGGGACACCTGGTCAAGCTGGATGCCCAGGTCCTTGGCGATGTTCTGCCTTGCCTGGGGGAAGTAGGGCGCCAGCTTGGGCCGCTGGGCGATGACCGTCACGTCCACGTGGGTCACGGTGAAGCCCTTCGCCCGGAGCCTGGCGGCCACCTCCCGCAGGAGGACGCGGCTGGAGATGTTCTCGTACTGGGGGTCCTTGTCCGGGAACAGGTGGCCGATGTCGCCCATGCTGGCGGCGCCCAGCAGGGCGTCCATCAGGGCGTGGAGGAGCACGTCCCCGTCGGAGTGGGCGACGAGCCCCTTTTCAAAGGGGATGTCCACCCCGCCCAGGATGAGCTTGCGGCCCTCGGCCAGCACGTGGGTGTCGAAGCCCGTGCCGGTACGGGGCTGGGAGGCCATGGCCTTGGCCCAGTCCCAGTCCGCCTGGGTGGTCAGCTTCCGACCCAGCTCGCTGCCGGGGGTGAAGGTCACGGGGCCCATATACCGGGCGTAGAGGGCGGCGTCGTCCGTGGCGGTTTGGTCCCCGGCCTGCTGGTAGGCGGCCAGGATCTCCTCGAACCGGAACGCCTGGGGGGTCTGGGTGCGGACCAGATTGGAGCGATCGAGGGGCCGCTGGCTGTCCGTTTCAAAGACGGAGTCGGTCATGGGCAGGGACGATACGCCGCTGCCGTTCACTTTGGCGCTCTCGATGGCGGCGCGGACGGCGGCCTCTGTCTGGAAGCAGCGGGCGGCGTCGTGGATCACGGCGATGTCCCCCGGCTGACCGTCGGCGGCGCGGAGGGCGTTCAATACGGACCCGCCCCGGGTGCTGCCGCCCTCACAGAGGGTCATGGGCACGGGCAGGGCCAGGGCCTCCGCCGCCGGGCGGGTGTCGTCGGAAAGTGCGATGACGAGCCGGTCGCAGCCGCTGGTGACCAGCAGGGCGGCGCTCCGCTCCAGGGCGTTTCGGCCGCCCAGGGAGGCGGTGAGCTTGTTGAAGCCCATGCGCTGGCTGCTGCCGCCTGAGAGCAGGATGCCGATGGTGCTCATGGTTCACCGAGGACGGTGTAGAGCCCGTCCGCCTCCTCCTTGCGGACCACCTCGGGGGTGGCGTTCACCTTCACCAGCATGTGCCGGCCGCCCAGCAGGATGTCCAGGGTGTCGCCGGGCTTTACGTCGCTGGCGGGCTTGGCCACCTTGCCGTTGATGCTGATGCGGCCCGCGCCGGCCGCCTCGTTGGCTACGGTCCGCCGCTTGATGATGCGGGAGACCTTTAAGAATTTGTCTAAGCGCATGGTAGGTTCCTTTACCTTTTTTGTTTGCGACTTTTTCTTTTCGGGGGAAAAGAAAAAGTCGCCCAAAAAGAAAAGCCGAGGGGGATTGCTGTTTATCGCCCTAACTTATTTATCATACTACGAAATCGGGATGGATACAATAGGAACAAATGGTAAACGGAGGTCAAGACATGATCACCTATTTCGTGTTGAAGGACGAAGGAGGCAAAAGCACGGGCTGCGTGCGGCTGGAGGGCGGC
>CADCNE010000004.1 GCA_902802805.1 uncultured Eubacteriales bacterium
TCCCTGGTGGGATCGTCCTTGGGGATGCCGTAGGCCCGAGAGAGGGGCTCGAAGGCCACGGCGTCCTTCTCTACGCAATCGAGAAGCCGGACCCTGAGATCCTGGGCCCGGGCCATGAGGGCACGGAGGTCCGCCTCCACATCGGCGAACTTCTTCTTGCCCACGGTGAGCTCCCCCACCATGTCGCCGAGAGCGATGCCCACCGCCCCCACCAGGGCGCAGGCGCCGCCCCCGCCGGGGACCGGGGCGGGGGAAGCGAGCTGCTCCGTAAACGCTGTGACGCTGCCGTTGATGAGATCCATGGGGCGCTCCTTCTCAGAACAGGCCGGAGATGACGCCGTTCTCGTCCACGTCGATCTTCTCCGCCGCAGGGACCTTGGGGAGGCCCGGCATGGTCATGATGTCGCCGGTGTAGGCCACGATGAAGCCCGCGCCGGAGCAGACCTTCAGGTCCGTCACGGTCAGGGTAAAGCCCTGGGGCGCGCCCAGGAGCTTGGGATCGTCGGAGAAGGAGTACTGGGTCTTGGCCATGCAGATGGGCATATGATCGAAGCCCAGGTCGGTCAAGAGCTGCGCCTTCTTCTTCGCCGCGGGCAGGAAATCCACGTCCTTGGCGTGGTAGATGCGCTGGGCGATGGCGGTGATCTTGCTCAAAATGGGCTGCTCGAGATCGTACACGAAGCCGAAGTGGTTCTCCTCCTCGCAGAGCCGGACCACCTCTTCGGCCAGGGCCTTGCCGCCCTCGCCGCCCTTGGCCCACACCTCGGAGAGGGCCACGTTCACGCCCAGCTCTTTGCACTTTGCGGCCACCAGATCGAGCTCCGTCTGGGTGTCCGTGGGGAAGGCGTTGATGGCCACCACGCAGGGTACGCCGTAGACGTTCTTCACGTTGTCCACGTGCTGGAGGAGGTTGGGGAGGCCCTTCTCGAGAGCTTCCAAATTCTCCGCGTTCAGATCAGCCTTCGCCACGCCCCCGTGGTACTTGAGGGCCCGGACCGTGGCCACGATGACCACCGCCGAGGGGGTCAGGCCCGCCATGCGGCACTTGATATCCACGAACTTCTCCGCACCGAGGTCCGCGGCGAAGCCGGCCTCGGTGACGGTGTAGTCGGCGAGCTTCAGAGCGAGGCGGGTGGCCATGACGCTGTTGCAGCCGTGGGCGATGTTGGCGAAGGGGCCGCCGTGGATGAAGGCGGGGGTGCCCTCCAGGGTCTGGACCAGGTTGGGCTTCAGGGCGTCTTTCAGCAGGGCCGCCATGGCGCCTTCGGCCTTCAGGTCGTGGGCGGTGACGGGCTTGCCGGCGTAGGTGTAGCCCACGATGATGCGGCCGAGGCGCGCCTTGAGATCGGTGATGCTGCTCGACAGGCACAGGACCGCCATGACCTCGCTGGCTACGGTGATCTCAAAGCCGTCCTCCCGGGGCACGCCCTGGACCTTGCCGCCCAGGCCGTCCACGATGTGCCGAAGCTGCCGGTCGTTCATGTCCACGGCCCGCTTCCAGGTGATCTGCTTGGGGTCGATGCCCAGGCTGTTCCCCTGCTGGATGTGGTTGTCCAGCATGGCCGCCAGCAGGTTGTTGGCCGCGCCGATGGCGTGGAAATCGCCGGTGAAGTGCAGGTTGATGTCCTCCATGGGCACCACCTGGGCATAGCCGCCGCCGGCGGCCCCGCCCTTGACGCCGAACACGGGACCCAGAGAGGGCTCCCGGAGGGCCACCATGGCGTTCTTGCCGAGCTTGCGGAGGCCGTCGGTGAGGCCCACGCTGGTGGTGGTCTTCCCCTCGCCCGCGGGGGTGGGGGTGATGGCGGTGACCAGGATCAGCTTGCCGTCGGGCCGGTCAGCAAGGTCGCGAAGGAGGGAAAGGTCGATCTTCGCCTTATAGTTGCCGTACTGCTCCAGGTACTTCTCCTCGATGCCCGCCTTGGCGGCGATCTTGAGGATGGGCTGCTTCTCGCATTCCTGGGCGATCATGATGTCAGATTTGTATTCCATGTCATTTCCTCCAAAGGGTGAAGTAGGATCGGGCGCAGCTGCGCCCCTCGAACCATGTTTGGATCGATCGGCTCACTCCGAGTCCTCGCCGAAGGGCAGGTCCTTGGTGTAGAAGTAGCTGGAAAGCTCCACGGAGGTCCGGGAATCTCCATAAGTCTTGATGATGGAGAGCAGGGCGTCCAGCTCGTCCGTGTCCCGCACCGAGAACCGGAGCAGGGCGTTGTAGGTGCCGATCAGATGGTGGTGCTCCGTGACGGCAGGGTGCTCCTCGCAGAAGGCGCAGAAGGCGGCGTATTTGGCGGGCTCCGGCGACGCCAGGATGTACCCGCCGACGCCAAAGCCCAGCTTGGCCCGGTTGATGGCGATGCGATAGCCCTCGATGATCCCCTCGTCCTCCAGTTTGTGGATGCGTTCAGAGACCGAAGGCGGGGTCAGATTCACTCGTTCGCCGATCTCCCGCAGGGTCATGCGGGCGTCCGCCTGCAAGAGGTTCAAAATCCTTTGATCGGTGGCGTCCATAGTTTTTCTCCTTTAGCTGATCTTTTGTCCGTTTTTGACGACGGTGTCCACGAGGTTGCTGCCCATGCGGTAGCAGATGTAATTGAGATCCTCGGCGTTCCAGATGACCAGGTCCCCCTGCTTGCCCGGTTCCAAAGAGCCCAGCCTGTCCGCCCGATTGATGGCGGCGGCGCCGTTCAGGGTGACGGCGGTCAGCACCTCCTCGGGGGTCAGCCTGTAGCGAAGGCACCCAAGATTCATGACGAACTGCAGGTTCAAACTGGGGCAGGAGCCGGGGTTGAAGTCCGAGGCCATGGCCACAGGCACGCCCGCGTCGATCATATCCCGTGCGGGGGCGAAGGTGGAGCCGAGATAAAAGCTGGTGGCGGGCAGCAGGCACGCTACGGTGCCGGCCTTCGCCATGGCGTCGATGCCTGCGGGGGGACAGACGATGAGGTGCTCGGCGGAGACGGCGCCCACCTCACTGGTCAGCTGAGACCCGCCGATGGGGTCGATCTCGTCGGCATGGATCTTGGGGATAAGGCCCCATTTTTTGCCCGCCTCCAGGATGGTCTTGGATTCCTCGGCGGAGAAGACGCCGGTCTCGCAGAACACGTCGCAGAACTCGGCGAGCTTCGCCTGGGCTACGGCGGGGATGACCTCCTCGCAGAGGAGGCGGATATAGGCTTCCCGATCCTCCTTATACTCCTTGGGCACCGCGTGGGCCCCCAGGAAGGTGGAAACGAGGTCGATGGGGTGGCTCTCGTTGAGGCGCCGGATGGCCCTGAGCTGCTTGAGCTCGTTATCCATATCGAGGCCGTAGCCGCTCTTGGCTTCCACGGTGGTGACGCCCAGGGAGAGCATCTCATCGAGGGCCTCCCGGGCTTTTTCAACGAGCTCGTCCTCGGTAGCGGTCCGCGTGGCATTGACGGTGGAGAGGATCCCGCCGCCCATGGCGAGAATGTCCAGATAGGTGGCCCCATGGAGCTTCAGCCCCAGCTCGTTCTGCCGCCAGCCCCCGAAGATAAGGTGGGTGTGGGCGTCCACCAGGCCGGGGGTCACCAGCCTGCCCCGGGCGTCGATGACCTGGGCGTCCGTTTCCTCGGGCTCGCCGGTGCCGACTTTGGCGATGACGCCGTCCTCGATCACCACATAGGCGTCCTTCAGCACCCGGATCTCGCCTTGCTTAGCGCCGCGGCGGGCGGTCTTGCCCTCGGGCGTGGCCAGCATGCCGATATTCTTGACGATCAGCTTTCCCATTTGGTGTGTCCTTTCAAACGCAGGCGGGGAGAGGACCGTTTAAGCCCTCTCCCTCGGTGTATTCGTTACGCCTTCATGCCGCGGACCGCCTCCGCCACCAGGGCGTCGTCGGCCACGTAGGGCATGGTGATGTGGTCCTTGCCGGCGTTCATGCGGTTGTATTCCGCGGCGGTGGCCATGGCGTTCTCGTTGCGGGCCCAGCTCCTGCGGGCCACGCCTACCATGGTGTCCCAGGGCATGGCCATCCGGAGGATGGTGTCCACCCGCTCGGAGCCGTCCAGCACCATGCCGAAGCCGCCGTTGATGGCCCGGCCGATGCCGGTGCCGCCGCCGTTGTGGAGGGCGATGTAGCTCATGCCCCGGGCCGCGTTGCCCGCGTAGCACTGGGTGGCCATCTCGGCCATGATGTTGGAGCCATCCTTGATGTTGGAGGTCTCCCTAAAGGGGGCGTCGGTGCCGCCGGTGTCATGGTGGTCACGGCCCAGGATGACGGGGCCGATCTCGCCGTTTCTAACCATCTCGTTGAACTTCAGGGCGATGTTCATGCGGCCCATGGCGTCCTGATAGAGGATGCGGCACTGGGTGCCCACCACCAGCTTGTTCTTCTTGGCGTCCCGGACCCAGACGTAGTTGTCGTAGTCCTGGTAGCGGCGGTTGTGGTTCTTGATGTACTCCGCGGCGGCCGCGTCGGTCTTGTCGAGGTCCTCCGACTTGCGGGAGAGGCAGCACCAGCGGAAGGGACCGTAGCCGAAGTCGAAGAGCTGGGGCCCCAGGATGTCCTCCACGTAGGAGGGGAACACGAAGCCGTCCAGGTCGTTCTCGCCGTTCTTGCAGACGCTCTTGACGCCGGAATCGTAGACGGCCTTCAGGAAGCTGTTGCCGTAGTCAAAGAAGTAGGTGCCCTTCTCATGGAACTTACAGATCATCTCATAGTGATGATGGAGGGACTTATCCACCCACTTGCGGAAGCCCTCGGGATCCTTGTCCAGCATCTCGGTGCGCTCCGCAAAGGTCAGGCCCTGGGGGCAGTAGCCGCCGTCGTAGGGCACGTGGCAGGAGGTCTGGTCGCTCATAAGGTCCACGTGGACGTTCTTCTCGTAGAGGTACTCCAAAAGGTCCACGATGTTGCCGTTGTAGGCCACGGCGCAGGCTTCGCCCGCCGCCTGATGGTCCCGGGCGATCTTCACCGCTTCCTCCAAGCTGGCGGTGCGATGGCTGACCCAGCCCTGGGTGTAGCGGGTGTCGATGCGGGAGTCGTCCACCTCGGCGATGATGGCGGCGGCGCCGGCGATCATGGCCGCCTTGCCCTGGGCGCCGGACATACCGCCGAGGCCCGCGGAGATGAACAGCTTTCCGGCCAGATTCTGGTCGTTGGGGATGCCCAGCTTCAGCCGGCCGGCGTTCAGCAGGGTGTTGAAAGTGCCGTGGACGATGCCCTGGGGCCCGATGTACATCCAGCCGCCGGCGGTCATCTGGCCGTAGTTGGCCACGCCCAGGGCCGCCGCCCGATTGAAGTTCTCCTGATCGTCGAAGGTGCCCACCATGAGGCCGTTGGAGATGATGACCCGGGGGGCCAGCTTATGGGAGTGGAAGAGGCCCAGGGGATGGCCGGACATGACCACCAGGGTCTGCTCGTCGGTCAGGGTTTCCAGGTACTTCTTGATGAGGCGATACTGCATCCAGTTCTGGCAGACCTGGCCGGTCTCACCGTAGGTGGTGAGCTCGTAGGGGTAGAGCGCCACGTCGAAGTCCAGGTTGTTGTCGATCATGACCTGGATAGCCTTGCCCTCGATGCAGTTGCCCTTATACTCGTCGATGGGCTTGCCGTAGAGCTTGCCGGCGGGACGGAAGCGGTAGCCGTAGATGCGGCCGTGTTCCTCCAGCTCCTGAGCGAACTCTTTGGCCATCTCTTTATGATGGTCGGGATGGATATAACGAAGAGCGTTCTTGATGGCCAGGGCCTTGTCGGCCTCGGTCAAATGGGATTCCCGGCGGGGCGCCCGGCGGTACCCCGGCTCCAGGGCGGGGTATTCGGGAAGCTCGTAATCCAGGGTAAGAGTTTCTGCCGTGTTGAGATCAGTCATCCATGTGTCCTCTCTTTCGAAAGATTATAAATGAAGAGTCAAATTGGCTTTTCTACCTTGTATTATACAACAGGCGTGTTATAATAAAAAATATTTAGTAGGTATTTTTGTAATACCTTTTTGATATGGAGGCAGTAAATGACCATCCGACAGCTGGAATACTTCTGCGCCACAGCGGAGGAGGGCAGCGTTTCCGCCGCCGCCCGCAAGCTCCACGTGGCCCAGCCGCCCATCTCGAGGCAGATCGCCCTCCTCGAAGAGGAGTTCGGCACGGCCCTCTTTCGCCGGGGGAACAAGGGCATGAAGCTCACCGAGGCGGGAGAAGGCCTCTACCAGCAGGGACGGCAGTACATCGCGGACATGGCCCAGCTCACCGAACAGGTCCGTTCCCTGGGCGCAGGCGTCCGGGGCATGGTCCGGGTGGGCACCCTCTACTCCACCATCCCCTACGCCCTGCCCTATCTGCAGGCCTTTCGGGACGCCTATCCCCAGGTGGAGCTGTATATCCGCATGGGCTCTCCCCAGGACCTGCTGGCGGACCTGAACCTCGGCGCCCTCCACGCCCTGTTTCTGCGGGCGGGCGTCCGGGAGAGCCTGTCCCTCGGCGGCCGGATCCTGGGGAACGATGAGCTGAAGCTCATCGTCACCGCCGCCTCGGACCCCGCGCCGGATCTTGCTATCATCCCCCTGGACCGGCTGCGGGACGTACCCATGTGCCTGCTCCGAAGCGACGACATGTGGGGCTACAACGAGTCCCTGGTGAAGGAATGTCAGCGCTCTGGTTTTTCGCCTCGGATCGTCTGCCAGTGCTACGACACGCCCATGGCCATGCAGCTGGTCCAGTCAGGCTTCGGGGTCAGCTTCCTGCCCGAGAGCATCGTGAAGACCATGCCCCGTTCGGGCATCTACGCGAAGGCCATCGACGGCCTTCGGGAGTCCTTCTCCGTGGTCCTCACCTGGGATCGGAACGCCTACCATTCCGGCAGCGTCGAACACTTTCTGCACTTTCAGGAGAGCGGCCAAAACCCCTAAAAAAAGAAAGCCGCGGCGGGCAAGGAGCGAACTTTGTTCGTTAACAAAAAATGCCGTCTGTGGTATGATTATGTCGACCCTAAAAGAACAGATTTTCAGGAGGATTTTTCCATGGCCAAACTGGTTGAGACCATCCCCAATTTCAGCTGCAGCAAGGAGAAGGACGAGGCCGCCTACAACGCCCTGGTGAAGACCGCCAACAGCGTCCCCGGCTGCACCCTCTTCGACGCTCAGACCGACGGCAACCATAACCGCTGCGTCTTCACCCTCATCGGCTCCCCTGAGGCCATCGAGGAGGTGGCCTTCCAGCTGACCAAGACCGCGTCCGAGGTCATCGACATGAGAAAGCACCACGGCGAGCACAAGCGCATGGGCGCCACCGACGTGATCCCCTTCGTTCCCCAGATGGACGTGACCGTGGAAGAGTGCGTCGAGATGAGCAAGCGCCTGGGCCAGCGGATCTGGGACGAGCTCCAGATCCCCTCCTTCCTCTACGAGGACAGCGCCACCCGGCCCGAGCGCCGGAATCTGGCTACCTGCCGCAAGGGCGAGTTCGAGGGCATGCCCGAGAAGCTCCTGCAGCCCGAGTGGGCCCCCGACTTCGGGGAGCGGAAGATCCATCCCACCGCCGGCATCACCGCCATCGGCGCCCGGATGCCCCTCATCGCCTTCAACTGCAACCTCGCCACCTCCGATGTGGAGATCGCCAAGAAGATCGCCAAGGCCATCCGCGGCTCCTCCGGCGGCTTCCGCAGCTGCAAGGCCATGGGCTTCATGCTGGAGGATCGGGGCATCGCCCAGGTGTCCATGAACATGGTGAACTACGAGGATACCCCCCTCTACCTCGCCTATGAGATGATCAACTCCCTGGCCGAGCGGTACGGCACCCGGGTCATCGAGAGCGAGATCGTGGGCCTGACCCCGGCCAAGGCCCTCATCGATTGCGCCGAGTTCTACCTGAAGGCCAAGGATTTCGACTGCAAGAAGCAGGTGATGGAGTATCACCTGATCGATATGAACCACTGAGAGGGCTGCTGATATGAAGCTTGCAGACATGACCGTCGCCCAGTTCGTGGACACCGTGGCCTCCGACGCCCCCGCCCCCGGCGGCGGCTCCGTGGCCGCTCTCGCCGGATCCATCGGCGCGGCCCTCACCGCCATGGTGGGGAATTTGACCCAGGGCCGGAAGAAGTACGCCCAATACGCCGAATTCGCCGCCCAGGTGGAGGCGAAAGGGAACGAGCTCAAGGCCCGGCTGTTGGACATGATGGACCGGGACACCGAGGCGTTTATGCTGGTCAGCGACGCCTTTTCTATGCCCAAGGCCACCGACGAGGAAAAGGCCGCCCGCTCCGCCGCCATCCAGGCGGGGCTCAAGGCCTGCACGAAGACGCCCATGGAGATGATGGAGCTCTGCGCCGAGACGGCTGAGCTGGCGTCCGACTTCGCGGAAAACGGCTTCAACGATTCCTCCGCCAGCGACCTGGGCGTGGCGTTTTTGAGCCTGTCAGCCGCTATTCGCGGCGCCTGGCTGAACGTTCTCATCAACATCTCCTCCATCAAGGATCAGGCCTTCGCCGACGAGTATCGGGCAAAGGGCCAGGCCCTGCTGGATGACACTTTGCCCCTCTGCGACGCGGGGTATGAGAAGGTCCTGGGGATGGTCCGATGACCCTCACCCGCCTGACCCCTGAAGACTACATCACGACCCGCTGGTCCGGCGGCGCCACCACGGAGCTCCTCATTCGGCCCCGGGGTACGGCCTACGCCCAGCGGGCCTTTTTGTGCCGCATAAGCTCCGCCACGGTGGAGCTCGACGAGTCCACCTTCACCCCCCTGCCGGACTACGACCGGCTCATCGCCACGCTGGAAGGTGAGATCGACCTCATCCATGACGGCGGTGATTCCATCCATCTGCGGCCCTATGAGGTCCACGCCTTCGACGGCGGCAGCGCCACCCGCTCCTACGGCCGCTGCCGGGACTTCAACCTGATGCTGCGAAAGGGCCGAGCCAAGGGCAGTCTCCTGCCTTTGACCGTCTCGGGCGTCTTCGCCCTGTCCCTCTCCCCCGACACACAGACCGCCCTCCTCTACTGCGTCAGCGGTCCCTGCACCGCGGCGGGCGTCCCCCTATCTCCCGGCGAGAGCCTGCTTTTGGAGGACGTGGACGTCCCGGTTCTGTCCCTCCGGGGCGACCCCCAGGCCCGGCTGATGCTGGCGGAAATAACTGTTTAATTGACCGTATTGAACGATGAAAGGACCCGTGACGGGTCCTTTTTGTATAGCTTCTCTCTCTTCGTGGCACAGTAAAGGAAAAACGAAAGGAACCAGAAGATGAAGCAGGCAGGCAGCGCCACGCTGCTCTTTGAGCGTCGGCCCTATGTGCTCTCCGCCGCCAGCGTGGCGGGGAAGGCCGAGGAGAAGGGGCCCTACGGCCACGTCTTCGACGAGATCATGGAGGACGACCGGCTGGGGGAAAAGACCTTTGAGCAGGGGGAGCGAAAGATGCTGTTGAAGGCCCTGCACAGGACTGTGGATCGGGTGAATCTGCCCATGGCGGAAGCGGGGTGCCTGCTGGCCGGGGATCTATTGAACCAGATCGTCACCGCCAGCTACGCCGCAAGGGAGCTCGAGATCCCCTACCTGGGCCTGTACGGTGCCTGCTCCACGATGACGGAAGCGCTGCTCCTGGGCGCGGCGTTGGTGGACGGAGGCTACCGGGACCGAGCCCTGTGCGCCGCCTGCTCCCATTTCTCCACCGCCGAGCGTCAGTACCGCTTCCCCCTGGAGATGGGCACCACCGCCCCGCCTTCCGCCCAGCGGACCGTCACCGGCGCCGGGGCCGTGCTGCTGGGGGCTGCGCCCCTGCCTCAGGCGGGCTTTCACCATGTTCGGCTGGAAGCGGCCACCATGGGCCGGGTGAGGGATCTTGGGATCACCGACGCCAACAACATGGGGGCGGCCATGGCCCCGGCCGCCTGCGACACCATCTTGCGGCACCTGAAGGACAGGGGCATGAGCGAGGGGGACTTCGACTGGATCGTGACAGGGGACCTGGGGGACTTCGGCAGCCGGATGCTGCGGGAGCTGTGCTTGGAGGCGAGTCTCGATATGGAGGATCGGCATCTCGATTGCGGGTCCATGATCTACAGCCCCGAGCAGAACTATAACTGCCGGGGCTCCGGCTGCGGGTGCAGCGCGGTCATGCTGGCGGGCTACGTGCTGCCCCAGCTTGAAAAAGGAGCGGTGAAGCGGGTGCTGTTTCTGTCTACCGGCGCTCTGATGAGCCCTCTGTCCGCCTGTCAGGGGGAGAGCATCCCGGGCATCGCCCATGCGATATGTTTGGTGTATCAGGAGTAGGGATATGGATTGGATGCTGTATGGAAAAACGTTTTTGGTAGGCGGGCTACTGTGCGCCCTGGGGCAGCTGGGGCTGTCTCTGACCCGGCTCACCACCGCCCGGATACTGGTGGTCTACGTGACCGCCGGGGTGGTCCTGGGGGGTCTTGGCCTCTACGGGCCTTTCGTCGATTGGGCCGGGGCGGGAGCCACGGTGCCCCTGACGGGCTTTGGATACGCGCTTAGCCAGGGGGCTAAAAAGGCCGTCGGCGAGCAGGGCCTGCTGGGGGCCTTCACCGGCGGCATCACCGCCACCGCGGGCGGCATCGCCGCGGCCATCTTGTTTGGATATCTGTTCGCTTTGCTGGCAAAGCCCCAAACGAAGATATGATCAGGCCCGACGGTAATACTCCGCCAGCGTCATGTCCGTGACCTCGGTGGGGGAAATGAACAGAAGGACTCGATCTGAACGGAAGCTGTAGAGGGCGCCGCGGCCTAGGATGAACTGGTCTACCACGCCGATGCCCACGGTCGAGGCCGCAGCCTCGATACACCGGGCGGCGTTCACGTCCTCCTGAGAGGGGGTCGGGTCTCCCGAAGGGTGGTTGTGCGCGAGGGCGATGAAGCAGGCCTTGTGGACCAGGGCGGTCTCCAGGATAGGCCGCGGATCCGCCAGGACCTCCGTAAGGGAACCGGAAGAGACGACGCTCTCATAGATCAGCTCGTACTTTTTGTTCAGGCACACCAGCCGCAGCGTCTCGTACCTGTCGTGGAGGGAGAGGGTCAGCAAATAACCGCCTAAGGCTGAAGGCGTAGCCAAAACAGGCCGTTTTTCAGAGGAGAATCGCTGCAGGAGCATCCGCCGATCCACTTCCCCCAAGAGGCTTAGAAACACCGCCGCGGATTCGCCGACGCCTGAGACCTGCTGCAGCTGGTCCGGGCGGGCGGAAAGAACCTGCTCCAATGATCCGAACCGATCCAGCAACCGATGGGCCAGAGGGTTCACGTCCACCCGGGGCAGGGCGTAAGTGAGAAGCAATTCCAGGACCTGATGGTCCGCCATGCCCTCGATGCCGTTTTGCTGAAATGTCTCCCGGAGGCGGCTCCGGTGTCCCGCATGCTCGTTCATGCCAAGTTCTCCAAATCGTTTTGCAGCTTTACCACATATTCCACCGGGAACCCGTCCTCGCTGAGGGTCGCTTCCCCCGTGATGCCGTCGATGAGCCCCGACGGGGGGCAAAGCTCGTAGGCCGCCAGCAGCTCCGCCGACCCGGGGAGCTGTCCCAAGGCGGCACAGAGGCCCAGAGCGCCCCAGTTGGATACGGTGGCGATGATCAATCTATCCGTCTTCACGGCGCAGGGGACCCGGCCCAGCCGTTCCGTGATATCCGCCGCCAGGTTCCCCATGCCGATCTCGTTTCCCCCGTCGCCGATGCCCACGGTGGGTGCGTCCGACAGAAGGAACAGGCTGTCCAGGGGGGCCATATGCGGGCCGATGTCCCGGCCCCGGGAATTGATATACTGGCCGTCCGCCGTCCGGCCGCAGCGCTCCGTGGAGATAAGGCCCACCGGCTTCTCCCGATCCAGCAATGCGCGCAGGTCCTCCTCCCTCGCCTCAGGCCCGAAGGTCACGAAGGGCAAGCCCGATGTACGGAAGTAATCGGTGCAGAAGTGGTCCGTGACGACGAGGGGCGAGAAGCCCAGCCGAGTCAGGGCGTCGAAAAGGAGCCGGGTCCCCGGGGGACCGTCGGTCTCGCCCTTGCCGTCCACGTAGAAGCCGGTGATCAGCAGCACACGGCCCCGGGGCCAGGACAGAACGAACCGCCCCGCGTCGGCGCAGAAATCCGCCGGCAGCAGGTCCGCCAGCATATCCATGCCCCGCCGGGAATGTCCGAGGATCAGTTGCTCCAACCGCCCCATATCAATCCTTTCCTTCGGCAGCCTTGCGCTGTCTTTCATAATATTGATAGAGCTCCTCCGTGGCCAGGGCGAACTTGGTCACGGCGAAGAGGCAGTCCTTGGGGTACACGTACAGGGTGTCCTTATCGGTGTTCAGGTCCACGCAGTCCCCGTACTTGCCCAGATACTCGTATTCGATGTGGACGGAATATTGGGAGGCGGCGGGGATGTGGACGTGGTAGTCCTCCCCTTCGTATGTCCCGTCCAGGGTGAAGCCGGTCATATCGTGGGTGAGGGTGGCCATGCCGAGATCCATATAGCCTTTGGCGTTGGGCAGGGCGTCCACCCGGGCCCGGCAGGTGAAGGCATAGGTGCCTTCTTCCACCTCCTTGCGGACGTTTCCCCGCTCCCACTCGTACCAGTCGGGGATATGGGAAAACTCCGTCTCCCCCTCCAGGGCGTGGAGCTCGGAAAGCTCGTTCATCTCCCACTGTTTCCCGCAGCTCTCGCAGAAGAGACGGGTTCCCTTCGCGTTCATCCGGTACTCCGCGCCGCAGTGGGGGCACTGGTAGAGGACCTTCTGGAGCCCCTCGGCCCGGCCCTCGTAGGTGACGCGGATGCCCTTCTCCTTCTGCCAGGCGAAGTCGTCGTAGATGAACGCCTTCCGGATGGTTTCGTTGACCTGATCCACGGACGCCTTTTCCAGCTCATCCTTCGTGAACAGGCAGGTCATCTCCGCCTCGGTGGGTTTGACGCCCCTGTCGTGCAGGTTCCAGAAGGGGGAGTTTACGTGATGGCCGTGGCACATGAGCATCACCACCGGCACCTTCAAAAGCTTACAAAGCTTGCCCAGAGAATCCGGCAGCACAGCCGTGGTGCCGCAGAGGGAGTAGCGGGCCTCGGGATAGAGGACAGCGATGTCGCCCCGGTCCACCACCCGCTTAAGCTGGCGAATGAGGGTCAGGTCCCGGGTGAACTTGCGCTTGCAGATGCAGCCCACGAGCCGGAGGAGCCATTCCCGCTTCAAAAAGCCGTCGATGGCCACCACATAGTTGCCCCGATGGGGGAAGATGGCCCGGGTGGACACGGAGAAGTCCATGAAGGCGTTGTGGTTGCACAGCAACAGATAGGGGGGCTTCACGCCCTCCATGTCCATCTTCTTCAGCTTGTTTTTATGGGGGATCAGCGTTGCCGCCGCCAGCACCCAGGCTATCGGCAGCAGATGCTGCCGCAGGGGCGGCCGCTGCATGTCAAAGCGCTTTACATCATCCAGCATGGTCTTTCCCCCCCGCTTTTCGACATGTTTCCATATAAAAAAGTATAGCTGGCGTCCTGTTTCCTGTCAATGGTGGTGCGTCGCCGGTCCACTTCCCGCCGCCTATTTTTCGTCTCCGTAAAATATTTTATGTTTTTCGTAAAAAAGATGTTGACAAACGCAAAGGCAGGGTGTATACTGCGTCCAGAAGTTAACGATAGTCGTTAACAAATTTACGAAAACGAACGGAGGAAACAAACATGGAAAACAACATTCAAACCAAGGTCAACAAGATCGGCAAGGCCGGCCGGGCCGTTTCGATCATCCTTATCATCCTGCTCTCCATCGGCGCCTTCGGGCTCCTGGTGGGCGGCGTGATCTGCGCAGCCCTCCCCAAGGACGCGGTCCAGGTGACCATCCAGCCCAACGTGGACGTGATGGTGGATAAGTCCCTGGCGGGCGAAGACTGGGCCAAAATCGATGAGCTGCTGACAGAGGCTCAGAACAAAGTGGGCGAGGAGTTCGTGGGCGTGGCCCTTGATAAGACGGAGGAGGGGCTCATGGTCCATGTGTCCGATCTGGACGAGCTCAAGAACTTCGGCATCCGGGACGCCCTCAAGGCCATCTGCGCGGGGCTCATCGGCATCGCCAGCGCCATCGTCACCGTGGCCATGTTCCTGAAGCTCTGCGACGCCTTCAAGACCTGCCGCAGCCCTTTCGATGAGCCCGTCATCAAGCGGATGAACATCTTCGCCTGGACGCTGATCGTCTGCGCCGTGGTGGGCGCCTTCGCCAAGGGCGCCGTGTCCGCCGCGCTCGCCGGCCTGGGCAAGATGAGCTTCGATCTGAGCCTGACCCCCATCTTCACCGCCCTCGTGGTGTTCTTCCTCTGCATGGTGTTCCGCTACGGCGCCCAGCTCCAGCAGGAAGCCGACGAGACTCTGTGAGGTGGCCCATGGGAAAGATCATTCTCAGGCTCGATCGGGTCATGGCCGATAGGAAGATGAGCCTCATTGAGCTGTCGGAGAAGGTGGGCGTGGCCCAGAACAAAGTGGGCGAGGAGTTCGTGGGCGTGGCCAACGTGAACCTGTCCAAGCTGAAGAACGGCCACATCAGTGCCATCCGCTTCTCCACCCTCATCGCCATCTGCGAAGCGCTGCACTGTCAGCCAGGGGATATATTGGAGTATTCACCGGAGGAATAGGAGTTTATTGAAAGCATCTGAACCTTTTCTTGAAAGAAAAGGTTCAACCAAAAGAACTTAAGAAGGAGGCAATGCTGTGCGCAATGCCTCCTTATTTTTCTTAAGCTTTTCTTTTTCCGCCGCTTTTTCTTTTCACTGAAAAGAAAAAGCGGCAAAACAAAAACTAAATCCCAAACAGCCGTTTCCCATTCTCGAACAGCACGGGCGCTAACGTTTCCTGGTCCATGCTGCGGAGCTCGGCCAGCTTTTGGAGGACGTAGAGGGTCTTGGTGGGGTCGTTGCGCTGGCCTCGGCAGGGCACGGGGGCCATGTAGGGACAATCGGTCTCGACGACCAGGCGGTCCAGGGGGACCTTGGCGGCCACCTCCACGTTCCGCTTGGCGTTCTTGAAGGTCAACGCGCCGCCGAAGCCGATATAAAAGCCCATGTCGAGGCACTCCTTGGCCGTTTCATAGCTGCCGGAGAAGCAGTGCATGACGCCGGTGACCTGGCCTTTGTGGGCCCTGAGGATGTCCACCGTGTCCCCGTGGGCCTCCCGATCGTGGATGATAACGGGCAGATGATGGACCGCCGCCAGGGAGAGCTGGGCGTCGAAAAACTCCCTTTGGACCTCCCGGGGCGGGTTCTCGGGCCAGTAGTAGTCGAGACCGATCTCCCCCACCGCCTTGATCTTCTCGTGAGCCAAGGCACTTTCTACGGCATCGAGATCGCTGAGCGCATAGGGCCCCAGCTCCTCCGGGTGCAGGCCCGCCGCCCCGTAGATCATGGGATGCCGCTCTATGAAGGGGATCAGCTTTTCAAGGTAGCCGAGGTCCGTGCAGGCCTCCATGACCAGCTTCACGTTATTATCAGCTAAAGAAGCTATCAGTTGTTCCCTGTCGCTGTCAAAGTGATCATCTAACAGGTGGGCGTGGGTGTCGAAGATGTCCATAGGGCTCCTTGTTCGTTCAGAGATCCCTCCCTTCGGTCGGGATGACAAAGGGAGACAAAGGGCGGGCCTGAGCCCGCCCGGTTTCGTTCAGTTGTTACCGCACTACGTACCCCGAGGGCATGTCGGTGTAGGGGCCGATGAGGGACAGGTCTTCGTCGGCGGGATCGGATACCGCCAGGACCATGCCCCGGCTCTCCACGCCGCAGAGGGTGGCGGGCTTCAGGTTCGCCACCAGCACCACGGTCTTCCCCACCAGGTCGGCGGGGGCGTACCACTTCTTGATGCCGGAGACCACGGTCCGCTCCTCACCGCCCACGTCCAGGGTGAGCTTCAGGAGCTTCTTGGACTTCTTGACCTCCTCGCAGGCCTTCACCTTGGCCAGGCGGAAATCCACCTTCGCAAAGTCGTCGTAGCTGATCTCCTCCTTGAGAGGGGGCAGGGCCGGCTTCTCAGGCTCGGCGGGGGCCTCCGGGGCCTCCTCGTTCAAGCCCACTTTATCGAGGACCTCGTTGAGGTCCATCCGGGCGAAGAGGATCTCGGGCTTCTCGGCCACCTTGTTGCCGGAGGGATAGAGGCCGAAGTCCGTGAGGCCGTCGAAGGGCCGGGGGTTGGCGTTGAGCTCGGAGAGGATCTTCGCGCCGGTGTCCGGCAGGAAGGGGGCAAGGAGGCTGGCGCCCATGGCGATGCTCTCGGTCAGGTTGTAGAGGACCTCCTTCAGCCGGTTGGCCTTGGTCGGGTCTTTAGCGAGCGTCCAGGGGGCGGTCTCGTCGATGTACTTGTTGCAGCGCTTGAAGAGGTTGAAGATCTCCGTGATGGCGTCCGCCACCCGAAGCTCGTCCATCCTGGCGGTGACCTTGGTGACCGCGGTCCTGGCCGCCTCCTTCAGCTCCTCGTCCACGGCCTCCCGGGCGTTGGTGCGCTCCACCACGCCGCCGAAATACTTGTTGGACATGGCCACGGTCCGGTTGACCAGGTTGCCGAGCGTGTTGGCGAGGTCCGCATTCAGCCGCTCCACCAGCAGCTCGTAGGTGCAGTTGCCGTCGCTGTCGAAGGGCATCTCGTGAAGGAGGAAATAGCGGATGGCGTCCAGGCCGAAAAGCTTGACGAGCTCGTCCGCGTACATGACGTTGCCCTTACTTTTGCTCATCTTTCCGCCGCCCATGAGGAGCCAGGGATGGCCGAAGATCTGCTTGGGCAGCGGGAGATCGAGGGCCATCAGGAAGATGGGCCAGTAGATGGTGTGGAAACGGATGATGTCCTTGCCGATGAGGTGCAGGTCAGCGGGCCAGAAGATGTTGAACTGTGTGGTGCTGTTCCCGTCGGGCTCGTAGCCCACGCCGGTGATGTAGTTGGTGAGGGCGTCCAGCCACACGTAGACCACGTGCTTGGGATCGAAGTCCACGGGGATGCCCCAGGTGAAGGAGGACCGGGACACGCACAGGTCCTGGAGGCCGGGCAGCAGGAAGTTGTTCATCATCTCGTTCTTCCGGGCCACGGGCTGGATGAACTCGGGATGCTGGTTGATGTAGTCGATGAGCCGGGGGGCGTACTTGCTCATCTTGAAGAAGTAGGCCTCCTCCCGGGCGGGCTTCACCTCGCCGCCGCAGTCGGGGCAGCGGCCGTCCTTGAGCTGGGAGGCGGTGAAGAAGGACTCGCAGGGCGTGCAGTACATGCCCTCGTAGGCACCCTTGTAGATGTCGCCCTGGTCGTAGAGCTTCTTGAAGATGCGCTGGACCTTCCGCTCATGGTCCCTGTCCGTGGTGCGGATGAACTTATCGTAGGAGGTGTTCATGAGATCCCAGATGTTCTTGATCTCGCCGGCCACGCTGTCCACGTAGGCCTGGGGCTCCATGCCTGCCTTCTGGGCCTTCTCCTCGATCTTCTGGCCGTGCTCGTCGGTGCCGGTCTGGAAGAACACGTCGTAGCCCATGAACCGCTTGTAGCGGGCGATGGCGTCCGCCAGCACGATCTCATAGACGTTGCCGATGTGGGGCTTGGCCGAGGCGTAGGCGATGGCCGTGGTGATGTAGTAGGGTCGCTTTTCCATGAACATATCCTCCTTCCCGCCGGGGCGGGATGTATCTGAATTCATAAGATTTTATCAGCGTGTTTCTTCCCTGTCAACCACAAATATCCAGGGCAGGAGCCCGCCGGCCTCGGTGCGCTTCTGCTCCCGAAGGACCAGGCCCTTCGATCGGTCCAGGCACCCCTTCAGGAGCTTGTACTCCATGGTATAGAGCACCGCCGTGCCGCCGGGACTAAGGAGCTCGGGGAGGCGGCGGACGAACCGGTCATAGAGGCGGGTGTTGTCCTCGTGGCTGCCCACCCGGTTCCCGAAGGGCAAGTTGGAGAGGATGAGATCGAAGCCCTCCCGAGCTTCGAACCGCAGGGCGTCCTTGGTGACGAAGGAGGCCTTGGACTTCCCTGCCCGGGCGTTGGTCCGGGCGCTCTCCACGGCCGTGCCGCTTTTATCGACGCCCACCAGCACCCGGCAGGGGCCCAGGGCTTCCCGGACAAAGAGCAGGGAGCCGCAGCCGCAGAAGGGGTCCAAGACCCGGGGGCGCTCCCGCTTTTCAAATCGCATGGCATATCGAGCCAGGCAAAAGGCCGTGGCCGGGTGGATGGAGGCGCTGACGGTCCGCTGCCGCCAGGGGTAGCGGCCGTCCTTCACGTTCCACAGCTTCCAATAGAGGTCCGCCTTGTCCATATGGCAGTCCACCCGAAGCTCCGTGTCGTAGGCCGAGGGGTTGTTCTGCCCCGGCAGCGCACCCGCCAGCGCGGTGATGAGCTTGCGCCGGTCCCGGGTGTAGCCCCGAAGCTCGATCCGGTACCGCTCGGCAGGCATAGGCCCGACCTGTTGGGCGATGGTCTGTGCGTCCAGGGGCACGTCGAAGGCGATGGGCAGCAGGGCCTCGGCCATGCAGTTAGCTTTGTACACCTGCCCGATCTTGTCTGTAATGACCGCGGCGGCCCCATGCTCCGCTTTGGCCGAGAAGCCCAGCGACCTGAGCTCCTCCATGAGCACATCCAAAAAGCCCTCGGGGGCATAGCACAGCACCTTTCGCGGGGCGGGCAGACGGGTGATCTGTTCCGCGCCGTAGGTCTCGAAGCTCTGGAGGGCCTTGTCCCGACTGAGGACGATCTGAGCCACCAGGCCGTCGGTCTCAGGGCTCGGGGAAGCGGGGGGCTCATAGGCCCGCAGAGTGGCCTCGTCCCCCAATCGGCCCAGGGCCAGGATGAGGCTGGGGATGGCAAACAGGGTCTCTTCCTTCTGCAGCGCGGTCCGCAGCACGGGCAGATCCCTCTCGTCCTCCAGGGCGCCCATGAGCCGGTAGGCGTTCTTGCGGACCTTGGGCGTGGGGGACTGGGCGGCGCTGTGCAGGGGGAGCCTGTCCCCCAACAGGCCGTTGATCTCCTCCCGACCCGCCCTGGTCTTCCCCAGAACGCACAAAGCGGACAGGGCCTCCCCCGCCGCTTCGGCGTCCAGCTGCTCGATATAGGTTTGAGCCGTCATTGGCCCACCGCCCGGAAGATCAGGCGCAGGATATTTTCGGTGCCGTCGGCGCCGGGGGCGGCGGCCATGGCGTCCGCGTACTTCTGCCGGTCATGGTAGACGGCTAGCACGGTATCCACCAGCTTCTCGGGCGTAGCTTCCGCCTGGGGCAGGTGGACGGCGTAGCCGTTCTTCTCAAAGTATTTCGCGTTCAGGATCTGGTCGCCGCGGCTCGCTTCCAGGGGCAGGGGGATGAGCACGGCGGGCTTCTTCAGGGCCAGGAGCTCGAAGACCGCGTTGGCCCCCGCCCGGCTCACCACCACGTCCGCAGCCGCCAGCACGTCGGCCATCTGCTCGTTCACGTATTCGAAGCGCACGTATCCGGGCCGGGGGGCGGTGTCGTCCGCCTTGCCCTGACCGCAGAGATGCACGATGTCGAAGGTCTTCAACAGTTCGTCCAAGGCCGCCTCCACCGCCTCGTTCACGGCCTTGGCCCCGGTGCTGCCGCCCACCACCAGCAGGACGGGCTTTTCGCCCGTGAGGCCCGTGAAGGCGAGGCCCTTCTCCCGGCTGCCCTCGAACAGGGCCGCCCGGATGGGGGTGCCGGTGTGGACGCCCTTGTTCCCGGGGACCTTCGCCACGGTATCCGCAAAGGTGGTGCAGACCGTGTCCGCGAACCGGGACGCGATCCTGTTGGCGAGGCCCGGGGAATAATCGCTCTCGTGGCAGAGGACGGGGCACTTCCCCTTGGCCGCCATGACCACGGGCACGGACACGTAGCCGCCCTTGCTGAAGAGCACGTCAGGCTTCACGGTCCTCATGATCTTTCTGGACTGAAAATACCCCTTCACCACCCGGAAGGGATCGGTGAAATTCTTCCAGGAGAAGTAACGCCGAAGCTTCCCCCAGGCCACGGCGTGATAGACGACCTCGGGGCGCTTTGCAAGGAGCTCATGCTCGATGCCCTCCTCCGTGCCGATGTAGTGGATGGTCCACTCGTTTTTGTCCAGCCGATCCATCAGCGCCAGGTTGGGCATCACGTGCCCCGCCGTGCCGCCGCCGGTAAAGATGATGGTCTTCATTCCCTCTCCCCTTGCTTTTTCTGGTTTTCGCTATTCTATGCGGCCTCAGCCGTTGGTGTTCCCGTCGTCCTCGGTATCCGTCGTAGCTGAAGTCGTCACGGTATCGGTGTCGCCGGTCCCGCTGTTTTCTATGCAGCTCTCGGAAGTGGGGGGCACGGTCAGCGTGTCGTCCTTCAGCAGCACCTGGGCGATGAGGAACTTCATCTGGGTCCACTCGTCCACCTGCTTGGTCATGTCGATCTCCAGCATGACCAGCACCAGCCGCTCCTCCTCGGGCTCCAAAGGCGTGCCGTCGATATGCCGGCTGCGGAAGGCCACGAACCAGGCGAGCTCCTTGTCGGCGTCCTTGGCGTTAAGCTTCTTAGCGAGCTCTGCCGTGCCCGTCTTGCCCGCGCAGGTGTAGGTCCTGAGCACGCTCAAAAACCTGCCGGTGCCGTAGCCGCCCCAGTTCTCCTTGGTCACGGGGTTCTTGCCCATGTTGCTGGGGGCTTCCACCACGCCCTCCAGCATGTCCAGGATAGCGTCGGCGGTGCTGGTAGCGCAAAGCTCCTTCCAGATGGTCGCCTCGTGATGGCTGACCTCCGTATATTCGGTCTTGTCCTCCTGCCAGATGGACTCGATGACATAGGGCTCGTAGACGGTGCCTCCGTTGCGGAAAGCGGAGATGTAGCTCGCCAGCTGCAGCGGCGTCAGCAGCAGCTCCCCCTGTCCGTATCCGGTCATGGCCAGCAGGTCCATGGTCTCCTCGGAGACCAGTCCGTTCTCATCCGGGGTGGTGTTCTTGATCTGGGATCTCTGGGTGGGCAGATCGAAGGGGATGGACTCGCCCATGCCCATGACGGAAAGATACCGCTTCAGGGTGTCCCAGCCGATCTTCATACCGAGATAGGCAAAGTAGATGTTGTCCGACTGGATCATGCAGTTCTTCATGTTCATGGGGCCCCGCCGGTTGGTGCTGTAGGTACGGGTGACCTTGGTCACGCCGGACTCCGGCATCAGGGTGCCCTTGGTGGGGTTCCAGATGGTGTCGGTGCCCTTGAGGCGCTCCTGCTCCTCGGGAAAGGCCCAGTCCAGGGTCACGGCACCGCTCTCCAGGGCCGTGATGGCCACCAGGGGCTTGAAGGTGGACCCCGGGGGATAGAGGCCCTGGATGGCCCGGTTCAGGAGGGGGGTCTTGGGGTCCTTCTCCATGGCCGCCCAGACCTCGTCGTCCATCTCGCCCCGGGAGAAGCTGTTGGGATCGTAACCGGGGAAGGAGACCATGGCCTCCACGCCGCCGGTGGTGGGGTTCATGACGATGACCGTGCCGCTGATGGAGTCGTCGTAGACGATGGTTTGAATGGCCTCCTCCACCCGCTTCTGCAGGTCGATCTTCACGGTCAGGTGCAGGTCCTCCCCGTCCACGGGGGGGATGTTGTACAGGATCTGCTTGACCTTGCCGCCGGCGCCCTGGATGTAGGCGAAGCTCCCCTTGACGCCCCGCAGCTTTTCCTCATACTGTTTCTCAAGGCCCGCGTAACCCAGCCAGCTGTCGCCATCGTAGTTGGGGTCGTTGACCTTGTTTCCGTTTTCATCGAGAACGTACAGCCATTCCTTGTTCTCCTTGAGGATGCCGTTCTCCATGGAGTAGTGGTTCAAATACTCCTTCTGGATGATGCCGGCGTAGCCCAGAAGGTGGGCGAGGCTGGTGCCGTAGGGGTACTGCCGGAGGGTGCCGTAGTTGTTGCTGTCCACGCCCACGCCGGGGATGGTCAAGAGTCGCGCCTCCAGCTCCGGGGTCATCTGGTCCGGGTACATGACCTTCAATTTGGCGAAGTCACGGAAGGTACGGGCCAGGCTGTTGCGCACGTCCGCCTCCGTGAGGTTCAGCTCCGGCACGGCGGCCACCGCCTGCTCGAAGGGCACGTACAGCTCCTTTTCCAGCAGCTGGTCGGGGGTCAGGGACTTGTCCTCGGCTTTGAAGAGGGTCTTCACGTCGGTGACGGCCTTGCCGCCGTCCTTCAGCTGGATCTTGCTGGGGATGCAGTAGATGGTGACTGCGGGCACGTTCTCCGCAAGGAGGATGCCCTCCGCGTCGAAGATCTCGCCACGGTCCGGATAGTTGGTGCCCATCAGCATGGTATCGCCCCACTCCATGTTGGGGAAGATGAGGCTGGGGTCCCACATGACCACCCAGCCCTCGTGATACTCGCTGTTGACGGTGAAATCGAAGATCAGGTTCCCGGCCTTGCTGGTGAGATAGGCCATGCGGTAGACCACGCTGGCGTTCAGGGTGCCGTTCACCTCGGAAACGATCTGGGCGGTGATGGCGGTGAGCCCCATGGCCTCGAAGATGTCCGTGTACCGCCTTTTGAACTCAGTCCTGGTCATGCGGTGGTCAGTGACCTCCGCGGGCACCGCCGTAGGTTCCGCCGTGGGGAGCGGCGTGGCCGTGGGCTCCGCCGTAGGTGCGGCGGTCTCACCGGGGCCGGGGGTGGGCGCCTTGGTGGCCTTGGGCGGCTCCGGGGGCTCCTCCTTCTGCAGGTCGGGGGCGATGAGGGTGTAGGCGGCGTCAAAGTTCTGGTTGGCCAGATACTCGATGAACTGACGGCAGACCACGCTCCCCTGGCCCCGGTCCGGGCCGCAGCCCGTGAGAGCCACGGGCAGGAGCATGGCCAGTATGATCAATGCGGCGATGGCGCGTTTCAAACGGTTTCCTCCAAAGTATAAAAAAAGCTGTTTATACTATACCAGAAAGGACGGGGTTTTGCATCCCCGTCCAACAACTTTTTTCAAAAAAGCCGCTTTTTAAAAATTAACAGGTATGTATCTGTCGTACGTATAGCCATATCCCTTCTTAAGCTTCTCTTTTTTGCGCCGCTTTTTTCCTCTTCACCGAAGAGAAAAAAGCGGCAAAAACGCCCCTCGTTCTTGTCAAAAAACGAAAAACCCTGTATACTGGCGGCATGGAATTGGATCGAGAGGAAGCGAGAAGACGGGCCGCCCGGAAGCGGGCCGCCGCCATACGGAAGAAGAAGCTGCGCCGCCGTCGGCTCATGGTGCTGGGCGCCGGGGCGCTTCTTTTGGTGCTTCTCGTCGTGGGCGTCGTGTCCCTCATCGTCCGCGCCGTGAATAAGGGTCGGCAGGCCGCCGCCCTGGAGCCCACCGCCGCCGTCGCTGCCCTGGCCACCGCCGCCCTGCCCGCGGACACGCCCCTGCCTACCGCCGCGCCAACGCCCGCGCCTACCGCGGTCCCGGTCACGCCCCCTTTGACCATCCAGGAGGACTGGTACAGGGAGCGGACGGAGCAACTCTATAAGAACCTGACCACCTATGGGAACTATTCGGACGCCGCGGCGGTCTATACCGCTTTGGAGGAGATGCAGATCGACCCCAACGGGAAGAAGCTGGCCATCACCTTCGACGACGGCCCCTACTCCCCCATCACCGAGCAGATCCTGGACGTGCTGGAGGCGAACCACGCCCGGGCCACCTTCTTCGTGAAGGGCGCGTATATCGATTTTAATAAGGAACTGGTCGCCCGGGAGCTGGGTCTCGGGTGCGAGATCGGCAACCACACCACCAACCACGAGGACCTGGAGAAGCTGTCCCCGGCGGAGCGCCGCGCCACCGTGGGCGACCTCAACGACAAGATGTACAGCCTCTTCGGCTACCGGGTCCACCTGCTCCGTCCCCCCTACATCAAATACGGGGACAAGGGAACGGAGACCCGGACGGACATCGTGGCTATGGCCAAGGAGTACGAAATGGCCATTGTGAACCACACCCGATCGAGCCACGACTCCCACGACGACTACACGGCCCAGATGATGATCGACCGCATTTTGGCTGAGAAGGATGAGCTGGGCCGGGGTCTCAACAACTCCATCCTCCTGTTCCACGATAAGTACCAGAAGACCGTGGAGGCCATGAAGGTCCTCATCCCCGCCCTGCAGCAGCAGGGGTACCAGCTGGTCACCGTTTCGGAGCTCTTGAACTGCTCCCAGGAGGGGCTCCACTACGGTTGGATATATTCAAAAGCGGATTGAGAGGGCTCCTCTTCCATATCGATCCCTCCGACAAAATCGGAGGGATATTTTTTTCTTCTTTTTGCTTTGTTTTAAGGTTCGGGGAGTAGGATAGGTCCAACGAAAGCAAAACGAAGGAAAGAAGGTGTTACTCATGAAGAAGAGTTTGAGGATAGCGACCCTGGCCGTGGCCATCTGTATGATCCTGGGCGCCTGGGCCGTGGTCTACGCCAAAACGGAGACCGAAAAAAACAGCGCGGCCATGGAAATGACCACCGCCGTCAGCGGCAGGACCGATACGACCACTGGTCTTTCCACGGGGACAGCCATCTTCCAGAAAGCGGACCTGTTCTCCGACCGGGATCTGCAGCAGACCGCGGACCTGACCAAGGCCGTGACCTATGCGGTCAGCGACGACGAGGATATCTCCATCACCGCCGCGGGGGTCTACGTGCTGACCGGCAGCGCGAAAAACGTGACCGTGACCGTGGAGGCCAATAAGGACGACAAGGTGCAGCTGGTATTGGATGGCCTCGCCGTCACTAACGGCGACACGCCTGCGATCTACGTGAAGTCCGCCGACAAGGTCTTCGTCACCACCAGCGCAGACAGCAGCCTTTCCGTCACCGGCGCCTTCGCCGCGGACGGGGACGCCAAGGTGGACGGTGTGATCTTCTCCAAGTCAGACCTGACCCTCAACGGCACGGCCACCCTCACCATCTCCTCCACGAAAAACGGCATCGTGGGCAAGGACGACGTGAAAATCACCGGCGGTACCTATGCGATCTCCGCCAAAGTGAAGGCCATCGAAGCCAACGATTCCATCCGCATCGCGGACGGTACCCTGGATCTGACCGCCGGCACCGACGGCCTCCACGCGGAGAACGACGAGGACGATTCCAAGGGCTACATCTACATCGGCGGCGGCAGCGTCACCGTCAACGCCGGGGACGACGGCATCCACGCCGCCACCGTGGTCCAGGTGGACGACGGCACCGTCGCCGTCACCGCGGCCGAAGGCATCGAAGGGACCTACGTCCAGCTCAACGGCGGCACCGTCACGGTCAGCGCCCGGGACGACGGCATCAACGCCGCCCAAAAGTCCTCGAGCTACCGGGCCACCGTGGAGGTCAACGGCGGCGATATCACCGTTTCCATGGGCTCCGGGGACACGGACGGCGTGGACAGCAACGGGGACATCATCGTCAATGGCGGCACCATCGCCGTCACCGGCAACAGCACCTTCGACTACGACGGCACCGGCCAGCTCAACGGCGGCACCGTCATCGTCAACGGCCAGCAGGTCACCTCCCTCCCCGACCAGTTCGGCGGCAATGGCGGTCGCGGCGGCTGGGGCGGCAATGGCGGTCGCGGTGGCTGGGGCGGCAATGGCGGTCGCGGCGGGCATTGAAAACAGAGGTATAAAATAAAGCACGCACCCTTTCTTGGAAGAAAGGGTGCACACCCAAAGAACTTTGATCGGGAAGTATCGCGTAAGCCGTACTTCCCTTTATTGTCGGCAAGTCTTTCCTTTCAGGCTCCGTTTGGGTTGGCGATGACCGTCACCTTCAGCTCCACGTCGTTATCCGGCATGACGAACTGGTATTCCCCCGGCCGGACGAACGTGCCGTCCACGCCGTTCACGTACAGCTCCGCGTCGGAGACCATGGAGGTCTCGACCGTCACCGTTTCACCGGTCCTGGCGGTCTTGGGGTACTTGTGGACGAACTTCTCCCCCGAGATCACCGTGATGCGGTGACGGGAGCAGCCGAGAAGCGCCATGCACATCAGCAGCGCCAGCAGCAGCCCTGTCCAAACGATCAGCTTCCTCTTCATGGGTTTTCATCCTTTCCTTATCGTTGTATGCTACGGCTCCCAGTCCGTGATCTTCATCTTGGCCGTCAGCAGGCGGATCACGCTCTCGTTGAGCCGCGCCTCGGATATGGTGCCGCTCGCCACGGCGTCGGTGAGCCCCTTCAGGATGGACCGCTGGTAGGTGTGGTTGGCGCCGCAGAGGATGAGATCGCCTCCCGCCAGGATGAACCGGACCGCCGCCTGCTCCAGGTTCGTTTTGGACCGGAGACCGTCCATGCGGAAGTCGTCGGACATGACGATGCCCTCGAAGCCCATATCGCCCCGGAGGAGGTCCGAGATGAGTATCTCGCTCTGAGAGGCGATGTAGTTCGGGTCGATCTCGGGATAGGAGATGTGGGCCACCATGACTCCGTCCACCCCCGCCGACACGGCCTGTCGGAAGGGGTAGAGCTCATACCCTTCCAGCTCCTCTAAGGTCTTTTTCACCACGGGCGTGGTGTTGTGGGAATCGGCGGCGGTGGCGCCGTGGCCCGGGAAATGCTTGACGATGGACAAACACCCGCCGATCTGCAGACCCTCCACGCAGGCGCAGCCGATGCGGGCGACCACCTGTTCATCGCTGCTGATGATGCGCTTGCCCAGGAAGGTCTTGGAAGGGCTTTTCGCCACGTCCAGCACCGGGGCCAGGTCCGTATTGATGCCCACGTCGCAGAGGGCAGTGGCGATGCGCTCAAACTGGAGCTGAGCCGCCTCGGTGTCGTTGTTGCTGCCCAGCACGTCGGCGGACTGGGTCTTGGTCCGCCAGCGGAAGCGAGTCACATAGCCCCCCTCCACGTCTGTGCTGATGAGCAGGGGGATATCGGTGGCGTTGTGGGCGCGGACGTCCGCCGTCAGCTTAGCGCAGCGATCGAAGCCCCCGTCCCCGTCGTCCCGGGAGATGTTGGCCCCGTAGAGGATCACGTTGCCGATGGCGTAGTCCGCCATGATCTTGGCGAATTCACTGGATACGGCCTTGGTGCCGGAGAAGCCGAACATGACCAGCTGCCCGATCTTCTCCTTATCCGTCATGCCCGCCACGTACCGTTGGAGCTTTGCCTCCACGGGCACAGGCGTGGCCGTGGGCTCCGGGGTGGGCTCGGGCGTGGGCGTCGGCACGGGCGTGGCCGTAGGCACGGCCGTGGGGACGATCGTGGGCACCGCGGTGAACAGGGGCGCGGCGGTGGCCGCCGGGGCGTCCGTGACGTGACCGGTGAGGTCGGCGGTTGGCTCCGCCGGGATATAGGCGATTTGGCCGCCTGAGGGGGTCCCTTCGCCGCAGCCGACGAGAAGGAGCATCAGGAGGCACAGGATAAACATTCGTTTCATGAGTGTACTATACCACATTCTTTCCCCGTTGACCACCGGAAAATTACCCCTGTTGACGCAGGGAAAAAAGGGTGGTATGCTCTGTAAAATCTATGAGGGGGGGCAACGACATGAAGCCGCGTCTGCTGAAAGCCTTGGATGCCATGAAGCGCTACAACGCCGGGGTCATGAGCCGGGAGTGCTTCGGCTTCGAGCCGGAGGTCCGCTACGACGCCCTGGTGGTGGCCCCGGGCTGGAAGCCGGACAAGACCATCCTGGACCCCTCCTTCACCGTGACCCTGCTTTCCCAGCACGCCTATTTCTCCGGCTATCTGGTGGAGAAGGATGGCGTGAGGATCGCCTGGGCCCAGACGGCTTCGGGGGCCTGCAATGTGCTGGACCACATCTCTATCTGCGCGGAACTGCAGTTCAAAAAGCTGATCTTCGCCGGAGCCGCGGGCGGCCTTCGTGAGGACTTCCCCGTGGGCACCGTCTGCACGCCGGAGGTCTGCTTCCAGGGCAGCTACGCCGGGGTATATCTGCAGGACAGACTGGGGCCCTTCACTCCCTTTGCGCCCGTCTATCCCCCGGACCGGGCCTATGTGGGTCAGGTGATCGAGCTCGGACGGCGGCTGGGCTATCCGATCCAACAGGGGAAGGTCTTCTGCACGGATTCCATCGCTTTTGAATACATCCATTTGGATGAGATCAGGGCCGCCGGCGCGGAGCTCATCGAGATGGAGACGGCCCTCTTCTACCAGCTGGCGGACCTGTTCGAGGTGCCCGCCGTGGCCCTGCTGGCGGTGTCGGACAACGCCGCCACCGGCGCGCCGCTGCTGGGGCGGGAGGAGCTGGGTATGGACTACCGGCGGGCCCGGGGCTGGGCCATCCCGGACCTCATCTATCACATCGCCAAGGAGGAAAGCTGATATGCTGCTGATCGAGCCCACCATGGAATACGCCAAGGATATCGAGGCTTATCGCCAGGAATTCCTGGACATGGGGAACTCCATGGATGGCTGCGGCTCCCTGCGCCGCTGTGCCACCGGGGCGGAATGGATCGAGAAGTCCCTGGCCGGCAAGGACCCTAAAAATGTGGAGCCCGGCCGGGTCCCGGCCACCCAGTACATCTATGTGCGGAAGGAGGACGGCCGGGTGGTGGGCATGCTGCAGCTTCGGCACTGCTTCAACGAGTACCTGGAAAAGTACGCGGGCCACATCGGCTACAGCGTCCGCCCCAGCGAGCGCCGCAAGGGGTACGCCACCGCCATGCTCCGGGACGCCCTGCCCTATTGCCGGGAGCTGGGCATCACCGATGTGCTCATCAGCTGTGTCGTGGGGAACGAGGGGAGCCGGAAGACCATCCTGAACAACGGCGGCGTCTACGAATCCACCATCCACGAGCCCGAGATCGGCCGGGACCTGGAGCGGTACTGGATACATCTTATTTAATTGTTCTTTTGCCGCTTTTTTCTCTTCAATGAAGAGAAGAAAAGCGGCGCAAAAAAGAGAAGCTTAAGAATACAAAAACAGATTGCAGGCATGCTGTGATCCGTTTTTAAGTTTCTTTTTTTAGGCGACTTTTTCTCCTTTGTATAAAGAGAAAAAGTCGCAAAACAAAACCTCTATTTCCCCTCTGTAAACGGGATGCTCAGCTTCTGCAGCAGGGCGCTGACCTCATCGTACACAGCCTTGATGGCGTGGTCGTCCAAAAGCTCCACGGTGGAGGAATCGGCCTTATAATCCTTGAGGAGGTTTTCTTCCAGTTGCGTGAGGTCCACCTCCCGGCCCTCGTAGAGGAGCTTGTCCTCCCGGACGGTGACGGTGAGGATGCCGTCATCCTGTTGTACCACGATCTCCTGGACGGGGACCGTCTCCGGCTCCGTTCCCTGGACCGTCTCGACGGCCTCGGTCAGAGCCTCCCTGGCCGTCTCATAGCCTTCGGTCAGGGTCTCTTTGGCCGATTCAGCGGTATCCACCACGGTCTCCTTGGCCGCCTGCAGGGCCTCCCCCGTCAGGAGGCCGCCCTCTGCCCGGCCGATGCCCAGGCCGAAGTGGCCCCCCGCCAGCAGCAGCGCCAGCAGGACCGCGCCGCCCGCCACCTTACCGCCGGTGTGGTTGTTCCGCCTGGAACTCCGCTTCTTGTTCGCCATATGGGCACCTCCTTATGCTTCAAACAGGTCCATCTCCAGAACGGACAGGGGGATGTCCCGGGTCCGGGCCTCCTGCTTGATCTCCTGGATGATGGTCTCGATCATCTGATACTCCGCGTGGTAGACGCGGGCCCGGTCGTACTGGAACACCAGGAACACCGCCTCCCGGTCCGTGTCCCGCAGCTGCTCCAGGAGGAGCCCCCGAAGCTTGTTCCGGGCGTAGGTGTCGTCCGCCCAATCGTAGGCGAGAGCGGCGAGCCCGTTCCCCTCCGTCTCCAGGCGGATATTGCCGCTCCTATCCACGCTGACAGTGAGCAACAGAGAGTTGTCGAGGACGATGTTCTCCGTCCACAGCTGCCGCTGGAGGGCATCCGCCCGCTCCGCCTGGGCATCCGCCCGGGCCGCTTCGGCGTCGATCTCAGCTTTGAGGGCGTCCTGTTCAGCGTAGGCTTCGATCAGCTCCGCCCTGACCTGCTCGGTGTTGCTTTCGGCGGCGGCCGCCGTATCCATGGCCTCGGCCGTGGTATTCTTGGCCTGCATAAGCAGAATGAAGAGCATGATGAGGATCACGTCCAGCAAAGACGTGAGCTCTATGAAGATCTGCCGCCGCTTCACCCTTCCCGGCCCTCACGCAGGAGCTCCCGCCGCTCCAGCAGCAGGTCCACGGCCTTGTCGTTGTCCTCCATGCGGGAGGAGAGGAAGCCGTCCAGGAGCTTGAAGATGATGGCGAACACCAGCCCCCAGAAGGTGGAAGTGAGGGCGGCGAAGAAGTTGGTCTGCATGTCGGCGAGCTCGGAGACCATAGGCAGCAGGGATACCACCGTGCCGAGGATGCCCAGCAGCGGGAAGATGGAAGTCACGTTCACGAACACGGAATAGAGGCTCTCGGACCGCTTGCGCATGGCCAGCACCCGCTCCTCGTCGATGTCACGGATGGCTCGGGAGACGCTCTCCGGGTCCCGCCGCCGGGAGGGGATGAAAACCATCATGTGGAGCTTGCGATAGAGCCTATCGGCGTTCCGCCGGGCGAGGCAGTAGCACGCCAGGTTCAGGGCCGCGGCCACGAAGATGATGAGGTCGAACCCCAGCAGATTTTGAGCGATCACCTGAAACACGGACATATCTCTTTCCTCCCGTGTATCAGTATACAGAATATGGCTAAATATGGCAATTTAACTTTTTATGACGTCTGCACGAGGGCCGAGAGGGCTGTGAATTCCCTGAGGTACATGCCCCGGCGCATCTCGTCTGTGGCGGCGTAGTCGGCGTGGCGGGAGAAGATGGCCAGCGCCTCCTCTACGGGGAGCCAGCGGGGCTCCATGCCCACGGCCCGCTCCCGGTCCGTCAGATGCCGCTCGCAGCGGCCCGTGACGGTGCCGAAGAAATACCGGTCCACGTATCGGTGATCCTCGTAGTATTCGTCCAGCTCCAACATGCAGGGGGAGGGCTCGATGATATACCCCGTCTCTTCCGCAACTTCCCGGACGCAGCAGGCGGCTTCGTCCTCCCCCGGCTCGAGGCCGCCGCCGGGGATCATCCACTGGTCCGTGACGGTCTCATAGGAGAGGAGAATATGGCCGTCCCGGATCACGATAGCCCGGCAGCCCGTGCGCTGCTCGGTCCAGCGGCCAAAATAGTTGACGCCCACGATCTCCAACGTCTTCATGCGCGACCCTCCTCCGGGCGATAGCCCTCGAAGATGACGGCGTGGTTCTCCTTCATGCGCCGGGCGTGCTGTTCGGGCTCCCGGGCGGTCCAGAGGACCTTCATGGCGCCCATCCCTTCCGACACGCGAACGGAGAGGGGCTTGGGGCCCACCCGATAGGCGATGAACTGGGGCCGGGTGAGAAAGTTGGTGAGCAGGCGGCTCATCATGAAGGCGAGGGGCAGGGACAGGTGCTTCTTTGAGAAGCAGGCGGCCTCGGAGAGCTGGCCCCGGAGGCGCTTCGGGTCGTGCTTCCAGAACCAGCGGACCATGGCAGGGTGGAAGCTCTCCACACAGGCCGGGCCCGGATAGGCGTCCAGCATTTGACGGGTGGCCTCACAGAGAAGGTCCGTGTCGGGGCCGTATTTCAGCTCCACGATCAGGGGCTGCTTGCCATTGAATATGCGCAGCACGTCGGAAAACAGGGGGATGCGCTCCAGCGTCCCGAAGAGGGGGAACTGCTGCAATTCCGCATATGTGAAATCCCGAATGGCCTTATCGACGCCGCAGGCCCGCTGCATGCTGTCGTCGTGGAAGACCACGATCTGCCCGTCCTTCGTGCGCTGCACGTCCAGCTCCGCCCCATAGCCGTTCTCCACCGCTCTTTGGAAGGCGGGCAGGGAGTTTTCGGGTATGGATTGGTCCAGTTCATAGAGGCCCCGATGAGCGAAGGCCCGGCCCTCGAAGGGGGCCCGCGCCGCCCGGGAGGAGCGCCGGGGGGCGATCAGAAACAGCCACATCCCTAAAAGAACTGTCAGCAGGATGATCCAGCCCATGTGCGCCCCCTGCTCAGTCCGCGAAGAACAGATTGTCGAAATAGTCCAGAGCGTCCCGGCCGTCGATCAGGAAGGGCCAGCCGTGCTCCCCCACGGTGCAGGCGATCAGGGCTCGGGTGCCGTCCGGCAGGCAGACCTCCGTGAGCCGGTCGTCGTCCCGGAAGCCCAGCCGGTACACATAAGTGTCCGCAGGGATCACGGTCGGCTGCCCATCCACGGTGCAGGGCACGGGCAGGGCGGCGTGCAGCAGGACGCCGACGTCTATGAGGGCCTCCCGATCCTCCTCCATCTCCTCCGACGTGGGGATATAGCTCATGATGAGCCAGTCGCTGTCCGGGAGAAGCCCGTCCCCGCTGTAGGTCCGCTTGCCGAAGCTGGTGCCCAAAAAGTCCGTACGCTGGTGGAACCACAGGCCACCGTCCACCCACTCCCATCCACCTTCAACGACCGGACCCCTGACCAGCTGCCCCTGCTCCGGGTGCAGCTCTACGGTCACATAGCTGTCGGAGCCATAGTCCATGGTCACCAGCAGGTTATAAAAGGGGCTTTCCGCATCCAGGTCCAGGGCTGCCGCCGCCACCAGATCGTCCCCCTCCTCCAGAACGACCGTGCTCTCTCCCCAGGTGATGGCCGTGGTCCATTCGTCCCGATCCAGAGTGAAGGAGACGGGCTCCTCGACGCCGTTTTGGTCCAGGTCCGCCCAGAACATGACCGCGGAGGTCAGATGCTCCCAGTCGGGCTGATCGTAGAAGGAATACGTCTGGAGGAGGCTCTGGGCCTGAGGCGCGGGGGTCGCCGCCGACAACAGGAGCGACAGCAACAGAAGGAAGATTCGTTTCATGGGCACCTCCGGAGAAAGGTTGGATACTTATCATACTATAGCAAACGGGGCCGACGCGCAAGGGATGATTTGACCCGGACCATTGAAAGGCCGGGGCGGCTGTGGTATACTGCACCCAACAAGCGAAGGGAGTTTTTTCATGAGGAGCATCTATCTGGCCGGCGGCTGTTTCTGGGGCATGCAGAAGTTTTTCGATCAGTTCGAGGGGGTGCTTTCCACCGAGGTGGGCTACGCCAACGGCCCCGACCGGGCCCCCACCTATCAGGAGGTGTGCCGCAACAGCGGCCACGCCGAGACGGTCCGCATCGACTACGACGAGGGGAAGCTTTCCCTCGATAAGCTGCTGGAGCTCTACTTCCTGGTCATCGACCCCCTGTCCGTCAACAAACAAGGGGGTGACGAGGGCATCCAATACCGCACGGGGGTCTACTACACAAACCCCGACCAGCTGCCCATGATTCAGGCGGCCTATGAAAAGGAAGCGGCCAAGGTCGGTTCGCCTTTGGCTGTGGAGCTGCTGCCCCTCACAAACTTCTTCCCCGCGGAGGAGTACCACCAGAAGTACCTGGACAAGAATCCGGGGGGCTACTGCCACATCCCGCAGAGGATGATGCATCTCGATCAGGGGAAGGATTGAATATAAAAAACGTAAAAAAAGGCTGTGTTTGTGCACAGCCTTCTTTTTCTTCTTAAGTTTCTCTTTTTGAGCGACTATTTCTTCTTTATCCAAAGAGAAAAAGCCGCAAAATAAACTAACCTAACGGCTTGATCTTCTTCCGATACAGCCGGAGCATCAGCAGCGCGGCGATGATGAGGTGGGTGAACTCCGCGATGGGGAAGGCCCACCAGACCGCCTCGATGCGGTGGGTGCAGCGGGCCATAAGATACGCCACGGGGAGCAGGATCACCAGCTGCCGGCAGAGGGACGTGATCATGCCGTAGACGCCCGTGTCTGTGGCGCCGTAGACCGTACCCATGGAGATGCCGACGGCCGCGCAGACGAAGCCCCAGGCGATGATGTGGATGGTGGTGACGGTGACGCCGTAGGTGAAGTCGCTGACGGCGAAAAGCTGCATGAGGGTGGGCGCCCCCAGCTCAAAGAGGGCCGTGCCCGCGATCATGAAGCAGGCGCAGAACAGCGTCAGCATGCCGTAGGCCCGCATGAACCGCTTCTTGTTCCGGGCGCCGTAGTTGTAGCCCAGGATGCTCATGGCCGCGTTGTTCAGGCCAAAGACGGGCATGAAGATGACGGACTGGAGGCGGAAGTAGGTGCCGAAGGCGCTCTTGTAGGCGTCCACGTAGTTCACGTTGGGGTCCAGGGTAGCCACGTGGTACTCGCCCAAGCTCTTGAGGATGCCATTCATGCCCAGGTACATGACTGTGCCCACGGCCTGCATGAGGATGGAGGGCACGCCCACGCTGTAGATGTCCTTGACGGTCTGCCTGCGGACGTTGAAGTGGGGGCGCTTGAGCTGGATCTCGCTCTTTGAGCGGGTGAGCATGACCAGGGCCAGCGTCATGGATGCGAACTGGCCCGCCACCGTGGCGATGGCCGCGCCGGTGACGCCCATGGCCGGGATGGGACCGAGGCCCAGGACGAAGATCCTGTCCAAAACGATATTGGACATGGCGCCGGTGAGCTGCATCATCATGGCCACCATGGTCCGGCCCTGAGCCGTCATGATCCGCTCGATGCCCACGGAGAGGAAGATGCCCACGCTGAGGGACAGGCAGATGGTCATGTACTCGGTGCCGAAGAGGCGCACGATGGGATCGTTGTCCTGCCAGCGCATGAAGGCCCCGGAGAGAAACAGGCCGATGCAGGTGAAGAAGAGGGAGCTGATGACCATGAGTACCAGGCCGTTGCCCGCGGCCCGGTTGGCGTCCTCGATCCGCTGCTCGCCGAGGCGGCGGGAGATCAGGGAGTTCATGCCCACGGCGGTGCCCACGGCCACGGAGATCATGAGCATCTGCAGGGGGTTCACCGTGGAAAGGGCGTTCAGGGCCTTGTCGCCGATGGTGCTCTCCGTGCCGGGCACGTAGAGGTCGCCGAGGATGCGGGTGAGCTGCTCCGGGCTCAGGGTGGAGAGCCGGGACACGAACACGCTGTCCACGATGTTGTAGAGGGCCTGCACCAGCATGCTGACGATGATAGGCCAGCCCATGGAGAGGAGCAGCCGCCCCTCCGGCGCGGTGGCCATTTTGTTTTTTCTTGTCTGTTCCATGGGGAGCATAATATCAAAGAACTTGTGAAAAAGCAATGAAAAAAGCTGATCTTGCGCACTTTTCTTTGCTTTGGGCGGGGGAAACGCCTTGACAGGGAAGGGGATCGGCGGTAGAGTGGCCCTTGAAAAATCCATGGGTCCGGGAGAAGACCCGAATGGGTATTGGGAGGTTAACCACATGAAACATACGATAAGAACAAAGGCACTGGCCCTGCTGACGGTGGGGCTGATGCTGCTGGTCCTTGGGGGCTGGGCGCCGGCCCCCGCTGACATGAAGATAGTGGAGGTCGCCACCGTGGACGAGCTGCTGGCCGCCATCGGCCCGAACGTCACCGTGGCGCTGCAGCCGGGTGAATACGACTTCGCTGCCGCCACCACCTACGGGAAGGCCACCGGCAACCCCTGCTGCCGCTGGGACGCCACCGCTGAGCAGGGGTTCGAGCTGTACGTCACGGGCGTCGACGGATTGACCCTCCGGGGCGCCGGCATGGACGAGACCACGCTGCTCGCTGAGGATCGGTACGCCAACGTGCTCACCATCGCCAACAGCCGCAACGTGACGGTCTCCGGCATCACCGCCGGACACGACCCGGCCCCGGGTTACTGCTCAGGCGGCGTGCTGCATTTCGTGAACTGTGGCACGGTGACGGTGGAAGGCTGCGGCCTGTTCGGCTGCGGCACCACGGGCGTATGGACCATGAACTGCAACGATGTGACCGTCACCGGCAGCCGGATCTATGAGTGCAGCGACAGCGCCGTGTACGCGGACGGCTGCTGGAACGTGCAGGTGCTGGATTCTGAGATCGACCACAACGGCTGGAAGAACGATACCCCCGCCTCCTGCCTGTTCCAATCCTACGGCGGGGACGGTTTCACCGTGTCCGACTGCCGGGTCCACGACAACAGCGCTTATACGCTGTTCGAATGCAACAACACCCGCAACGCCTGCTTCCTGACCAACAAGGTGGAGTATAACGCGCTGCAAAGCGCCTTCACGCTGCGTGGCGTCCCCGCCGTCGTGGGCGGCTGCGCCTTCCACGGCAATGACCTGTACACCTGGTTCGGGGACAGCTCCCTCGCCGCCCTGGACCCGGATGGGAACGAGCTTACGGCGATCGATCTCGCGGCCATGCAGATCCGGCCCGTCCAGTACGCCGATATGGAGATCGCCCCCCTGAAGGAGCCCACGCCGGTGCCCCCGGGCGGAGAGATCACCGTGACCAATGCGGACGAGTTCCTGGCCGCCATCGGCCCCGATCGGACCATCGTGGTAAGTGAGAGCTTCTGCCTGGCGGATGCCGCCGACTACGGCAGCGACGAGGGCCTGTACTACCGCTGGGAGACCTGCTACGACGGACCTCAGCTGGTGATCAGCGGCGTATACGACCTGACGATCCGCGGGGCCAAAGCGGATGGGTCCACCACCGTGACGGCCGTGCCCCGCTACGCCAACGTGATCGGTTTTACTTTCTGCGACAACGTGACCATCGCGGACCTGACCCTGGGGCACAGCGACGGGACCAGCGAATGCTCCGGCGACGTGCTGGATTTTGAAAACTGCAACGGCATCACCCTGGACGGCTGCCGTCTCTACGGCTGCGGCACGCTGGGCGTCAACGCCTGGTACTGCACCGAACTACAGCTCACGGACTGCGAGATCTACGACTGTTCCATCGGCGGCGTGGTGCTGGGCAGCGTCTACGACGTGACCTTTGAGAATTGCTCCATCCACGACGTGCCGAGCCCGGCCATCAGCCTCTACGGCTGCGACGAGGTGATGTGGAACAACGCGGACGTGTCCGGCGAGCACTTCGACGTGTCCAAAAGCGGCAACCTGATCCCGGTCACCATAGGATAAGCGGAAAAACAAAACGATGCCCGGCGGGGGCTGACCCCGCCGGGCGCTTCTTTTTTGGGTTTATTCCACCCGCTCCAGCGTGGGCTGCTTGGAGAGGTAGAGGCAGTAGACGATGGCGACGACGATGGTAGCGACCATGAAGACAGTGTCCCCCACCACGTTGTCCCGGCTGAAAACGCTGGCGGCGTCGATGATGCCGTGGATCAGGATGCACGCGAGAAGGCTCCCGCTCTTAAGGTACGCGAAGGTCAGGAGGAAGCCCCAGGCAATGGCGAAGACCATCTGCAGCAGGGTGTCCATGGTGGCTTGGCCCGTCAGCAGGTTGATGAGGTGCCCCATGCCGAAGGTCACCGCGGAGACGATGATGGCAACGGTGAGGCTGCCGGTCTTGCGCATGCCGTTGAAGAGGAAGCCCCGGAAGACGGTCTCCTCCACGAAGCCCACCAGCAGGAAGGACAGGGTGGCCATGACCGCGTTGATACCGGTGTATTTTAGGCCCAGACCGCTCCACAGGTTCCCCGTGGAGAGGATCCAGATGGGGATGAGCCACAGGATCTTTTTCCCATTCCGGATCCAGCGATCGAGGCCCAGCTCCCCCTGAAGCGTATTGGCGCGAATGAACAGGAGGAGGCCTGTGGAGATGGCCGTGAGGCCCAGGAGCATCTGGATGCTGTCGTCCCCAAAGCGACCCCGGATGGGGGCCATGACCGCGCAGTACAAAACGATCCACAGGACCGCGAATAGAATGGGTTTGGTTTCATAGAGTTTACGCATATTCTTCTCCTTTGGATGTCAGGGCCGCCAGGGCGCCGTTGAAGACGGTCTCCAGCATGGCCGCACATTCTGTTTCATCGTATTCCATAGCGTTGTTGCAGAGGAGGCTCCCCAGGCCGTGGGCCACGGCGAAGAAGGTCATGAACAGCTTCTCCGCCTCCGCCGCCGGGCAGCCCAAAGCCTCCGCCAGGATGGCCACCAGCTCATCGGACCCCGGCCAGCGGAGCAGGCCCTTGAAGTCCATGCCCCCGAACCGGTCGCTCTCGAACAGGAAGCGAAACAGGTGTTTTTCCTCATAGCCGAAGCGGACGTAGTTGAGACCCAGCTCCAATAGAGCGTCGGCGCCTTCGCCGCCCTTGGGCAGGATATTGGCCGTGTGGAACTCGTCCGCCCGCTGATAGACGGCGTCCTTCAGCTCCTCTACCGCGGCGAAGTTGTAGAGGATAGGCTGGGTGGAGCAACCCAGGCGCTTTGCCAGGGTGCGCACGTTCAGCGCCTCGTGGCCCTCGGCACGGACCAGGTCGAAGGCGGCGTCCAGTATCATGTCCCGGGTGATCCTGGCCTTGGGCGGCATGGGCTCTCCTCCTTTATATAACGCTTGTTATAAAACGGAGTATACGACCTCTCCCCTCTCCTGTCAAGCCCTTTTGCCGGACGGGAACAAAAATATATAGTATCTATCCTTTGCCTCTCTCCTGCCGATACGGTATACTTTTATATTGAAATATGGGCCTTTGGGGTCCAGAACAAAAAAGCATGCGGGGGAGAATCGATGAAAACAAGACGTCTTACCAAGAAAGAAATGTGGATCTTCGCCATCGGCCAGCTGGGCTGGTCCATTTTGGGCGGCATCATCAACACCTGGCTGGTCACCTTCTACCTGCCCACCAGCGGCTCCGTGGCGGCGGGAGCCAAGTTCTACGTGCCCACGGGCCTGGTGGTCTTCGGGGTCCTGACGGTGCTGGGCCTCATCACCTTCATCTGCCGCATCTTCGACGCGATCACGGACCCCTGGATCGCGTCCCTCAGCGATAGGAGCGCAAACCCCAAGGGCCGCCGCATCCCCTTCATGAAGCGGGCCGCCGTTCCCTTCGCCATCATCACGGTGCTGGTGTTCTTCGCGCCGGTGGAGGGCGTGAGCGGCGTGAACATTGCCTGGGTCCTCTGCTCCCTCATCCTCTTCTATCTCTTTATGACCATGTACTGCACCCCCTACAACGCCCTCATCAGTGAGTTCGGCAAGACCCAGGAGGACCGCATGTACATCTCCACGGCCATCTCCCTGACCTTCTTCTTTGGGACGCTGATCGCCTACCTGCCCTTCGTGTTCGCAGGGCCGCTGCAGAAGATGGTGTCCTACGCCTGGAGCTACCGGATCTGGTTCATCGTCCTCGCAGCCATCGGCCTCGTTTGTCTGTTGGTGCCCGTCTTTAAGCTCAACGAAAAGGAGTTCGTGGACGCCGTGCCCAGCGACAGCGACACCATCAAGAGTCTTGGTAAGACCTTCAAGAACAGGGACTTTCTGAAGTTCGCCGCCTCCGACATCGCCTACTGGATCGGCCTCACCCTGTTCCAGACGGGCCTGCCCTTCTTCGTGAAGGTGAGTATGCAGCTGGACGAATTCTACACCACCGTGTTCCTGGGGGCCATGACGGTGCTCTCCGCCTGCTTCTATCCGGTGGTCTCCAGGCTGGTCATGAAGTTCGGCAAGAAGAAGCTGGTCATCTGCGGCTTCCTGGGCCTTGCTGTCGCGTACGTGGTCACCGCCCTCACGGGCGTTGTCCCGGGGCTCACGGGGGTCCTGCCCGGCGCACTGATCGTCGTCATCGCCGCCTTCCCCATGGCCCTCCTCGGCATCATCCCCCAGGCCATCGTGGCTGACGTGGCCGAGCAGGACGCCATCCTCACCGGCGAGAAGCGGGAGGGCATGTTCTTCGCCGCCCGGACCTTCGCCATGAAGTTCGGCCAGTCCGTGGCCATGCTGGTGTTCACCTCCCTGGCCGTCCTCGGCACCACCCAGGACCTCAAGAGCAACGATCTCACCGCCTCCCCCATCGGCCTAAGGATCGTGGCCATCGTGGCGGTGTGCTTCTGCGTCCTGGGCGCCATCATCCTGGCCGCCTACGACGAGAAGAAGGTCATGAAAACCATCACCGACAACGCGGAGAAATAAGGAGCCGCCATGGATAAGAGCAGCGTGATCTTCGGCAACCCCATGGACGAGAAGACCTTGCGGAAGGCCGAGAAGGCCAAGGCCGGGTTTTTGAAGAAGTTCGGGGACGACACCGAAAAGGTATACCACCTGGGCTTGAAGCCCATCGACCAGATCCCGGAGCTGGGCATCCAGAATCTGGTGCACAGCGACACGCCCCTGGAGCTGCCGGAGAACGCCCTGATCGTGGGCAACATCCGCATGGGCTTCGGCCATTACCGGATCGCCATGGCCATCGCCTCTTGCGCCAGGGCCCTGGGGCGGCAGCCGGTCTGGTTCGACCTCGCTAGTTTCGACGCCACCGGGTCCAGGATGATCCGGCATCAGAACGACCTCTACTCCATGGGGTCGAAGCTCAGCCAGAAGGTGGGCCTCTTCAACAAGCTCTACTGGGAGCCCCTCAACAGCGAGGGCTTCCGGCAGATCACCTACAACGCGGGGGATCAGAAGAACGCGGAGCTGCTGGTGCCCCTGTTCCGGGACCTCCCCAAGGACGTGCCCTATGTGGGCACCCACGTGTGGCCCAGCCAGGGGGCGGTCCACGCCGGGCTCACCCACGTGGTGAACGCCATCCCCGACAACTGGCCCATGGGCCTCCACTTGGCCGAGGGGTCCATCCACACGGTCCAGACCCCCTTTGCGTACCTGGGCTACAAAAAGCTCAACGGCATGGCGAAGACCGCTTTGAAGCCCATGCCCGACGGGGACCTTTTCGACGTGGGCCACTACATCGACCACGAGCTGGTGGAAGGCGTGGAGCACGACTGCGAGAAGCGTATGGAGCGGCTCGACAGCGGCAAGCCCGTCCGGTTCCTCATGACCGTGGGCGGCGCGGGGGCCGGCGGGGACCTGTACCTCGCCATGACCCGGCACCTGCTCCCGTATGTCAAGGCGGGCAAGGCGGAGCTGTGGATCAACTTCGGCGACCATCTGACCATGTGGGACGTGTTTAAGAAGGAGATGCCGGAGCTTAAGGAGACCGTGAGGACCTACTTCGACGACTACGCGGGTCTCAAAGCCTGGGCCGCCACGTTGGACGGGGACAGCCCCGCGGGCGTCACCGCCTTCTGCCACAGGGACATCTTCGAGGCGGTGTACTCCACGAACCTGCTCATGCGCAAGTGCGACGTGCTGGTGACCAAGCCGTCGGAGCTGGCCTTCTACCCGGTGCCCAAGCTCATGATGCGGCACATCGGCGGCCACGAGGTCTACGGCGCCGTCCACGCCCAGGAGCTGGGGGATTCCACCTTTGAGTGCGAGACCGCCGCCGCCCTCGCGGACATGATCGACACCCTCATCACTGACCCGGCCATCCTGCGCCATATGTGCAACCGCATCTTGGCCCTCAAGGACCAGGGCGTCTATAACGGCGGCTATGAGGTCGTGAAGCTGGCAATTAAAGGAAGGGATTGAAAGGCTACGCGCCTTTTCTTCGAAGAGAAAAGGCGCCCCAAAAGAACTTAAATGGGAAGTATCGCTTGCGCTGTACTTCCCATTATTATTCCTAAGTTTCTCTTTTTCCGCCGCTTTTTCTCTTTGTCTAAAGAGAAAAAGCGGCAAAGGATATGATTCGTTAATCACCCACATCCAATGCCTCTAATTTGCTCTTCGATGGGATGGGCTTGCTGTCGCCGTGCTTTACGAAGAACATGGTGAAGGCTGCCAGGACCACGAACACCGTGGCGTAGGGGAACAGGGTGGTCATGCCGGCCCTGTCCATGAGCGCGCCGGAGAAGTAGGGCGTGAACGTCTGGGCGGCCATGCTGGCGGTGTAGTAGAAGCCGGTGTACTTGCCCACGTCGCCGCCCCGGGAAAGCTCCACCACCATGGGGAAGCTGTTCACGTTGATGGTGGCCCAGCCGATGCCGGCCAGGGCGAACATGCAGTTCATGAGCATGGCCGAGCTCCCCTCCCTGAGGAAGGAGGCGATGCAGAAGGACGTGGCCAGGAGCCCGATGCCGATCAGGATGGTCTTCTTCCGGCCGATCCTGCTGGCCAGCATGCCCACGGGGATATAGGAGATGATGGCGGCCACGTTGGCGATGAGCAGCGTGCTGTTGTAATCGAGGGACAGGACCTTGCCCGCGTAGACGGAGTATTTCGACGTGACGGCGTTGTAGCCCATGAACCAGAACACCACGGACACCAGGATCAGGATGATGGAAGTGAGCTCCGGCTTCGTCAGTTTCCGTGTGACACCGGCCGCCATTTCCTCGGGGGTGGCTTCGTCGAGATCGTATTTGGCGCTCTCCTCCTCCATCTCCCGGACGAATCGGGGCTCGTCCACCGTGAGGCGGAAGACGACCAGGGCGACGAGCATGACGACGGCCACGATGCCGAAGAACACCGTGTAGCTCATGAGGGAATTCTTTACCGCGCCGGTGGCGAACACCATGCCCATGGCGAGGACGATCATGCCGCCCGCCGTGCCCATCAGGTTGATGATGGCGTTCGCTTTAGACCGGAGGGGCTTCATGGTCACGTCCGGCATCAGCGCCACCGCCGGGGAGCGGAAGGTGGCCATGGCGATGAGGATGACGAGGAGCACCGCGATGAACAGAACGAGCGTCCTGGGGTTCGCCTTGGTGGCCTGCCGGGCGTAGAGCTGCCGGGCGGGGACCACGTAGTTGGAGTAGTCCGGGTTGGTGGACTTCTTGCCGGTCTCCGGGTCCACCCGCTGGGACTCGATGGCAGCAAACTCCGCCTTGGTGAACTTGTCCTTCAGGATCGCCTGCTGTCCGTCTGGGGTCTGGATAATTTCGTCCTGCTCGGCGTCGTAAAGGATCTCGAGAGCGGCGGGATCGTCGATCTTCGCCACGGCCTCGATGTTCTTGAGCTGCATATTGTCCACGAAGGACAGGCCCACCAGCAGCACGGCGGCCACGATGGTGCCGTAGAGGATGAAGGGGGTCCGGCGGCCCAACCTGTGGCGGCACTTGTCGGAGACGGTGCCGAAGAGGGGCAGCATGAACAGGGCGAGCACGTTGTCGAGGGCCATGATGATGCCGGAGTTGGCCTGGGTCATGCCGAATTTGTCGGTCAGGATCTTGGGGATGATGGTGTCGTAGGCGTTCCAGAAGGTGCAGATCAGAAAGAACGCGAAGCCGACGAGGATGGTGCGCTTGTAGTTGAGTTTCATAGGTCCCTCCCTGTCCAGTGGTCGGCTCCATTGTATCGCACTTTTTCTACAATAACAACCTGAATCTTCTACTTAACGTATTCCATTTGTCACAGGAATTACGCAAATCCCTATTGTCAAAGGGGTCCCTTTCTGATAACATAGGGTCTCTGAAAGAGGAAAGAATATATGAATGTGACTGTACGAGAAGAATACCTGGCCGCTCTCAAGGAGGGCCAGAAGGAATATGCAAAGCTGACGGACCTGGGGAAGGATCCCGGCCCGGCGGTGCTGGAGGAGCTGCTGCCGGAGGTGGGCAAGCTCACCGTCCAGGAGCTCAAGAGCCAGGAGATCCCCATGGACCGGATCGTGGGCACCCGGACCCGAGGCCGGACTTCGGCCCTGACGGCCAGCTTCCTGCCCCTGCTGCCGGAGGAAAGCGAGTTCGCCCAGAAATGGATGAACCTGTGCGAGGCGCACCTGAGCGAGACGGGCATCCGGGACGCCATCCTTTGCTACGAGTACCTGGGCAGCTTCTACGTCCAGGAGGGCAACAAGCGGGTCAGCGTCCTCAAGCACTTCGGCAACCCCCGCATCCTCAGCGACGTGCGCCGGGTCCTGCCCGAAAAAACCGACGATCCCCGCATCCGGGCCTACTACGAGTTCGTGGACTTCCACCGGGCCACCGGCTCCTACGATATCCAGTTCCAGAAGCCCGGCGAGTACGCGAAGCTCCTTAGTGCCCTCGACAAGAAGCCCGGGGACGTCTGGACCGAGGAGGAGCGCCGCCGGTTCTCCGCCCGCTATGCCTACTTTAAGGAGGCCTTCACGGCCCTGGGCGGCCAGGGGAAGAATCTAAAGTGCGAAGACGCCCTGCTCCTCTGGCTCCGGGTCTACCCCTACGAGCAGCTGGGCACCATGACCGGCAAGGAGCTGAAGGAGTCCCTGTCCGGGCTCTGGAAGGACGTGCAGGTCACGGGCGACGACGCGGTCCAGGTCCGCACCGCCCCGGAGGAGGAGCAGCAAAGCCTCCTCACCAAGCTCATCTCCCCCGCCCCCAAGCGGTTGAACGTGGCGCTGATCTACCAGCAGGACGAAGAGATCAGCACCTGGACAAATGGCCACGCCCAGGGCGCGGCCTACCTTCGGGAGACCTTATCTGACCAGGTGACGGTCCGGGAATACCGCCATGCGGACACGCCGGAGGAGACCTTGGCCCTTCTCGATCAGGCGGCGGAGGAAGGGGCGGATCTTATCTTCACCACCACGCCGCTGCTCTTGAGCGCCACGCTGAAGGCGGCGGTGAAATACCCCAAGGTGCGGTTTCTCAACTGCTCCGCCGGGACCAGCCTATCGAGCGTCCGCAGCTACTACTGCCGCATCTACGAGGGCAAGTTCATCACCGGCCTCATCGCCGGGGCCATGGCCAAAAACGACCTCATTGGCTACGTGGCCTCCTACCCCATTTTGGGCGTGCCGGCCTCCATCAACGCCTTCACCCTGGGGGCCCGCATGACCAACCCCCGGGCAAAGGTGCTCCTTGAATGGAGCTGTCTTGAGGGGAGTGCGGTGGAGAAGCTCATCGCCCGGGGCGCCAGGGTGATCTCCAACCGGGACGTGCCCGTGCCAAACGCCTATGGCATGGGCGAATTCGGCACCTGGCTCATCGACGAGGCGGGGCAGTTCTCGCCGCTGGCCTCCCCCTGCTGGATGTGGGGCAAGCTCTACGAGAACCTGGTCCGCACAGTCCTCTCCGGCAGCTACGACCAGAAAAAGGCCCCCGAGGCCATCAACTACTGGTGGGGTATGGACAGCGGCGCCATCGACGTGCAGATGACGGACCTGGTGCCCGAGGGCACCAGGACGCTGGCCGCCTCGCTGATGAACGACATCCGCTCCGGGGCCCTGCTCCCCTTCCAGCGGGCCATGGTGAGCCAGGACGGCATCATGAGAAACGACGGCAGCCGGGACCTCACCACCCGGGAGCTGCTGATGATGGACTATCTCATGGACGGGGTGGAAGGGACCATCCCCTCCTATGAGGAGCTGCTGCCCATGTCCCGGGCTTTGGTGCGGGAGCTAGGCCTCCACAAGGAAGACCTGCCGCATGAGGTGTAAGCCATGCGCATTTTGACCGTGTCCGACGAGGAGTGCCCGGCCCTCTGGGACCACTACGCCCCCGGAAAGCTGGAGGGATACGACCTGATCCTGTCCGCCGGGGATCTGAAGGCGGACTATCTGTCCTTTCTGGTGACCATGGCCCACGCGCCGCTTCTCTACGTCCACGGGAACCACGACGAGGGGTACAGCCGCCGCCCGCCGGAGGGCTGCGACTGCATCGACGATCAGCTGGTGGTGTACCGTGGCCTGCGTATCCTGGGTCTCGGGGGCTGTCTCCAGTATCGGCCCGACGCCCCGGGGTCTGGGTGACGAGGAGGATCTGCCCCACCGGGGGTTCGTCTGCTTTCAAAAGCTGCTGGACCGGTACCATCCCTTATGTCTGGTCCACGGCCACGTCCACCTAAGGGGCTGGCCCCTGCCCGACCGGGAAATCACCTACGAAGGCACCCGAATCGTCAACGCCTCAGAGCGGTTTGTTCTGGAGCTGCCGGACCGGCCCTTCGACCCGGCGGGCAAATACGCCCTGCGCTATCTCACCCGGCACAGGGAGCCGGAGGACCAGGCTTCCCTCTCATATTGATCTGTCAAAAAAAGGAGCATCGGTTCACGATGCTCCTTTTTGGGTTCCCGTCTTCATACCCCGGTCATATGCCCAGCTTCTTCAACAGCTCATATCTGTCATTTCCTCGAGCAAGATCAGCCCTCACGTATCTGATCCTTCCCATGCCTTGTCTTATGTAGCGAAATATCTGATAGAGCCAGCAAAAGGGTCGTAACCCATGATGTCGATGATACGCTTTCCAGTTATATTCACCGGCGCGCTGAAGATAGCGGAACAGCCCCTCACGACTCATAGTGATCATGATCCTTTCCACATTGTTGCCGAGACCCTGCTTCCGGCCGAAGTTCCCGGATATCAGCAAGCTGTCCAGCAGCTCATCCACAAGCGCTTCATCGGCATCGCGGCACCAGGTGATGTCGGTCGTCAGCCCCAGGTATTTCTGGCAGAGGGCCGTTGCGGTGACGGCCAACGTGGTCAGCTTGGTTTCCTCTGCCGCAAGGTGGAATGAATTCTGCCAGAATCCGTCGTTCAGCTCTCTGTGGCAGTACATCATCCAGTCGATCACCTGTCGAAGCCCTAATCCGCTTTTCAAGTGGCCCCTCATGTGATCCAGCAAAACAAGCCCGTTCGCCAGCGGCGGCAGCATGGGGAACTCGTGTTGATCGATCCGTCCCGTTACCCGATGCTCCAATCCGTCCAACACATATCGCTCCATGTCGACGTCCTCATGGGAATACCGACGGTGCAATTCAAAATGGATGCCGCCTTTGCTGTAGGCGATATGCCTTTCATTGTCTTCGCCTCGAGTATACCCGTTTGCCTCCAGCAACTCCGTAGCACGCGCAAACCGTTCCGGCGAAACCAGAAAGTCGATATCCCCAAAGGAGCGACGGGAGGGGACCGGATAATATACCGCGGCAGCGGCGCCCTTGAGAATGACCAAGGGGATGCCATGGCTTTCCAGGAGCTGGATCAGCTCCTGCTCCTCATACGTATATCGAATATAATATGCGATCTGCTGATACGACGTCTTCAGGATCAGCCCGGCGACCGCCTGATGCTCTGCTTCGGAAGCGACCTCGGAAGGGATCTCCGTCGGTTGCTCGTCCTTCCACAATGACCTCGATATAAGATTGAGCAACGTTTGTTCTGTCATGTCTGTTTTACGATGCTTTTGCGGTAGGTACAGTCCGCAGACGATATCATCCCCTATGCCGGAACGTTCCCCGATCCGCGAACTGTATTCGAGTTCTACGCCTCAGCTGACGGCCTTTTGGGGTTCCGCAGGATCGGTGACGGCGGGATGATAGGTGGGGACCATGGCCATGAGCCGATCGCGGATGTCCGATTTGTTAGAGTAAGCGGCGCTCATAAGGGCTACCAGCTCCACCAGGAACGCATCATGATCGAAGGGGATGGGACTGCCGATATGGATGAGTTTGTTGTCCGTCTTCCGAAGGCCCTCTTCGGCCATGAGCTTCTCCTCGTACAGCTTCTCCCCAGGCCTAAGGCCGGTGTACTCGATCTCGATATCCACCCCGGGCTTGAAGCCGGCCAGCTTGATCAGGTTCCGGGCCAGCGTGTCGATCTTCACGGGCCGGCCCATATCCAGCACGAAGATCTCGCCGCCGTGGGCGTAGGTCCCCGCCAGCATGACCAGGCTCACCGCCTCGGGGATGGTCATGAAGTAGCGGATGATGTCCGGGTGGGTCACGGTCACGGGGCCGCCCTTGGCAATCTGCTTTTTGAAGACGCCGATGACGGAACCGTTGCTGCCCAGCACGTTCCCGAAGCGGACCGCCACGAACTCGGTCTTCACGTTCTGGAAGACCCGGCCGGTGCCGTCCTTATCTGCGTTCTCCTCCCCCAGGTGGGTGAACAGCTGCGGGATCTCGCTGGCTTTGCCCGCCTTGATCTTGGCGTCGAAGCACTGGATGATCATCTCGCACAGCCGCTTGCTGGTGCCCATGACGTTGGTGGGGTTCACGGCCTTGTCCGTGGAGATGAGCACGAACCGCTCGCAGCCATGGACCATGGCGGCGTAGGCGGTCTTATAGGTGCCGATCACGTTGTTCTTCACGGCCTCGCAGGGACTGTCCTCCATGAGGGGCACGTGCTTGTGGGCTGCGGCGTGGTAAACCACCTGGGGCCGATAGGTGTCGAACACCTGGAAGATCCGTCGGCTGTCACGCACGGAACCGATGAGGGTGACCAGCTTCAGGTCCGGATACTTGTCCTTCAGCTCCAGCTGGATGTCGTAGGCGTTGTTCTCGTAGATATCGAAGATGATCAGCTCCGCGGGCTCGTGGGCTGCCACCTGCCGGCAGAGCTCGCTGCCGATGGACCCGCCGCCGCCGGTGACCAGCACCCGCTTGCCGTGGATGAAATCGAAGACCTCCTGCATGTCCGCCCGGATGGGCTCCCGGCCCAGCAGATCATCTACGGACACGTCCTTCATGGCGGCTACAGTGATCTCTCCGGTCATGAACTGGTACATGCCGGGCAGCTGCTTGAGCTCACAGTCCGTCTGGCTGCAAATGCCCAAAATGTCTCGCTTGTTCGCCTCAGAAGCGCTGGGGATAGCCAGGAAGATCTTGTTCACGTGATACTTCTTCACGTTCAGCAGGATATCATCCCGACCGCCCACCACGGGCACGTTTTCCAAATACCTTCCCCATTTGCTGGGATCGTCGTCGATGATGCAGACCGCCTTGTCCTCCGGCTTCTCCACCTGGCTGAGGTCCCGCAGGATCATCTGCCCCGCGTCGCCGGCGCCGATGAGCATGACCCGGCCCAGGGCCTCGGTGCGCTGGAAATACTGTTTTAGCTCATAGCGAAGGAGCCGATAGGCGAACCGCACTCCGCCCAGCAGCAGCAGTTGCAGGATCGCGCCGCCGAAGTAATATGAGAGGGGCATGCGGCCGCCCTGAAGACCGCTTCCATACAGGACGGTGATCCCCACCGCATGCAGTATGCTGGAAAGAAGGGACACCACCAGCAGCCGCGCCAGCTCCGGCATGCTGGCGTAGCGCCACAGGCTCCGGTACAGCCGAAACACGAACAGCAGGAAGATCGTCACCGCCACATAGGGAATGATGAACCGCCGGTACGCCGAAAAGTAGTCCGCCGGGATCTCAGAGAACCGAAAGTCGAACCGTGCCCACAGCACCGCGAACCAGGCGAAGGCTATGGCAACGATATCGTACACCAGCATGAGGGACGACAGTATCCGCCATCGCCAAACTCTGGGTTTCTCCTGTTTGTCCATGAATCTGGATGTATGCAATTTGTCCATCTCTCTCCCCCTGTCTCCCCTGCAGGAAGACCTGTATTCCTGCCGTGCACGGGATCAGCTTTCGCCGCGAACTGCTGCAAAACCGGTTCGGCATGTGTGCGGAATTCGCCAAAAAAGTGTATACCTGTACACCTAGTATGATTATATAAGGAAACCGAAAATAAGTCAATAATCCGGTAATAATACCCATGCGTGCGCGAAAAAACTCAGCCTTTCGGGCTGAGATGCAGGAACGCGGTATATGCCGGTGTGACCCTATGATTCGTTCGTATCCTTCTTCTGCACGTACTCGATGGAGCACCAGATGGCGTGGAACAGTCCCCCTTCTCCGCCGACGCTGATCTGGACAAGGCCGCGGCCCTTGTTCACTTTCAGGACCTGCCCCTCCATGCCCACCAGAGGCCCGCTGACGAAGGCGATCCGGGTGCCCACCTTCACCACTTCACTCACGTCGATGAGCCCCTCGTGGGCTTTGAGCCATCGAACGAAGTCCAGGTCCGATCCCCGAAGCTCCGGAGTCTCGTCCTGATAATGCAGTATCTTCAGCACGGAAGAATATCGGATGAGCCCCGTCCAGTCCGGCTCCGACCGTATATTGGAGAAGATGAGCATCCTCATGACGTTTTGCTCCTGTCCGGCCTTGCAGAACAGGCAATACCAGGGCATAGGTTCTCTCTCCGTCGATCAATTCTTACCGTTACGATTCGTACCCGCGAGGGTTGTTTTGCTGCCAGCGCCAGGCGTCGGCGCACATGTCCTTCAATGTGCGCTTGGCGGTCCAGTGCAGGAGCTCCCGGCTCTTTTCGGGGTCTGCGTAGCAGGTAGCGATATCCCCGGGCCGCCGGGGGCCGATCCGGTGAGGCAGGGTGAGGCCGTTGACCTCTTCGAAGGCCTTCACCATATCGAGGACGGAGTAGCCCTGGCCCGTGCCCAGGTTGAAGACCTCCGTGCCGGTGTGGGCCATGAGGTAGTCGATGGCGGCGGCGTGGCCCTCGGCCAGGTCCATAACGTGGATGTAGTCCCGGATGCAGGTGCCGTCGGGGGTGGGGTAATCGTCGCCGAACACCACCAGTTCCTTGCGGACGCCGCAGGCGGTCTGGGTGATGAATGGCATCAGGTTGTTGGGGATGCCGTTGGGCGCTTCACCGATGCGGCCCGAGGGATGGGCCCCCACGGGGTTGAAGTAGCGAAGGAGCACCGCGGACCATTCGGGATCGGCCTTCACCGCGTCCCGGATGATCTCCTCGCACATGAACTTGGTCCAGCCGTAGGGGTTGGTGCAGCCCATGCGCCCGGTCTCGTTGAGGGGCATGGTGTTCTCCGTGCTGTAGACCGTGGCGGAGGAGGAGAAGATGATCCGCTTCACGCCGTTCCTGCCCATGACCTTCAAAAGGGTCATGGTGGAAAGCAGGTTGTTTTCATAGTATGCGAGGGGCTTTTGGACGCTCTCCCCCACGGCCTTCAGGCCCGCGAAGTGAATGGCGCAGTCGATCTCGTTCTCCTCGAACACCTTCTGGAGGGCCGCCTCGTCCCGCACGTCGATCTCATACAGGGGTATCCTCTTCCCCGTCAGTTCCTCCACCCGGCGCAATGACTCGGGGGAGCTGTTCGAGAAATTGTCCACGGCCACCACGTCGCAGCCCAGCTCCAATAGAGCGAGGCACGTGTGGGACCCGATGTATCCGGCGCCGCCGGTGACCAATACCTTCATGTTTTGCTCCTTATTTCGCCGGTTCGCAGAGGTAGGGGAAGTAGGGAATGACCTTGAGTTTAAAGAGGTTCAACTTGTGCAGCCGGTCGATGCGGGCCTTGGCGGCCAGATCCTCGATGACCCCCTCCCGGATGTAGCGGTCCAGCGCTGCGTAGGTGAAGCCCAGGTTGTCCTCGTCGGTCTTGCCGCAGAGGCCGTCGCTGGGCACTTTCTCCACTAACACCTCAGGCAGGCCCAGAGCGTGGCCGATGGCCTTGACCTCCCGGACCACCAGCTTGCCGAGGGGCGCGAAGTCGCCGGCGGAATCGCCGTAGCGGGTGGAGTAGCCCACATAGTCCTCGGACCAGTTGCAGGTGTTGGCCACCCGGCCGTTCAGCGACTGGCTCAGGGCGTACTCACAGCTCATGCGGATGCGAGGGGCCAGGTTGATGCGGGTCTGGTTGCTGATCTCCACCCCAGTCTTCTCGATCTCCCGAAGGCACGCCTCATAGGTGTCGTGGATGTTCAGGGTGTAGTACCGGATGCCCAACGTCTCCACCAGCAGGTGAGACATGTCGATGTCGGGCTGCTCCCCGTTGGGCATGAGCACGCCGATGACCCGGTCCTTCCCCAACGCCTCCACGCACAGGGCCGCCACCACGGAGCTGTCCTTGCCGCCGGAGATGCCGATGACGGCATTGCAGCCCTTACCATTCTCCTCGAACCAGTCCCGGATCCACTGGACCAGCTGATCTTTCACTTTGTACGCATCAAATTCCATGGTCATGACCTCCATAGGGTTTTGTTTATTGTACCCCGAAATCCAGGGGATTTCAACCGAAAAATCACGGTGACACCATAAATGGAACCAGCGTCATAGGATAAATGTGAACGAATGATAGGAAACCAACAGCCCCCTTTGGCGCTATGCTGGGGGTGAAAGGAGGATATCCGTATATGGAAAAGAACGTCAATGGTTTTATCGAATATCTGAAAGAACAGGTGGGCGAGCCCTATCTCTGGGGCGGGCAGCACACGAAGCTGACGCCGGAGAACTACATCCGAGTCATCGAGAAGAAGGAAGCGGGCCGGGGTGGATATAAAGACGGCACCAGCTATGCGCAGGCAGCCATCGACTTTTGCCGAAGGAAGTTTGACGAGGGGGCCACGGTCCTCTACGCCTACGACTGCTCGGGCCTGGGGTGCTACTGGCTCTGCAACCTCACGCACCTCTACAAGTGCGACGTGAACGCCAACACCATGATGGGCCGCTGTGAGCTGCGGGAGGAGCCTCCTAAGAAGGGCTGGTGGGTGTTTCGGCTGGACGGCAGGCGCGCCAGCCACATCGGCTATATAATCGACGATCAGTACCTGATTGAAGCCAAGGGCCGCAGGTACGGGGTGGTGAAGACGAAATATAGAGAAAAAGACTGGGCCTGCTGGGGCATCCCCAAGGTGTTCGCGGACGAACTGACGCCCCAGCCGGAGCCGCCTGTCCCGGTACCCGAGCAGCAGGTGGAGGTCCTGGGCAAGAGCGTGAACGTGCGCAATGCGGACAGCAAGAAGGGCAAGATCCTGTTCACCGCCCACCGGGGCGACCGCTTTCCCTTCCTCGCCGTGGCCCCCTCCGGCTGGTACGAGATCGACACGAAAAAAGGGCAGGGGTTCATCACCAGCCTGGCCCGGTATACGAAGCTTATTGAATGTCCCCCCGCCGAATGAGGATGCCAGCCAGCAGGCCCACCAGAGCGCCGGCCAGGGTGCCGGAGAGGAGGAGGACGGGGAGATAGGCGAAGAGGTAGCCGCTCTCTAGAATGAGGGCGGCGAGGGCGATCTGGCCCAGGTTGTGGAGCACGCCCCCGGCCACGCTGACGCCCAGGGGGGAGAAGCGGTCCGAGCGCTTCAGGAGGGCAGAGCCCGCGAGGCTCAGGACGGCCCCGGCGAGGCCGTAGAAGAAGGCAACGAAGCCCGTGAACAGGGCGGCGGACAGCAGGAGACGAATGAGGGACACCGCCCCCGCTTCCTTCCAGCCGTAGCGGTAGAGGAGGAACAGAATTACGATGTTGGGCAAGCCCACCTTCACCCCGGGCACGGCCACCAGGGGCGGCAGCAGGCTCTCCACGTAGGAGAGGATCAATGCGAGGGCCACACTGAGGCCCAACATGGTCAGCTTCCTCGTCTTCATCCGCCGGTGACAGCGTCTAGCCCGGACGCCCCTCCCTTGATCCGCACCGCCAGCTTGTGGGGCAGGCAGACGATGCTCTGGCCCGTGTAGCGGATCTTTCCCGTCTTCACGCAGAGTTGGGTGGGGCAGTCCGCTTCGCTGAGATAGACCTCTCCCCCTTCGATGACCAAAAGGTTATAGCCCCCCTCCCCCTCTATGCGCACGGTCCGGTCCTCGCTGAGGGCGTACCGGGCAGTCTCCTGCCCGTTCTGCTCCACGATGACGGTGCCGCCGTCCTGCCGCAGCAGGAACCAAAGGCAACAGCAGACCAGGGCCGCCAGCAGGCAGCCGACCATCAAGTATAGGTCGCCCCGTTTGGGGGCGGCTTTTTTGCGCTTGTCGCTCATGGTCCGTTTCCTATGGGAATAGTATACTATAGGTCGCCCCGGTTTTCAAAGAAAAAGAAATCGTATATCATCTCTTGACAAACGGAGGGAATTGGGGTAAACTGCATCTAATTTCATACCGAAAGGCAATGAAGGGAAGAGTACTCGATCAGGTACGGTCCAGAGAGCCCCGATGAGGTGGAAGCGGGGTGCGGATGGGTCGAGGAACATGGTCCCGGAGCCGCGCGGGCGAGATGTAGTCCGCGACGGGTGCGCCCGTCATCGCGCAGGAGTGTGTTGGCACTCCGTGAGGCGTCCGCCGCGAGGCCGGCGCGAAATCAAGGTGGTACCGCGAGTTTTTCGCCCCTGACTTATATTGGTCAGGGGTATTTTGTTTGAAGGAGTAGCTAAAAAACGACGACATGGGAAAGCCGATCATTGAATTGAAGGGCATTACCAAAACATTCGGCACGGGGGACGGGGTCGTCACCGCGCTGAAGGACGTAAGTCTCACCATAGATGAGGGAGAGATCTTCGGGGTCATCGGCCTCTCCGGCGCGGGCAAGAGCACTTTGGTGCGATGCATCAACCTGCTGGAGAAGCCCACGGCGGGCACGGTGATCGTGAACGGGCAGGAGCTGACGAGCCTGTCCGAAAAGGAACTGCGCGAGGCGCGGCGGAGCATCGGCATGATCTTCCAGGGCTTCAACCTGCTGCAGCAGAAGAGCGTGCTGGATAACGTGTGCTTCCCGCTGCTCCTTGCGGGCGTATCCAAGAAGGAGGCCCGCGAGAAGGCGGAAAAGCTGCTCGATCGCGTAGGCCTCAGCGAGAAGCGGGACGCCTACCCCGCCCAGCTCTCCGGCGGCCAGTGCCAGCGGGTGGCCATCGCCCGGGCCCTCAGCACGAACCCCAAGGTGCTGCTGTGCGACGAGGCGACCTCCGCTCTCGATCCCACCACCACCCTCTCCATCCTGGACCTCCTCAAGGAGCTGAACCGGGAGCTGAACGTGACCGTGGTGGTCATCACCCACGAGATGCGGGTGGTGGAGGCCATCTGCCATCGGGTGGCGATCCTCGCCGACAACCACGTGGAGGAGCTGGGCATCGTGGAGGAGATCTTCCACCGGCCCAAGAGCATGGCGGCCCGGCAGTTGATCGTCCCCAGTAGCCAGGTGCCCCCCAAGGAGAGCTTTGGAGAAGGGCGGTTCCTGCGCATCACCTTCGACGGGCGGGATAGGACGGACCAGCCCCTGGTAGCGGAGATGGTGCTCCACACCGGCGTACCGGTGAGCATCGTGTTCGCGGACACGCGGAGTTTGAACGGCCGTCTCTACGGGCAGATGATACTGCAGCTCCCGGAGGACGACGAGACCATGGAAAAAATGATGGGATTCCTTCGCCAGGCGGAGGTCTCCTTCGAGGAGGTGATCTGAGTGCTGTTGACTGAAATGCTTTCCCTCATCGTGAAGGGATTTTGGGAGACCCTCTATATGACCCTTGGGTCCACGGTGGTGGCCTACGCCATCGGCCTGCCCCTCGGTTTACTGCTGATCCTCACGGACCCCCAGGGCCTGAAGCCCCGGCCGGTGTTCAACAAGGTGCTGGGCGTGGTCATCAACCTGTTGAGGTCCGTGCCCTTCATCATCCTGCTGGTGTGGGTCATGCCGGTGACCCGGGCTATCATGGGCACCACCATCGGCTCGAAGGCCACGCTGTCGCCGCTCACCATCGCGGCGGCCCCCTTCATCGCCCGCATGGTGGAGAGTTCTGCCCGTGAGGTGGATCGGGGCGTCATCGAGGCGGCCCTGTCCATGGGCGCTTCCCCGACACAGGTGCTCCTTCGGGTGATCCTGCCGGAGGCGAAGCCCTCCCTCATCACCGGCGGCGCCATCGCCATCACCACCATCCTCGGGTACTCGGCTATGGCGGGCATCGTGGGCGGCGGCGGCCTCGGAGCTATCGCCATCAACTATGGGTACTATCGGAGCAACAGCCAGATCATGCTGGTCATGGTCATCGTGCTGGTCCTCATCGTCCAGGTGTTCCAAGAGGTGGGCAGCCGGATCGCCCACAAAACAGACAAACGGATCCGGGAACAAAACTAACCTATTATAAAAAGGAGATACAACCATGAAAAAGACCATCGCCATCATTCTGACCCTCGCCCTCATCCTGTCCTTCGCCGCCTGCGGCAAGAAGGCCGATTCGAAGACCATCAAGGTGGGCGCCAGCATCACCCCCCATGCGGAGATCCTCCGTGAAGCCGCCAAGATCCTGGAGAAGCAGGGCATCAAGCTGGAGGTCGTGGAGTACACCGACTACGTCCAGCCCAACACCGCCGTGGAGGACGGGAGCCTGGACGCCAACTACTTCCAGCACACCCCGTACCTCAACACCTTCAACGCAGAGAACAAGACCCACATCGTGTCCGTGGGCGCCATCCACTATGAGCCCTTCGGCATCTACGCGGGCAAGGTGAAGGCCCTCAGTGACCTCGTTGACGGCGCCAAGATCGGCGTGCCCAACGACGGCAGCAACGAGACCCGGGCCCTGCTCCTGCTGCAGCAGGAGGGCATCATCAAGCTGAAGGACGGCATCGACGCCTCCTCCAACGCCACCAAGCTGGACATCGTGGAGAACCCCAAGAACATCGAGATCGTGGAGATGGAGGCCGCTCAGATCTCCAAGGCTCTCGAAGACCTTGACTTCGGCGTCATCAACGGCAACTACGCCCTGCAGGCCGGCCTCAACGCGGGCACCGACGCCCTCGCGGTGGAGGACGCCTCCGGCTCCGGCGCCCAGACCTACGCTAACGTGCTGTGCGTGAAGGAGGGGAACGAAAAGAACGCCAACGTCCAGGCCCTCTTCAAGGCCCTGACCAGCGAGGAGATCAAGACCTTCATCAACAACACCTATTCCGGCGCGGTCGTGCCCATTTTCTAAGACCGTCGATAAAGGCGCCAGACCATTTGCGGCGTAATAATGCAATAAGATCATGCATAGGAAGAAAGGGCGCTAACCGCCCTTTCTTTTTATTCTGTCGCCGCAAATTAACCGCGTTTTCGTCCTCTCACGGTACCCTTGTACAGCTTCGGGGCGAAGAACGCGGTTTCTGCCACCTTTCTTGACGGTCTTTACCGATATCGCGCCGACCCAAACGGGTCGGCGCTGATTCGTTTTGGAGCGTTTATACCTCCAGATACCCCTTGAGCACCAGCAGGGCGTTCTTCACGCCGTCCTTGTGGCTGCGCTCATAGCCGTGGGAGGCGTAGACCCCGGCGCCGATGAGGCCGTGGCGGATGTCGTAGCCCGCCTGCAGGGTGGCCTCCACGTCAGAGCCGTAGTGGGGGTACACGTCCACGGCATAGTCCGCCTCCTCCTTTTTGGCCGCGGCGATGAGCCTCTTCACCACGTCGTAGGAATAGGGGCCGCCGCTGTCCTTGGCGCATATGGACACCTGCTTCTCGGTACAGGAAAGGCCCTCGCCCACGCAGCCCATGTCCACGGAGATGGCCTCCGTGACGCCAGCGGGCACGGAGCCCGCGCCGCCGTGGCCCACCTCCTCGTAGACCGTCACGTGAGCATAGACCTTGCGCTTCGGGGCGACGCCCTCGTCGTGAAGGTATTTGGCAAGGCCCAGAAGGATCCCCACGCTCAGCTTGTCATCCAGGAAGCGGCTCTTGATGTACCCCTTCTCCGTGACCCGGGAGCGGGGATCGAAACAGACGATGTCCCCGGCGCTGATGCCCAGCTTTTTGGTGTCGTCGGCCGACTTCACATCCTCGTCCAGGACCACCTCCATGCAGGTGAACTTGCGCACGGTGTCCCCGTAGCTGCCGTTCACGTGAACGGAGGCGTTATCGAGCTGCAGCGTGCCCTCGTAGACGCCGTTGAACTTGGTGACCACGCGGCAGTTCTCCGCCTCGGTGTTCTCGGGCCTGAGGCCCCCGAGGGGCGAGATACGGAGCCTCCCGTTGCTTTTGATCTCACTGACCATGCCGCCCAGGGTGTCGATGTGGGCCTCCACCCACAGAGCGTCCTGCTCGTTTTCGCCGCCCAGTTCCGCCACCACGCCGCCCTTGCCCGTGAGCCAGACTTTGCAGCCCAGGGCCCTGAACTCGTTCAGGCAGGCCTCCGCCGCCTGCTCCGTGTACCCCGAGGGGCTGTCGATGGCCAACAGCTTCATGGTCTGTTCTACCGCGTAATCCACATATTTCTGATCGATCATAGTGCGTTCCTTTCTTTGTTTATTGGTAGTATTGTACCAAAACCTACGCACCCTCGTCTACAGAAAAAGGAGATTCTCTGCAGAATCTCCTTTATCCCAATAAAGTTTCTCTTTTTCCGCCGCTTTTTCTCTTTGTATAAAGAGAAAAAGCGGCAAAAGAAGGTACTTACCCCCCCAAATACGCCTTCTGCACCTCGGGGCTGCGGCTCAGCTCCTCGCCGGTGCCGGAAAGCACGATGCGGCCGGTCTCCATGACGGCGGCCCGGTGGGCGAGCTTGAGGGCCAGCGCGGCGTTCTGCTCCACCAGCAGGATGGTGGTGCCGTTCTCGTTGAGGCGGCGGATGATCTCGAAGATCTCCGACACCAGCAAGGGCGAGAGGCCCATGGACGGCTCGTCGAGGAGCATCAGCTTCGGCCGGCTCATGAGCGCCCGGCCCATGGCCAGCATCTGCTGCTCGCCGCCAGACAGAGTGCCCGCGGTCTGCTTCTTGCGCTCCTTCAGCCGGGGGAAGTAGGTGAACACCTTTTCCATGTCGGCAGAAAAGTCGTCCTTGCGCAGGTAGGCGCCCATCTCCAAATTTTCAAGGACCGTCAGCCCCGGGAACACCCGCCGTCCCTCGGGGGACTGGGAGATGCCCATGGCCACCCGGCTCTGGGGCGTCGACTTCGTGATGTCCTTGCCCAGGAACTGGATGGTGCCGCTCTGGGCCTTCTTAAGGCCGGAGAGGGTCAGCAGCGTCGTTGTCTTGCCCGCGCCGTTGGCGCCGATGAGGGTCATGATCTCCCCCTCCTCCACGGAGAAGGATACATCCTTCAGGGCGCGGATGTTGTCATAATAGACGTTCAGGCCCGATACTTCAAGCATGGATAGCCTCCTCTCCCAGGTACGCCTCGATGACCACGGGGTTACTTTGGATCTCCTTGGGCGTGCCCTTGGCGATGATCTTCCCGTAGTTCAGCACGGCGATGCCCTCGCAAATGCCCATGACCAGATTCATGTCGTGCTCGATGAGCATGATGGCGATGTTGAACTGGTCCCGGAGCATGCGGATATTGTCCATGAGCTCGTGGGTCTCGGAGGGGTTCATGCCCGCCGCCGGCTCGTCAAGGAGCAGGAGCTTGGGTTCCGACGCCAATGCGCGGACGATCTCCAGCCGCCGCTGGTCCCCGTAGGGCAGGTTCCCCGCCAGCTGGTCCGCCTTGTCGGTCAGGTTGAAGAGGTCCAAAAGCTCCAGGGCCCGCACGTGCTGCCGCCGCTCGGTCCGCCACCAGCCGGGGAGCCGGAGCATGTCGGTGAACACGCCGTCCTTATACCCGTGGCTCATGCCCACCTTCACGTTGTCCTCCACGGTCATGCCGGAGAAGAGCCGGATGTTTTGGAAGGTCCGGGCGATGCCCAGCCGGTTCAGCTGGTGCATGGACTTGCCGCGGGTGTCCTGGCCGTTCAGCAGGATCTTGCCCTGGGTGGGCTTATACACGTTGGTGAGCAGGTTGAACACCGTGGTCTTGCCCGCGCCGTTGGGGCCGATGAGGCCCGCGATCTCCGTCTTGCCGATGAGGAGCGTGAAGTCGTCCACAGCCCGCAGGCCGCCGAAGTCCACGCACAGGTGCCGGATGTCCAGGATGGGCGGGCTCCCCGCGTCACGCTCGGGGATGATGCCCAGACCGTCCAGGGGGACCATGTTGCTGTTCACAGGTTTCTTAGGCATGATCCTCACCTGCCTTTGGCGCCTTTTTGAAGAGCCGTCCGTTGATGAGCTTCTCAAGGATCCGGCTCAGGCTGAAGTCGTACCGGCCCAGGAGGCCCGAGGGCTTGAAGATCATCACCACGATCAACAGCAGCGCGTAGATGACCATGCGGTACTTGTTGAAGCTCTGGAGCATGAGGGGCAGGGCCGTCAGGATGCCCGCGGCAATGATGGACCCTGCCATGGACCCGAGGCCGCCCAGCACCACCATGACCAGGATATTGATGCTGGTCATGAAGGTGAAGTTGTTGGGCGTGAGGATGCCCGTGTACCCGGCGTAGAGGGCCCCGGCCACCCCCGCGAAGAAGGCGGAGACCGTGAAGGCCAGGACCTTGTAGAAGGTGGTGTTGACGCCGCTCGCCTCGGCCGCGATCTCGTTCTCCCGGATGGCCAGGATGGCCCGGCCGTGACGGGATTTCATCAGCGTGTGTATGAGGGCGCAGGAGACGATGACGGTAGAATACACCACCAGGAAGGTGGAGTGCTTGGGGATGCTCATAAGGCCGGGCGTGCCGCCGGTGATCCCCGGCAGGTTGATGATGAACACCCGGATGATCTCCCCGAAGCCCAGGGTGATGATGGCGAGATAGTCGCCCCTGAGCCGCAGGGCAGGGATGCCGATGAGGATACCGAAGACCGCCGCCACGAGACCTCCCAAAATGAGGCCCAGCAGCAGCGCGCCCGTGTTCTTGGGCATGGACTTCCAGAGGATGGCCGCCGCGTAGCCGCCCACGGCCATGAACCCGGCGTGCCCCAGGGGCAGCTGACCGAGATAGCCGGTGGCCACGTTCAGGGACACGGCCAGCAGGGCGTAGATGCCGATCTGCAGGATGACGGCCTTCTGGGCCCGGCTCACCCCGCCGCCGGTGACCAGCTTGTTGCCCAGGATGAGGAGCGTCGCGAGCAGGACGGCGTTGATGAGGTACTTGAGCCAGACGGGTATCTGCTTGTATCCGCGCAAGGTCTTATCCATAGCCACCTCACACCTTCTCCGCCACGCCCTTGCCCAAAAGGCCTGCGGGCTTGACGAGCAGCACCAAAATGAGGATGGCGAACACCACCGCGTCCGTCCAGGCGGAGAACCCGAGGGCGGTCACCAGCACCTCCGCGAACCCGATGGCAAAGCCGCCCACCACCGCGCCGGGGATGGAGCCGATGCCGCCCAGCACCGCCGCCACGAAGGCCTTGAGGCCCAGGAGCGAGCCCATGGTGGGGTTCGCCACGGAGTAGCGGCAGCAGTAGAGCACGGAGCCCACGCCGGCGAGGGCGGAGCCGATGGCGAAGGTGATGGAGATGACCCGGTTGATGTCGATGCCCATGAGCTGGGCCGCGCCGGTGTCCTCGGAAACGGCCCGCATGGCCTTGCCCATCCGGGTCTTCTGGATCAAAAGATGGAGCCCCACCATGGCCCCCACGGAGACCACGATGGTCACCAGGGTGGAAAGGCTCAGGTTCAGCCCGCCCAGCTCGATGGCCTTGGCGGGAATGATGGCGGTGCTGGGATAGGACCGGGTGTTGGCCGTGAAGAACAGCTGCACCAGGTTTTGTAAGAGCAGCGACACGCCGATGGCCGTGATGAGGAGCGAGATCCGAGGCGCGGACCTAAGGGGCCGGTAGGCCACCTTTTCGATGAGCACGCTGACCATCACGCAGCCCAAAATAGTAATAGCCACCGCCAGCGCGGGGTGGACCCCCGCGCCGATGGTGAGCAAAGCGATATAGGCGCCGATCATGATCACGTCCCCGTGGGCGAAGTTCAGCAGGCGTATGATGCCGTACACCATGCTGTATCCAAGAGCCACCAGGGCGTAGATGCTGCCCAGCTGCAGACCGTTGATGCATTGGGATAGAAAGAGCATTTCTCTGTCCCTTCCTTACTTGTCAAGTATCGTCGTGAAATGTGGATCGTTTACAGCGTACAGGCGGGGCTGTTCGCCCCGCCCG
>CADCNE010000005.1 GCA_902802805.1 uncultured Eubacteriales bacterium
GGCCGTGTTCAACGTGCTCATGGGCCGCTACAAGAACTTCCACAACAACAGCAAGGACCTGCTCCGCGGCGCCTACGGCAAGCTCCCCGGCGAGGTGAACGAGGAAGTCCGCAAGATGGCCATCGGCGACGAGAAGGTCATCACCTGCCGGCCCGCGGATCTCATCGAGCCGGAGCTCGAGAAGTACAAGAAGGAGCTGGGCGACCGTGCCCATCAGGAGGAGGACGTGCTGAGCTATGCGCTCCTGCCCCAGGTGGCCATGAAGTTCTTCGACGTGCGGGACGGCCTCGCCGAGCCCGAGCCCAAGCCCGAGCCCAAGAAGGAAGCCCCCGCGGCCCCCGCCGTCCGGGAGCTGTACGTGGAGGACGTTTCCCTCTGATCTCTCCCCTGCAAATCACAAGGAGCCGCGCCATCAGCGCGGCTCCTTTGTCGTATCCGTCAAAGCGTATCCAGCCCGTGCAGGCGCGTGAACGCCTCCTGGCACCAGGCGAACAGAAGCCCGAACGCCCGGTCGAAATCGAAGCCGTCCGGCAGCTCGGCGAGGGCCAGCACCCGGCGGTCCTCCTCCGAGACCCCTTCCTTCAACTCCTCCTTCGTGAGGAGAAAGCGGCCCGTTTCCAGGAAATGCAGGTTCTGGATCAGGAAGAACAGGTTCTTGCAGGTGCCTCGAAAAGCCGCCGCGTTCCGGGCCCGGTCCCGGTGGATGTAGCGGTGGCAGAGCTCGTGATACAGGTTTCCCAGGCTGACCTTCACGTAGTTGAGCTCGTCCGTCCGGGCGGCGGGGGGCAGGTAGTCTGTCAGCGTGCCCAGCAGATCCCGGGTGGTATGTACGAGCTGGCACACCTCCAGGGGGTTCCAGCGCAGCATCTCCTCCCTGCCGCAGATGAAGCCGCAGGACCGGTCGTAGAAGCCGGTCCGCTGCAGGATATCTCGATACGCATCCATATCCGCCACGGTGAACCGGTCCAGGATCACCATCACGTCGATATCGCTGTCCTCCCGGGCCTCGCCCCTCAGGTAGCTGCCCTGCAAGCCCACGTACAGCAGCCGTTCGCCGAAGACGGTCTGGCAGTTTCGGATGAGATCGTCCAGATAGCGGTCAATATCGAACATGGTCGTTCCTCCTTATATGCGGAGTTTCATTGTAGAAGACCGCGGGCGGTCTGTCAAGACTTGGCGGCGGCCCGATCCCGGAAAAGGGGTTGAAAGCCCCGCGGGTTCAGGCTATAATGGGCGTATCGAATCATGGAAAAGGAGTATCGTCCCGTGAAAAGGATCGCTGTTATCTTGCTTGTCGCGCTGCTGTGCGTTTCCCTGCTCCCCGTGGGGACGGCGGCGGAGGGCCCCACCCCCGTGCCGGAGGAGGCGAAGTACGTGGACTTCGACGACATGAGCTTTTGGGTCAACGGGGAGAAGTTCACCCTGGGCGTGACCACCCTGCAGGACATGATCGACGCCGGCGTTGTGTTCGATGCGGTGGACCTGGAGGACGCCGACAACAACCTTCGCAAGAACACCCAGTCCGAGACCTTCAAGTTCTATATCACCGAGCATCTGTACGGGCTGGTCAAGGTCATGAACGACACCGACAAGGGCAAGCGGCTGGCCGACTGCCCCCTGCGGCGTCTCTATGTGACCCTGTCAGACCACCCCGAGGAGCTGGACGCCTCCATCCTGACCATGGCCTTCCCCTTGGATCTGACCCTGGCGCAGCTGGCGGAGCATGCGGGCGAACCGGACGACAAGAGCCACTACGACGGCAGCAAGTATGTTTCGGACACCTACACCTACCAAAAGAGCGGCCGCAGATACTTTGGCTACAACGAGTTCTCCTTCACCTTCCACGACGGCGTCCTGGACTACTTCTCCATCGACTATATCCCGTAATGAGAGCATAATAAAAAAGGAGGGGGACCTCCTTTTTTTATTATCCCCGCATGAACCCTTTGCAGCCCAGCTCTTCCAGGCTCCTGAAGCCCAGGGATTCATAGAAGGCCACTGTCTCAGGCCTATCGTCGGTGATCAGCTGCACCTGCCGCACGGTCCCGCATCTATCCAGGGCTGCACGGACCAGCTTCGTTCCCACGCCCTGCCGTTGGCGGTCGGGGCGCACCAGGATGTCCTGGAGAAGCACCACCGTCTGTCCGTCCCCCACGGCCCGCAATAGCCCCACCAGTTGGTCCTCTTCATATGCGGCCAGGCAGAACAGGGACCCTTCGAATCCTGCCCGCAGGACCTGGGGCTCCTTCGTATACGCGGTCCAGCCCACGCTTTCATAGAGGGCCAGCACCTCCGCCTCGTCGTAGCGATCGTAAGTTCGGATATCCATGATCCGGCCTCCTTATATAGATGGACTCAGCATACCATATACCCCGGCAAGAGGCAAGGGATGACCTAAGGCGGGCGCTGAACAGACGATTTGCGGAAATATTGGCGCATTTTTCTCTTGCGCTTTTCAGAATACTATGGTATACTGCCTGCGTTGGATTGAGAAACAAGTGTGGAGAGTGGGGCGACCCACTCTTTCCTTTTGAGAGGGGAGGAAGGGCGTGAAGACCACAGAACAGTGCGAAGGGCTGTGCCGTGAGACCGTGGAACAGCTGGGCTTCGTCCTCTGGGACGTGGAGTTCCAGAAGGAGTACGGGGACTGGGTGCTGACCTTCTACATCGACAAGGAGGGGGGCGTCACCATCGAGGACTGCGAGACGGTGAGCCGAGCCCTCGAGCCGGTGCTGGACGAAGCGGACCCCATCGAGCAGGCCTACACCCTGTCGGTGAGCAGTTTGGGCCTCGATAGGCCCCTGAAGCTCCCCAAGGACTACGAGAGAAATCTCGGCAAGCCCATCGAGGTGAAGCTCTATTCGCCCCTCAAGATGGCCTCCGGAAAGAGCCTGAAGCAGCTTAACGGGACGCTGGTGAGCTATGACGAGGACGCCTTCGTCCTGCGCACCGAGGGAGGCAGGGAACACACCATACAAAAGAAGGACGCGGCGCTCATCCGCCCGTATATCGAGTTTTAAGAGAAGTTTACAAGACAGGAAAGGACACGACAATGAACGCAGATTTTATCGAGGCTCTCAACGCGCTGGAAAAGGAGAAGGGGATCAGCAAGGACGTGCTGCTCTCCGCGGTGGAATCCGCCCTGATCTTCGCCTATAAGCGCAACTACAACTCCCAGGGCAACGTGCGGGCCGAGATCGACGGCACCACCGGCGAGATCCACATCTACGCCAGCAAGACCGTGGTGGAGGAGGTCACCGATCCCACCGTGGAGATCTCCCTGGCCGCCGCCAAGAAGGTCAACGCCCTTTACGAGGTGGGCGACGTGATGGAGGAGGAGGCGGACACCCGCAAGTTCGGGCGCATCGCCGCCCAGACCGCCAAGCAGGTGGTGGTCCAGCGCATCCGGGAGGCCGAGCGCGGCAACATCTACGAGGAGTACGCCGAGAAGGAGAACGAGATCCTCACCGCCATCGTGCAGCGGGTGGAGAAGGGCAACGCCTACGTGGAGCTGGGCAAGACCGACGGCATCCTGACCCCCAACGAGATGATCCCCGGGGAGACCTACGAGAACAGCCAGCGGATCAAGGTCTACGTGCTGGAGGTCCGCAAGGACAATCGCGGCCCCCAGGTGGTGGTGTCCCGCACCCATCCGGGCCTCATCAAGCGGCTCTTTGAGATGGAGGTCCCAGCGATAATGTCCGGCGTGGTCCTGATCAAGTCCATCGCCCGGGAGGCCGGCGCCCGCACCAAGATCGCCGTGTTCTCCACCGATCCCCAGGTGGACGCCGTGGGCGCCTGCGTGGGCCAGCGGGGCGCCCGGGTGGAGCGCATCTGCAACGAGATCGCGGGTGAGAAGATCGACATCATCGAGTGGGATCCCGACAACGCCATCTACATCGCCAAGGCTCTGAGCCCGGCGAAGGTCCTCATGGTCTACATCAACGAGGAGGAGAAGGCGGCTCGGGTCATCGTGCCCGACAACCAGCTGAGCCTGGCCATCGGCAAGGAGGGCCAGAACGCCCGCCTCGCCGCCAAGCTGACCGGCTGGAAGATCGACATCAAGAGCCAGAGCCAGGCCGAGATGACCATGGCCGGCACGGAGGCGTAAGGTTTGATGAAGAAGGTCCCCATGCGCATGTGCGTGGCCTGCCGGGAGATGAAGCCCAAGAAGGAGCTCATCCGGGTGGTCCGCACCCCCGAGGGCGAGATCGTCGCCGATGAGACCGGCCGGAAGAACGGCCGGGGCGCGTATCTCTGCCGGGCGGAAGCGTGTTTCAACAAGGCCGTAAAGACCAGGGCCCTCGAGCGGGCGCTGGAGCATCCGCTCTCCGAGGAGGCGGCCGCCTATCTCAGGCAGGTGATCTTCTGTGGCGGAAACGAAGCTCTTTAACAGCCTGGGCCTTTGCCGCAGGGCAGGGAAGTGCCAAAGCGGCGAATTCGCCGTGGAACGGGCCGTGAAGGCCGGCAAGTCGAAGCTGGTCCTACTGGAGGAAACGGCGTCGGAGAACACCAGGGCGCGGTTCACGGCCCTGTGTGCAGCAAGAGAGGTACCGCTGAAGCTGGTCCCGGAGGTGGGACGGGCCATCGGCCGGGAGGGCCACGTGGTCATGGCGGTGACGGACATGCAGTTTATGAACATGATACTGGGTGCGATGGCATCCGAAACGGAAGTAGGGGGTTAAACGAATGGCATCTAATTTCTTTGATACGGCAAAGAGCGTCAAGACCGGCGCGGAGGCTCTGCTGGACCGGCTCAAGTCGGACCGGGAGACCCTGGCGCAGCTTTTGGCGTCCGCCAAAGCCGCGGAGAACCGGCTCATCGAAAAGGAGCAGCGGGAGAAGCGGGAGCAGGCGGAGAAGGAGAAAGCGGAGCGGCTCAAGAAGTTCCTGGAATCCGGCGAAAGCAACGCCTACGTGGTGGACGCCGCGGACCAGGCCAGCGAGGCCGCCGCCCAGAATGCCCCCGAGCCCCCCGCGGAGCCCGTGAAGGCGGAAGCGACCGCTGTGGAGCCCGCCCCTGCGGCGGCTGCGGAGCAGCCCGCGCCCAAGGCGGAGATCCCCGCGACCCCGGTGCAGAAGGCGGCGCCCCCGGCCCAGAAGCCGGCCTACGTGGCCACGCCCACGGACCGTCCCCGCCGGGACAACGGCCCCCGGCCCCAGGAGCAGCGGCCCGGTCAGGACCGCCGTCCCGGGAACGACCGGTCCCAGGGGAGCTTCGGCGACCGTCCCCGTCGGGATGGCGCTGCGCCCAGGGCTGACCGGCCTCAGGGGCCCCAGAGCGGCAGCCGGGCTGTGATCATCAACCCCAGCGCCGGGTCAAGGGACCAGAACCGGAACAGGAACAACAATAACAATTACGACAAGGATAAGAAGGCAAAGAACAAGAAGGCCATGCAGAAGGAAAACGGTCCCGACCTGGTGTGGGACGAGGACGGCTCCATGGGCAACCGCCGCAAGGGCAAGAACAGCAAACAGGAGGTCGTCAAGCCCGCTCCCGTGGTCATCGATCACGCGGTCATCACCTCCGAGACCATTACGGTGAAGGAGCTGTCCGAGAAGATCGGCAAGCCCGCCGCCGAGATCATCAAGAAGCTGTTCCTGCTGGGCATCATGGCCACTATCAACCAGGATATCGACTTCGATACCTGCGAGCTCATCGCCAGCGATTACAACATCACCCTGGAGCAGCAGATCGCCAAGTCCTATGAAGACGTGCTGGCGGACAACGCCCAGGAGGAGGATCGGGAGGATCAGCTCCAGCCCCGGCCCCCGGTGGTCACCATCATGGGTCACGTGGACCACGGCAAGACGTCCCTCCTCGACGCCTTCCGCCATAGCAACGTGACGGCGGGGGAGGCCGGCGGCATCACCCAGCACATCGGCGCGTACACCGTCATGTGCAAGGGTCGGCAGATCACCTTCATCGACACGCCGGGCCACGAGGCGTTCACCTCCATGCGTGCCCGCGGCGCTCAGGTCACGGATATCGTCATCCTGGTGGTGGCCGCCGACGACGGCATCATGCCCCAGACCATCGAGGCCATCAACCACGCCAAGGCCGCCAACGTGCCCATCGTGGTGGCGGTGAACAAGATCGACAAGCCCGGCGCCGACCCGGACAAGGTGACCCAGCAGCTCACCGAGTACGGCCTGGTCAGTGAGGACTGGGGCGGCGACACCATCGTGGTGCCCGTGTCCGCCAAGAAGAACATCAACCTCGATACGCTGCTTGAGATGGTGCTCCTCCAGGCCGACGTGCTGGAGCTCCGTGCGAACCCCAACCGGCTCGCCAAGGGCACCGTCATCGAGGCGAAGCTGGACAAGGCCCGGGGCCCGCTCGCTACCGTGCTGGTCCAGAACGGCACCCTCAAGAAGGGCGACACCATCATCGCCGGCACGGCCTACGGCCGCATCCGCGCCATGATCGACGACAAGGGCCGCACGGTGAACACCGCCGGTCCCTCCACGCCCGTGGAGATCCTGGGCTTCAACGAAGTGCCTGAGGCGGGCGACGTGATGAACGTGGCCGACGCCGACAAGCTGACCCGTCAGGTGGCCGAGGAGCGCAAGGACAAGATCAAGGCCGCCCAGATCAAGGCCATGCAGAAGGTCTCTTTGGACGAGCTCTTCAACCAGATGGCTGAGGGCGATCTCAAGGAGCTGAACATCATCGTCAAGGCCGACGTGCAGGGCTCCGCCGAGGCCGTAAAGCAGAGCCTCGAGAAGCTCAGCAACGACGAGGTCCGGGTCCGCTGCATCCACAACGCCGTGGGCGCCATCACCGAGAGCGACGTCATGTTCGCCTCCGCCAGTAACGCCATCGTCATCGGCTTCAACGTCCGGCCCGACGGCGCGGCCCGTGCCACCGCCGAGAAGGAGAAGGTGGATATCCGCACCTACCGCGTCATCTACAACGCCATCGAGGACGTGGAGGCCGCCATGAAGGGCATGTTCAAGCCCGTGTTCAAGGAGGTGGAGATGGGCCGGATCTCCGTCCGCAACACCTTCAAGATCAGCGGCGTGGGCACCATCGCCGGCGCCTACGTCCAGGACGGCAAGGTCACCCGCAGCGCCCAGGTCCGGGTGGTCCGGGACGGCGTGGTGGTCTACGACGGCAAGATCTCCTCCCTCAAGCGGTTCAAGGACGACGTGAAGGAGGTGGCCTCCGGCTACGAGTGCGGTATCTCCTTCGAGAACTTCAACGATATCCACGAGGGCGACGTGATCGAAGCCTACACCATGGAGCAGGTGGAGCGGTAAAACAACAGTGACCGGGGGCGTCTTTCGGCGTCCCCTTTTCTACGATAAAGGAGAAGACTATGGCAAACAACAGAACCGAACGGCTCAACGAGGAGATCAAGAAGACCCTGTCGGGCATCATCTTCGACATGAAGGATCCCCGGATCTCCGCCATGACCACCATATCCGAATGCAGCGTGACCCGGGACCTCAAGTACTGCAAGGTCAGCGTGTCCGTCTACGATACCGACGAGCAGGCCCGGAAGGACACCATCGCCACCTTGAACAACGCCGCCGGACACATCGGCTGGGAGCTTGGGAAGCGCATGCAGATCCGGGCCATCCCCAAGTTCAAGTTCGTCCTCGATGAGGGCATCGCCTACAGCGTTCATATCGCGGACATCCTGAGCAAGCTGGACATCAACGGGGAGAACAAGCCCGATGCTGAGTGACGCCGTCGCCTTTTTAACGAAATACGACAGCTTTCTGCTGATGGCCCACGTGGCCCCCGACGGGGACACCCTGGGCTCCTGTCTGGCGCTCCAAAAACTTTTGCAGCAGCTGGGCAAACAGGCGTGGGTCGTCTGCGACGACCCCCTGCCTCACCTCTACGCCTTTCTGCCCGGCGCTGACGGATTGCTTGCCCCGGACGCGGCCGTGGACGTTCAGGCCTTCGTGGCCGTGGACTGCGCCGACGTGGGCCGGACCGGCAGCCAGTGGGACCGGGTGGGGACCAAGCCCAGCCTGTGCATCGACCACCACATCACCAACCCGGGCTTTGCCGACGTCAACTACATCGAGGACTGCGCCGCCACGGGGGAGCTGATCACCCTGCTCTATGACGCCTTCGGCCAGCCCATCAACCCCGAGGTGGGGGCATGCCTCTACACGGCCATCGCCACGGATACGGGCAACTTCGCCTATTCCAGCGTGACCCCCCGGACCTTCGCCCTCATGGGCAAGGTCATGGAGAGCGGCTTCGACCTCCCCGAGTGCAACCGGCTCATCTACCGCAACCAGCGGCTCCAAAAGCTCCGCATGACCGCCCGGACCGTGGAGAACGCCAAACTCTACCGGGACGGCCAGGTCATCGTGGCCACCCTCTCCAAGGCCGAAACGGAGGCTGTGGACGGCCTCAAGGCCGACGCGGAGGGCATCATCGACAGCCTCCGGGACGTGGAGACCGTGGTCGTGGCCTGCTTCCTCCGGGAGGAGGGGGCAAGCGAGGTGAAGCTGAGCCTGCGGGCCAAGGATAGGGTGGACTGCGCGGCCCTGGCCAGGGCCTACGGCGGCGGCGGCCACCTGCGGGCGGCGGGCGCCACGTTGCATATGAGTTTAGCGGAAGCGGAGGCGGAGGTCACGAAGGCCCTGCTGACCGCTTTTGACGCATGACCATGGAAGGCGTTGTGCCCCTGTTGAAGCCCCCGGGCCTGTCCAGCTCCGACTGCGTGGTGGACGTGCGGCGGCTGTTCGGCGAGAAGCGGGTGGGCCACCTCGGCACCCTGGACCCCGGCGCGGCGGGCATCCTGCCCGTATGCGTAGGCCGGGCGGTGCGCCTCTTCGACTATCTCGTCGACAAGGACAAGACCTACCGCTTCGAGCTCATCCTGGGGGCCGCCACGGACACCCAGGACAGCTTTGGGCAGGTGGTGGAGACGGGGGAGAGGGATATCCCCGCCGCGGCGTTGGAGGCCGTTTTGCCCCGGTTTACGGGCGAGATAGAGCAGCTGGCCCCCGCCTATTCCGCCCTGAAGAGCAACGGCCAGAAGCTGTATGACCTGGCCCTGCAGGGGAAGGACGTGCCGGAGAAGCGGCGGCCCGTGACCATCAGCGACCTGGTCCTGCTCCGGCAGGAGGGGGCGGGGCGGTTCCTCCTCGAGATGACCTGCTCCCGGGGCACCTATGTTCGGACCATGTGCCACGACCTGGGCCACGCCCTGGGCACCTGCGGCCATATGGGCGTCTTGCTTCGCACCCGGTCCGGCCCCTTCTCGGTGGAACATTCCTTCACCGTGGAGGAGCTGCGGGCCATGCAGGAGGCGGGCACCATCCAGCAGGCCTTGGTCTCCTGCGAGGACGCCCTCAACCAGTTCCCTGCCCTGACGCTTCCCGAGGACCGGCTGATCCCCACCAAAAACGGTCTCCCTACGGACCTTCACGGCAGCGACAAACGGCCCGACGGCCCGGTGCGGCTCTACTGCGGCGGCATCTTCCTGGGCGTGGGCAAGGTGGAAGGTCACCGGGCGCGGCTCGCTGTGCACCTGTATTGAGTATAGTTTTATGAGCGAAACCAGCAAAAAACCGAGATCGGTCCTGGCCCTGGGCATGTTCGACGGGGTCCATGTGGGCCATCAGGCCCTCCTGCGCCAGGCGGCGGAGGCGGCCCGGGCCCTCTCTGCCCAGACCGTGGCCTTCACCTTCGCCGACGCTCCGGGGAAGCTCCTGCACCTGCCGGTGACTTGCCTGTCCACTCCCGACCAGCGCACCCGTTGGCTTCGGGAAGCCGGGGCGGACCGGGTGGACATGGTGGACTTCACCCAGGCATTCGCGGACCTGTCCCCCGAGGCCTTTGTGGGCTACCTTCAGGAGCGGTACGATGTCGCCGCCCTGGCCGCCGGGTTCAACTATACCTTCGGCAAGTACGGCGCCGGCACCGCCGACACCCTGCGGGCCTTGGGCGAGGAACACGGCTTCCAGGTCCTCATCGCCGAACCGGTGCTGGTGGACGGTGAGCCCGTGTCCAGCACCCGCGTCCGGGCTCTGGTCAGCGAGGGCCGCATGGAGGCCGCCCGGGCCCTCTTGGGCCGCCCCTATACCCTTTGCGGCCCCGTGGTCAGCGCCCGCCACATCGGCCACGAACTGGGTTATCCCACGGCCAACGTAGAGACGGGGGAGCAGCTGCTGCCCCCCGACGGGGTCTACGCCGCCCATGCCCTTCTGGACGGGGCAGAGCATCCCGCCGTGACCAACGTGGGGAAGAACCCCACCGTGGCGGGGAAAATGCGGACCGTGGAGACCTACATCCTGGACGAGAGCCCGTCCCTCTACGGCCAAGACCTGTCCGTGGCCCTGCTCTCCCGGCTCCGGGAGGAGCGGACCTTCCCCTCGCTGGACGCCCTCTCCGAGCAGATCGGCCGGGACGTGGCGGCGGCGAAAAAACTTTTTAATTCCCGCAAAAAAACTGTTTACAACCCGAAGGGTTTGTGATACAGTATCGAAGGTTAAACCGCAGACTGGGTCCAAGCGTGTCTCCGGGCCGTTCACGGCCTTCACTTCTTCTCAGTTTACGGGGCTAAAATAAAAGGAGGATATATCACCATGACCAAACAGGAGATCATCACCAAGTACGCCCTGCACGAGGGCGACACCGGTTCCCCCGAGGTGCAGATCGCGCTGCTGACTGCGCGGATCAACCACCTCAACGAGCACCTTGCCACCAACAAGAACGACCATCACAGCCGTCGCGGCCTTCTCAAGATGGTCGGTCAGCGCCGGGGCCTTCTCAACTACCTGAAGGAGAAGGACATCGAGCGGTATCGTGCCATCCTGGCAGCGCTGAACCTCAGAAAGTAACGACAAGGCAGGGAGGCGGGCGAAGAACCCGCCTCCGTTTTTGGGCGCTCTTCCTCCTTGCGTCCCGAAAGCGGGCTCTCATGAAACAGGCATCAATATAAGAAAGAGGATATAAAGAGGAATGTTCAAACAGTTCGAAACCATGATCGGCGATCGCAAGCTCGTCGTCGAGACCGGCAAGTACGCCGAACAGGCAGGCGGTTCCTGCCTGGTGCGCTGCGGCGGTACCGCGGTGCTGGTCTGCGCCACCGTGGCCAAAGCCCCCCGGGACGGCGTGGATTTTCTGCCCCTGTCCATTGAATTTGAAGAGAAGCTCTACTCCGTGGGCAAGATCCCCGGCGGCTTCATCAAGCGGGAAGGCCGTCCCTCCGAGAAGGCCATCCTGACCGACCGGCTCATCGATAGGCCCCTGCGGCCCCTGTTCCCCAAGGGCTTCTATAACGACGTGCAGGTCATCGCCACGTGCCTCTCCGTAGACCAGGACGTGCAGCCCGACATCATGGCGATGCTCGGCTCCTCCATCGCCCTGTCCATCTCCGAAGCCCCCTTCATGGGCCCCACCGGCTCTGTGGCCGTGGGCTATGTGGACGGGAAGTACATCCTGAACCCCGGTGTGGAGGATCGGGAGAACAGCCGCCTCACCCTCACCGTGGCCGGCACCAAGGACGCCGTCATGATGGTGGAAGCCGGTGCACAGGAGATCACCGAGGAGGAGATGCTGGGCGCCATCCTGTTCGCCCATGAGGAGATCAAGAAGATCTGCGCCTTCATCCAGAGCATCCAGGACGAGATCGGCAAGCCCAAGATGGAAGTGAACATCCATAAGCCCGCCGAGGAGCTCGATAAGGCCGTCCGCGAATTCGCCATGGATAAGGTGGTCTGGCAGATGGACACCTTCGACCGTCACGAACGGGAGGTCCGCACCGAGCAGGTGAAGGCTGAAGTTCATGCCGCTTTTGACGAAGCCCATCCCGACGAAGCTAAGGACATCGACGCCATCCTCTACAACATGACCAAGGAAGTCATGCGGGACAAGATCATCAACCAGAAGATCCGTCCCGACGGCCGCGGCCAGGAAGAGATCCGTCCCATTTGGTGCGAAGCGGGCATCCTCGAAAGGACCCACGGCAGCGCCGTGTTCACCCGGGGCCAGACCCAGGTCATGACCATCGCCACGTTGGGCACCATCGCCGAAGCTCAGATCCTGGACGGCATCGGCCTCGAGGACTCCAAGCGCTACATGCACCAGTACAACATGCCCCCCTACAGCACCGGCGAGACCCGTCCCGTGCGCAGCCCCGGCCGCCGCGAGATCGGTCACGGCGCCCTCGCTGAGCGGGCGCTCTTACCCGTGCTCCCCACCGAGGAGGAGTTCCCCTACTGCATGCGCCTCGTGTCCGAGGTCATCTCCAGCAACGGCTCCACCTCCCAGGCCAGCATCTGCGCCAGCACCCTGGCCCTCATGGACGCGGGCGTGCCCATCAAGAAGATGGTGGCGGGCGTAGCCATGGGCCTCATCAAGGACGTGGACACCGGCAACATCGCCGTGCTCACCGACATCCAGGGCCTCGAGGACTTCCTGGGCGACATGGATTTCAAGGTGGCCGGCACCCGTGAGGGCATCACCGCCATCCAGATGGATATCAAGATCAAGGGCATCGACGAGGAGATCCTCACCCGTGCCCTCGCTCAGGCCCGCCGCGGTCGGCTGTTCATCCTCGACAAGATGTGCGAGTGCCTCAGCGAGCCCCGTGCGGAGCTCTCTCCCTACGCGCCCCGCATCATCAGCTTCAAGATCAACCCCGACAAGATCCGTGACGTCATCGGCTCCGGCGGCAAGACCATCAACGGCATCATCGCCCAGACCGGCGTCAAGATCGACATCGATGACGACGGCACCGTGTCCATCGCTTCTCCCGACGAGGCGGCGGCTCAGGAGGCCAAGAAGATCATCGACAGCATCGTGAAGGAGATCGAGGTCGGCGAAGTGTACCTGGGCACCGTGGTGAACATCCAGACCTTCGGCGCGTTCATCAACCTGACCCCCGGCAAGGACGGCCTCCTGCACATCTCCCGCATGGACAAGAAGCGGGTCGCCAAGGTGGAGGACGTCATGAACCTGGGCGACAAGGTGCTGGTCCGGGTCATCGAGATCGACCCCAAGACGGGTAAGATCAGCCTGGATCGCAAGGGCCTGCTTCCCGAGGACGAGAAGAAGGACAACTAAGATCGACGTACCTTTGGGGGCGTAATGAGACCAGTACGCCCTCTTTTGTTAACCGGGGCTCCTTTGGGGCACCCTACCCGAAAAAGGAGAACGACACTTTGATCAGACAGGCAAAACTAACCAACGGTATCCGCGTCGTCATGGAGCCCATGGACAATCTGAGGTCCGTGGCCGTCGGCGTGTGGGTCAACGCGGGCTCCGTCTTCGAGAGCGGGGCGGAGGCGGGCATCAGCCACTTCATCGAGCATATGGTCTTCAAGGGCACGGCCCGGCGGTCCGCGGCGGATATCGCCGCCGAGATGGACGCGGTGGGCGGGAACCTCAACGCCTTCACCGCCAAGGAGTGCACCTGCTTTTACGCCAAGGTCCTGGACGAGGACCTGCCCCTTGCCGTGGACATGCTTTCGGACATCACCCTGCATCCGGCCCTGGACGCCCAGGAGATGGAGAAGGAGAAGCGGGTGGTCATCGAGGAGATCCTCATGAGCGAGGACTCTCCCGAGGACAAGGCCTTCGAGACCGCCGGCTCCGCCTACTACCGGGGCACGGTCCTCTCCTCGGCCATCCTGGGCACCGCAAAGACCGTCTCCGCCTTCACCCGGGATCAGGTCCTTTCCTACATGGCCCGGCGCTATATCTCCGGCAACGTGGTCATCGCCTGCGCCGGGAGCTTCGCCCCCGAAACGCTGCTGCCCCTGCTCGAAGAGGCTTTCTCGGACTGCCCCCGGGGGGAGGGGGACATGGTGAAGGAGCGGGAGCCCCGGGCGGGGAAGAGGTGGCTGTTCGTCCGCAAGGACACGGAGCAGGTGAACGCCTGCCTGATGCTCCCCGGCTATCGCCTCGACACGGCGGAAAACTTCGCCCTGGCGGTCCTTTCTAACGCTTTGGGCGGCAGCATGTCCAGCCGCCTCTTCCAGAAGATCCGGGAGGAGCTGGGCCTCGCCTACTCGGTCTATACCTACCCCATGGCTTACCGGGACACGGGGGCCATCTGCCTCTACTTCGGCAGCGGCGAGAAGCAGGCTGCGAAGACCCTGGAGCTCGCTTTGGCGGAGCTCGATCGACTCAAAACGGATGGCCTTACCGAGGCGGAGTTCCAGCGGAGCCGCGCCCAGCTCAAGGGGAGCTTCCTCCTGGGCATGGAGGGCAGCGGCGCCCACATGAACGCCATCGGAAAAAGGTTACTTTTACAAAACAAAGAATTCACAATAGAGGATACCCTATCCGCCATCGAATGTGTTACAATAGACAGAGTAAACGACATTTTATCCCATGTGCTGTCCCCCCGGCGGGCCGTCCTGGCGGCCGTGGGCCCCATCAAGGGCGTGCAGCGGGAGATGGAAGGGATGCTCGATCAGTGGATGGGGAGGGAATAGACCCATGGAGAATATGGATCGGCTGGACGTGATCTTCGCCCTGCAGAAGAGCCTGGACGAGGACATCATGAAGCGGCGAAACCTCAACTACTCCTACGAGGAGTGGATGCAGAAGGACGCCCTTGCCTGCATCGAGGAGATCATGGAGGTCCTCAACGAGGTCCAGTACAAGTGGTGGAAGAACAAAAAGCCCCAGGACGAGAAGGCCATCCAGGAGGAGCTGGTGGACGTGCTGCACTTCTTCGTCAGCATGTGCATCCGCAGCGGCATGGACGGCACGGCCCTCTACGAGGGGTACATCGCCAAGAACCGGGAGAATTTCGATCGGCAGTACGGCCGGTCCCAAAAACAGGGTTATGAGGTGAAGGAAGTTGTCGGCGAGGAAGCAGCGGACAAGGAGGTTTAGGCTCCGATTCTATCTCATACTGCTGGTGCCCATCCTGCTGGTGGGCGCCTATGTGGGCTACCGCATTTTGAAGCCCACCACGGGGCGTCTCGGCACCGATACGGTGGCGGGGGATCTCGAATTCACCGGCGTCATCATCCGGCGGGAGAACGTGGCCCCGTCTGAGGACTATCATACCATACGCTACCTGGTCAGCGAGGGGGACATGGTCAACAACTCCCAGCAGGTGGCGTATCTCTACCGCAAGGGCTACGAGAACCAGATGTCCGATATCGTCAGCAAGGAGCAGCAGATCTACCAGCAGCAGATCACCCTCCTGCGCCTCAACTCCGCCGATGGACTGACGCTGCCGGATCAGATAGCCGCCTACAACGACCGGGTCACGGAGATCGTGGACAAGATGACCCAGGCCTCCCTGGGCAAGGACGGCCTCGACTACATCCAGCTCGCGGAGGAGCTGGACGACCTGTTGACTGCCCGGCAGAACCTATTGAGGCAGATCGTGCCCGCCGACGCTACCTTGACCGCCAGCTATCAGCAGCTCGATGGCCTCAAGAGCGCCTTTTCGGCGGAGAGCACCCTCGTCAACAACTCAGGATCGGGCTATATCAGTTTCCACCTGGACGGCTACGAGAACGCCATGAGCATCGACTCCCTCACCGCGTCCCAGATCAGCCGGGTGGTATCGTCTCCCGTGTCCGCTTCCTACAACGCCAGCGGCGTCTATCGGGTGGTGGATCCCAACGGCTTTTATGTGGCTTTCAACGTCTCCGCCTCCAGCTCCCAGCGCCTCATCGTGGGCAACACCTACGAGATGAAGGTGAAGTATCAGGACACGTCCTATACGGGCCGGGTGGTGGCCGAGCGCCCCGCCGCCAAGTATGTGCTGTACATCCTGGAGGTCAACCGGGACGTCTTGCCGGTGCTGGAGAATCGGACCATGACCTTCAGCATCCACAGCGAAGCCAGCGGCGTCTCCATCCCCGTGGAGGGCATCTACTATAACGGCGGCCTTCCCTACGTGTTCATCAACACCGGCCGGGCCTACCAGCCCATCCAGGTGGTCATCCCCGCCTCCGACGGGGAAACGGCTATCATCGAGGCGGCCAACAAGAACATCCGTCTGACCCGGGGCCTCCGGTTCCAGTATCATGACGACGATGATGAGGAATCCTCCGCGTCACCCACGCCGTCCTTCACCCCCGCGCCCACGGCTGTCCCCACGCCCACGCCCAAACCCACGCCCGTTCCGTAAAGATCGTCATATCGAAAAGAGGCGCATATCCATGAGCATTGCTGAAAACATCACCGAGGTCCGGGAAAAGATAGCGACGGCCTGTCAGCGGGCCGGCCGCAGCGTGGACGACGTGAAGCTCATCGCCGTCACCAAGTATGTGGAGCCGGAGCGCATCGCCGAGGCCTTCGCCTGCGGCCAGATGGCCGTGGGGGAGAACCACGCCCAGGAGGTCCGGGATAAGTTAACTTTTTATAAACAACACGGGGCGGAGCTCCATTTTATTGGACAATTACAGAGCAATAAGGTAAAATACATCATCGGCAATGCGCGCCTCATCCAGTCTGCAGACCGGGAAAAACTGCTCCTCGATATAGAGGCTCAGGCCAAAAAGCTGGACATCATCCAGAGCATCCTGCTGCAGGTGAACATCGGCGGCGAGGCGCAGAAGGGCGGCGCGCCCATAGAGGATGTGCCCTACCTGCTGGAGCTTGCCTGCAGGCTCAAGCACCTGAAGGTGGAGGGCCTTATGTGCGTCCCCCCCGACGTGGACGCCGAGGCGGCCCGTCCCTATTTCGCCCGGCTCTATGAGCTCAGAGAGAAGCTGCGCCCCCTGTTCCCGGAGCAGCCCCTCAGGGAGCTCTCCATGGGCATGAGCCACGACTATCCTGAGGCTATCCTGGAGGGAGCCACTATGGTCCGGGTGGGCACGGCCATCTTCGGAAAGCGGAACAAACTGTAATTGGACCTGTTTAGGAGGGGAAACTGTGGGCATCTATAATAAATTCCTTGATTTTATCGGCATCGAGGAAGCCGAGGACAAGCCGGAGGGCGATCTCTTTGAGGAGGATGTGGCCCCTGATAAGGAGGCTGCCCCTGCCGCTGCGCCGCGCCGCCGTCCGTTGATCGAGACGGAAGGCAAGAAACCGGCCCGGGAGCCCCGGCTCCAGGGGGGCGGGGAGACGGTGCCCATGCCCAACGTGGCGGCCATGAAGATGATCGTCTACCATCCTGTCAGCTACGAGGACGCCCAGAACATCATCGACAATCTCAAGGCCCGCAAGCCTGTGATCGTCAACATGGAGGAGCTGGACGTGGCCGCGGCCCAGCGCATTCTGGACTTCATCTCCGGCGCTATCTACGCCCTCAGCGGCACCATCGCCAAGATCAGCCGGGGCATCTTCGTGGTGGCCCCCACCAACTACGACGTGATCGGCAACGAGAACGGGGAGTACGAGGACCTGTAATCTATTTAACCCCAACCCTGGGGCGGCCTGTGCCGCCCTGTTGTTTTAGAGGTGCATGCCATGATGACCGTGGAAGCTATCGCCAACAAATCCTTTCGCCGGACCTTCCTGGGTTATGACCTGGAGGAGGTGGACGATTTTCTCGACGAGATCATCCGCCAGTTCCAGCAGATGGAACAGGAGCGGCGGGAACTGACCGACACCATCGACTATCTGGTGGGGGAGCTCAGGAACGCGGGCATCGTACCCATGGACCGGGAGATGGACGCGGTGGCCGAGCCCATATCCCCTCACGCCGCTTTCATGGAGGAGGGCGAGACAAACGAGTAGGCAGCCTATCAGCCGCATACCCATCGCCACCAGGGAGGAGATGGATCGCCTTTCCATCGAGGCCCTGGACTTTGTTTATGTGCTGGGGGACGCCTATATCGACCACCCCAGCTTCGGTGCGGCCATCATCGCCCGGGTGCTCCAAAATAGGGGCTTCTCCGTGGGGCTCATCTGCCAGCCCGACTGGCACAGCGCCCAGGATTTCCGGCGGCTCGGCCGGCCCCGGCTGGGCTTTTTGGTTTCCTCCGGCAACATCGATTCCATGGTGAACCACTACACCGCCGCCAAAAGGCCCCGGTCCGAGGACGCCTACTCCGAGGGCGGCAAGGCGGGCAAGCGCCCCGACCGGGCCGCCATCGTCTACGCCAACCGATGCCGGGAGGCATATCCCGGGGTGCCTGTGATCCTCGGCGGCATCGAGGCCAGTTTGCGCCGCTTCGCCCACTACGACTACTGGGACGACAGGGTCCGCCACTCCATCCTCTACGACGCCGGGGCGGACCTGCTGCTCTACGGCATGGGGGAGCGTTCCATCGTGGCTCTCGCCGAAGCCCTGGACGCCGGGACGCCCATCCGGGACATCCGCACTATCCCCGGCAGCTGCTATCAGGCGGCTACCCTGGACGGCTTGGAGAACTATGTGACTTTGCCCTCCTATCAGGAGGTATCCACGGATAAAAAGAAATACGCTGAGGCCTTTATGACCGAGGCCCGGGAGCAGGACGCCGTACGAGGGAGGACCCTGGTCCAGGCCCACGAGAAGGGGTATCTTGTCTGCAACCCGCCGTCCGCGCCCCTTTCCCGAGAGGAGTTGGACGCGGTCTACGCCCTGCCCTTCACCCGCAGGCCCCACCCCATGTACGAACACCCCATCCCAGCCCTCAGCGAGGTGGCCTTCTCTTTGACCTCCTGCCGGGGCTGCTTCGGCGGCTGCAACTTCTGCGCCCTCACCTTCCACCAGGGCCGGGTGGTCACCTCCCGGAGCGAGGAATCGCTGGTCAAGGAGGCCGAGGCTTTGACCCGTGACCCGGGCTTCAAGGGCTATATCCACGACGTGGGCGGCCCCACGGCCAACTTCCGCCAACCCGCCTGTCCCAAGCAGCTGAAGTCCGGCGTCTGCCCAGACCGCCAGTGCATCGGCCACGATCCCTGTCCCGTCATGAAGGCCCACGCGGACCATAAGGAGTACGTCCACCTTCTCCGCCGCCTCAGGCAGGTGCCGGGGGTGAAGAAGGTCTTCGTCCGTTCCGGCGTTCGCTTCGACTACGCCTTGTTTGACAAGGACGACAGCTTCCTCAAGGAGTTGGTCAAACACCATATCTCCGGCCAGCTGAAGGTGGCCCCGGAGCACGTGTCGGAGCGCACCCTGGCGGCCATGAACAAGCCCTCCCATGAGGTCTACGAATCGTTCCTCACCAAGTACGCTCGCCTCAACAAGCAGTTCAATAGGAAGCAGTACGTGGTGCCCTACTTTATCTCCTCCCACCCGGGCTGCACGCTGGAGGACGCCATCGAGCTTTCCGAATACCTGAAGTCCATCAACCACCGGCCCGAGCAGGTCCAGGACTTCTATCCGACGCCCGGCACCGTGTCCACCTGCATGTACTGGACGGGCCTCGACCCCCGGACCATGGCGCCCATCCACATCCCCAGGGGGGAGGAGAAGCGGATGCAGCGGGCCCTCATGCAGTATTGGCTCCCCCAAAATAGGCCCCTGGTGGAGAAGGCCCTGCGCCTCTGCCACCGGGAGGACCTGATCGGACGGGGCGGCCGGTGCCTGATCCCGGAAAAGCGGGCTTTTGTGCCGGAAAAACCAAAGAAAAAAGGCAAGAATGTGGTTGACAAACGGCCGCGAAGCAAGTAGAATACACTTTGGTTGATTTTGAGGGGTGCGCTATGGAACTGTCCATTCATCAGGCGGCAAAGCAGTTGGGCGAGGTCTTTCCCTTCGCCTGGCACGGCCCGCTGGAGGAACAGACCTACTGCGGCCGGACCGTCCGCTTCCTGGGCGACGCCGATTTAGTTGGCACCGTCGTGGGCGACGGCCAGGGCTTCACCGTCACAGGCGAAGCCAGGGTCACGCTGGATTCCGTCTGCGCCCGCTGCAACAGGGCCTTCGAGGAGCCCTTCGCCTTCTCCTTCGAGGATCGGTTTGTAAAGGCCGTTCTGCGGGAGGAGGGGGACGAAAGCTATCCCTTCGAGGGCGACGTGATCGACCTTACCCAGGCGTTTATGGACGAGCTCTTTCTGCAGTTGCCCATGGTGAGCCTCTGTAAGCCCGATTGCAAGGGGCTGTGCCCCGTCTGCGGCGTCGATCTCAACCGGTTTCGGTGCGACTGCGCCGAGAAAACCAGAATCAGCGCCTTTGATGCGCTAAAAGCATTGAGTTTTGAGGATAAGGAGGTGTAATCATGGCAGTACCGAAAAGAAAAACGTCCAAGGCTCGTAGGGATTCCCGTCGTTCGGCGAACAACAATCTGACGGCCCCCACCCTGGTGGAGTGCCCCCAGTGCCACGAGCTGAAGCTCCCCCACGCGGTTTGCAAGAAGTGCGGGTACTATGATGGCGAAAAGGTCATCGACATGGATAAGAAGGACAAGAAAGAAGCCTGACATCCGTGATTACCACCAACTGATCGCAACGAAGAAAGCTCTGTCAAAGAGCTTTTTTGTTGCCTTGAAAAGACAGGCAAACTATGCTATCCTAAGCGTATAATGGATAGGTATATGCAGGGAAAACCGATCACCCGGGTGGAGACAGGTTCCCCGGCGGCCCGGGAGGGGCTGCGGGCGGGGGATCGGCTGCTCCTTGTCAACGGGGAGCCGGTAAAGGACCTCATCGACTACGAAGCCCTGAGCGTTCGCAGCCGTCTCGTGGTGGAGGTGGAGCGGGAAGGGGAGAAGCTTCGCTTTCTTGTCCGCAAGAAGGTGGGGGAGCCCCTGGGCCTGTGCTTTGAGACCACCCTCATGGACCGGATGCAGACCTGCAAAAACCGGTGCCTCTTCTGCTTCGTGGACCAGATGCCCAAGGGCATCCGCAGCTCCCTGAATGTGAAGGACGACGACTGGCGGCTGTCCTTCATCATGGGCAACTATGTGACGCTGACCAACGTGTCCGAGGAGGAGTTTCAACGTATTCTGAAACGGCGGGTCAGCCCTCTCTATGTGAGCGTCCACGCCACGGACCCGGCGCTGCGGGTGAAGCTCATGGCCAACCCAACGGCGGGGCGGATCATGGAGCGGCTCACGGCCCTCAAGGAGGCGGGCATCACCTTCCACACCCAGATCGTCCTCTGCCCCGGATTGAACGACGGCGAGGCATTGGAGAGGACCCTCACCGACCTTGCGAGCCTCTATCCCTGCTGCGCCTCTATCGCCGCCGTGCCCGTGGGACTCACCAGGTACCGGGAGGGGCTCTACCCCCTGCGGGGCTACACGGTGGAGGAGGCGAGGGCCCTGATCGCCTACGGGGAGCAGAAGCAGGCGGCGTTTCGGGAACGGTGGGGCGACACCTTCTTCTACCTCTCCGACGAGTGGTACCTGACGGCGGAGTTGCCTCTGCCCGACGCCGAGAGCTACGGGGACTTCCCACAGATCGAGAACGGCGTGGGCCTGCTGCGGCTCTTCGAGCTGGACTTTCGGGAGGCCCTGGCGGAGAAGAACCCCCTGCCCGCGCCGCGAAATGTGACCGTGGCCGGGGGCGTGGCAGCCAACCTGTTCTTTAAGGAGCTGTATAAATATTTGGAAAAATATAATATTTATGCAGACGTGATCCCCGTCCAGAACCGCTTTTTCGGCGGCAACGTCCACGTGGCGGGGCTGGTGACGGCGGGGGACATCGAGGCAGCTTTTCCGGAGCGGGGCGGCGGACCGCTCCTCATTCCCCGGAACATGCTGCGGGAGAAGGACGACGTGTTTCTGGACGGCGTGACGCGGTCCGAACTGGAAGAAAAGCTGGGTCGCCGGATCGTTCCCTTCACCGGCGGCCGGGAATTCATCGAATTGATATTTGGAGACGAGCTATGAGCAAACCTTTGGTAGCCATCGTGGGGCGGCCCAACGTGGGCAAATCCACCCTTTTCAACAAGCTGATCGGCCGGCGGCTCTCCATCGTGGAGGACACGCCGGGCGTCACCCGGGACCGCATCTACGCGGACGCAGAGTGGCTCACCCACAGCTTCACCCTCATCGACACCGGCGGCATCGAGCCCGAGAGCGAGGACATCATCGCCGTCCAGATGCGGCGGCAGGCGGAGCTGGCCATCGAGACGGCGGACGTGATCGTCTTCCTGGTGGACGGTCGGGAGGGCATGACCGCTGCCGACGAGGAGGTGGCCGGGATGCTTCGAAAGTCCAACAAGCCCGTGGTCCTGGCGGTGAACAAGCTGGACGCCCCCAAGTTCAACGACGCCATATACGAGTTTTATTCGTTGGGCCTCGGGGACCCCATCATCATCTCCGCCGGTCAGGGCCTGGGCCTCGGCGACATGCTGGACGAGGTCTGCGCCCACTTCCCGGAGGAGGTAGAGGAGGAGGGGGAGCACCCCCTGAACATCGCCGTGGTGGGCAAGCCCAACGTGGGCAAGAGCAGTCTGGTGAACGCCATTTTGGGCGAGGAGCGGTGCATCGTCTCCAACATCCCCGGCACCACCCGGGACGCCGTGGACACCGCCTTCACTCTGGACGGGGAGCCCTATGTTTTGGTGGACACCGCCGGCATCCGCAGGAAGCGCGCCGTGGAGGACGAGACCATCGAGCGGTACAGCGTCATCCGTTCCCTGGCTGCCGTGCGCCGGGCGGACGTGGTGCTCATCGTGGTGGACGCGGAGCAGGGCCTCTCGGAGCAGGACGTGAAGATCGCGGGCTACGTCCACGAGGAGGGGAAACCTTCGGTGCTGGTGGTGAACAAGTGGGACCTCATCGAGAAGGACACCAATACCATGAACCAGTTCAAGAAGGATATGCAGGTGGATCTCGCCTTCATGGACTACGTGCCCTTCCTGTTCATCTCCGCCAAGACCGGTCAGCGGGTGAACAAGCTTCTTGCAGCCGCCAAGGAGAGCTACGCCCAGTCCGTCCGCCGCATCAAGACCGGCCTTCTCAACGACGTGGTCAACGAGGCCATCTCCATGACGGAGCCCCCGGCCATGTCCGGGCGGCGGCTCAAGATCTACTACGCCACGGAGGTCAGCGTCCAGCCGCCCACCTTCGTCTTCTTCGTCAACGACGAAGCCCTGGTCCACTTCTCCTACCGGCGGTACATGGAGAACTACTTTCGCAAGACCTTTGGCTTCGCGGGCACGCCCATCAAGATCATCTTCAGAACGCGGGGCAAGGAGGAATAAGCTATGCTGTTGAATGTGGTGCAGATCCAGACCGTGGCCATCATCCTCATCCTCAGCTACTTCATCGGCAACTTCCAGACGGCTGTCCTATATTCCAAACGATTCCTGCATGACGACGTGCGCCAGCACGGCAGCGGCAACCCCGGCGCCTCCAACATGACCCGGGTCTTCGGCACCAAGTGGGGCGTGCTCACCTTCTGCGGCGACGCCTTCAAGTGCCTGCTGGGGGTGGCCCTCGGCGCGTACCTGGGCAAATGGTGGGGAATCGCCATCCAGAAGAGCGCCATGGACTGGGCTCTCGGCGCCTACATCGGGGGCCTGGGCGTGGTGCTGGGCCACTGCTGGCCGGTACTGTACCGCTTTCGGGGCGGCAAGGGCGTGGCCTGCTTCTTCGCCTTCATGTTCCTCAGCTTCCCCCTGGGCGGCGGCATCACTGCCGTCTTCGCCCTCGTCGTCTTCCTCTGCTGCCACATGATGTCCCTGGTGTCCATGACGAGCTCCTGCCTCTTCACCATCCTCTGCATCGTGAACCATAACCAGCGGCCCTGGCTCTGGCTCTTCGCCCTTCTCTGCACCGTTGTCATCGTCGTGCGCCACAAGGACAACATCAAGCGCATCATCGCCGGCACCGAGGGCACCATCAACTATTGAGGCAGGCATGGCTATGGGTATCATCATCAAACCTATGGAGACCGAGGATGAGGTCCGAGGCAAGGCCTTCGTCCACTGGAAGTGCTGGCAGGTGACCTATCCGGGCCTGGTGAGCCAGGCGTATCTCGAAAAGTTCACTCTGGAAGTGAGCGAAGAACGGGCCAAGGCATGGCGGGACAATATCCTGGTGGCCAAGGACGGGGACCGGGTCGTGGGCTTCGTGGGCTATGGCCATCATGGGCCCGAGGACCCCGATACCGGCGAGGTGTATGCCCTATATGTGCTGCCCGAATACCAGGGTATGGGCGTGGGGCGTCAGCTTTTGGACGCAGCATTGGATAAACTGTCTGCCTTTCCCCACCTGTGCCTCTGGGCCGTGAAGGGAAACGAGCGGGCCATCCGCTTCTATGAGAAGAATGGTTTTCGGTTGAACGGAGAGGAAAAGTTTGTTTCATCCATCTCCGCTGGCGGTGTCAAAATGATCAAAGAAAGGTGACCTATGCCTTCTCGCCCTGCTGCCGCATCCGCAGCAGGGCTTTTTTTTCGATGCGGGAGATCTGCACCTGGGAGAGGCCCAGCCGCTTGCCCACCTCCGCCTGGGTCCGGTCCCGGAAGTAGCGGAGGTAGAGGACCTGCCGCTCCCGCTCCGAGAGGAGGCTGAACAGCTCGGAAAGCTCCGCCCGCCGCAGAGCGTCTCCCTCCGTGTCGGCGTCGCTGCTGCCCAGGAAGGAGTTTAGGTCCGTTCCGTCCTCGTCGGTGGGCGCATCCAGGGACAGGGCCCCCGCCCGGGAGGCCAGGGCCGCCGTGATGTCCTCCGCGGGCACGTTGAGCTGCTTTGACAGCTCTGCCACGGTCAGGTCCCCTTGCTCCCGGCGGACGCGCTCGATCTTCAGGGCTAGGGACTTCGCCTCCCGGGAGAACTTCACCATGCCGTCGTCCCGCAAGAACCGCCGTATCTCCCCGGCGATAAGGGGCACGGCGTAGGTGGAGAAGCACAGCCCCCGATCCGGGTCGAACCGCCGCAGGGCCTGCAAGAGCCCGATGCTCCCCAGCTGCATCATGTCCTCCTGATTGAGGCCGCAGTTCTGGTACCGGCGGGCGATGGCGGCCACCAGGGGCATGTTTTCCCTGAGCAGCGCCTCCTCCGCCCGGCGGTCTCCCGCCTGCACCCGGCGGATGCTTTGGAGGAAGTCCTCAGTCCCCACGGCTCCCGCCGATCTCCTTCTCCATGGTCACGGCGGTCCCCTCCCCGGGGGCCGATTCGATCTCCAGACTGTCCATGAACGCCTCCATCACCGCGAAGCCCATGCCGGACCGCTCCAGCTCCGGCTTGCTGGTGTAGAAGGGCCGTCGGGCCAATTCTATATCCGCGATGCCGCAGCCCGTGTCCTTCACCACGATCCTGAGCTTCTTTCCCTTCGCCTCACAGCGTAGGGTGATCATGGCGGAACGATCGCTTCCATAGGCGTGGATGATGGCGTTGGTCACCGCCTCGGACACCGCGGTCCTTAGGTCGGAGAGCTCGTCGATGGTGGGGTCCAGCAGCCCGGCGAAGGCCGCCGTGGCCGCCCGGGCAAAGCCCTCGTTGATCGAGAGGGAAGGAAAAGTCAGTTCCATCCAGTTATCCATACGCGCCTCCTTACACTCTGTCCACGATGGCGTAGACCCCCGACATGCGGAAGATCTTGTCGATGGCCCCCGACATGCCCGTCACGGTGAGATGACCGCCCCGCATGCTCAGGATGCGGTATCGGCCCAGGATCACCCCGAGGCCCGCGCTGTCCATGAAGCTGACGCCGGATAGGTCCAACGTGAGGTCCCGCACGGTGATGTCCTTTAAGAGCGTGTCCAGCATGTTCCTGGTCTGCTCCGCGCTGTGGTGATCCAGCTCCCCGCTGAGCTTCACGTGGAGCCGGGGGCCGCGCTTCGTTGCGTTTATTTCCATAGGCAAACTCCTTCGCGTTAGGTGTCCAAAACTATTACGGCGGGGGCTCGGCCGCGTCCTGCCTCGAAAAAGGACGAGCTTTCGGGCATGGGGTCTACCTTTGGGGCATAGCCTGATACATGAGAAAAAAGCTGCTGTTTCGGGCCGCCTGCGCCCTGCTGATCCTGCTCTTTCTCCTCTACACCGGGCCCCGGGTGGGGGCGGGAGCGGGAGAGAGCTTCTACGTGAAGAATCGGAAGATCCCGGAGCCTGAGTACGTGGGCACCATCACCCTCTACCACATCGTCACCTCGAAGACCTACCAGGGCAGCGTCACCGCCTTTCTCGAGGAGCGGGCGGAGGCCTTCAGCGACAGACACTTCGGCGTCCGCGTGGTGGTGGAGGGCATGGGGGAGGCGGACTTTCAGGAACGCCTCAGCTACGGCCGCCGGGCGGACATGTACTCCTTCTTCTCCGGCGCCCTCTATGAGGAGCAGCTGCAGGCGGCTGCCTTCGAGCCGGAGGCGGAGCTGCGGGCGGGGCTGACCATCACCCCCTGCGCCGCCCCCTGGTGCTTCTCCGGCTATGTGAAGACCGACGTGGGGGAGACTTCGCCCGTCGCCGCCCTGGCCAACCACGCGGAGGGGACGGTCCTGGACCTTCGGGCCTGGGGTGACATCCAGCGCAGCGGGGAGATGGTCGCGGACGCCGCCCCCGCCGGGCCCTTCACGGATCAGGCCTGTTATCTGGGCGTTGCCCGGGACACGGACCCGGAGAAAGTCCGCTGGTGCTGTTTGTTCTATGCGTTCCTGACTTCGGAGCCCACCCAGAAGATGCTGCCAGCCCTGGGGGCCTTCTCCGTCCGCACGGACGTGCCCTGTCCCTACGGCAACGCCCTGCTGCTGGACCTCGATCGGGCCTACAAGCAGGTGATCGTCCCCGACCCCTTCCTGTACCATGCCCACAAAGCAAAGCTGCAGGAGGAGGCTGCCGCCGCCCTTAGTGGGGACGAGGCGGCAAAAAACAGCTTTTTTCAGCGGCTTGCCATTGTAATTGCGACCTGAACTTGCTATACTGATACCATGGTATATCATAGAGATAATGTGGCCCGGGCCCTGCTGGACCTGGGCGCCAAAGAGAACGTGCCCCTTTCCGAGCTGGTCAGCTTCCGGGTGGGCGGTCCCGCCGCCTTCACGCTGCAGCCAAAGGATGAGTGGGTGCTGTGCCGTGCACTGAACCTGTGCCGGGACGAGCATATCCCCGTGATCCTGCTGGGCAACGGCACCAACGTGCTCCCCTCGGACGAGGGGTTTTCGGGACTCATCCTGCAGATGAGCGGAGACGATGCCGCCCCCGTCTTCGAGGGGACGAAGGTCACCGCCGGCGCGGGCTGCTCCCTGACCGCCCTCGCCAAAGAGAGCATCCAGCGGGGGCTCATGGGCCTTGAGCGCCTCTGCGGCATCCCCGGCACTCTGGGCGGGGCCGTGGCCATGAACGCCGGGGCCTACGGCGGCGAGATCAAGAGCGTCCTCAGTCGGGTCCGCTGCTATCGGGACGGCACCTTCGTCTGGGAGGACGCCCGTCTCGACGACATGGGTTACCGCAAGAGCCCCTATGCCTGGCCCAAGACCGTCGTCACCGCGGTGGAGCTGGAACTTTCCCCGGACGACGGCACGGCAGCCGCCACCATGGCCGACTGCATGAAGAAGCGTCGGGAGAAGCAGCCCCTGTCCCTGCCCTCCGCGGGCAGCACCTTCAAGCGGCCCGAGGGCCACTTCGCCGGGGCCCTCATCGAGGGTTGCGGGCTCAAGGGGTATTCCATCGGCGGGGCCCAGGTCTCCGAGCTCCACGCCGGGTTCCTCGTGAACCGGGGCGGGGCCACGGCGGGGGACGTGGAAGCGCTGATGCGTTACGTGCAGGACGTGGTATATGCCGAGACTGGCGTGCATCTCGAACCGGAAGTGAAGCGACTGGAGGAGCTCTTATGTATCTTTTGATCGTCACGGGCATGAGCGGCGCGGGCAAGAGCACCGCCCTGAACGCTCTCGAGGAGCTGGGCTACTATTGCGTGGACAACCTGCCGTCCCCCATGCTGCCGGCCTTCGTGGACATGTGCCATAAGGCGGACGTGCCCATCGAGCGGGCGGCGGTGGCCATAGACAGCCGGGAAAGTTTGCTCTCCGCCAAGCCCGAGGACGCTCTCGACGTGCTACGGGGCCTGTCCTGCCGGTATGAGATCCTGTTTTTGGACGCCAGGGACGAGGTGCTCATGGAGCGATACAACGAGACCCGGCGGCGGCATCCCCTGGGCGAAGGGGGCGACGCGGCTTCCGGCGTGCGCCTTGAACGGGCGTTTTTGGGGAACATGCTGGCCCACGCGGACTACGTGGTGGACACCTCCGACGTGGCGGCCCGGAACTTCCCCAAGCTCATGCGGAAGATCCTGCCCGAGATCGGCAGCCCCCACATGAGCCTGGTCATCTGCAGCTTCGGCTATAAGCGGGGCGTGCCCGTGGACGCGGATATCGTGCTCGATATGCGGTTCGCGGAGAACCCCTACTACGTGCCCGAGCTTCGAAAGCTCTCCGGCCTCGATCAGCCGGTCATCGTGACGGCGCCGTCCTGCGAAACGCTGACCGTCAACGGAACGCCCCTTGACGGGGAGGTGTTCACCTATTTCCTCGACCGCGCCGCCACGGCCCTGCCCGAAGGCTCGCAGGAGGAACAGATCGATTACGCCGTTCAGCTGTGCATCCACTATGTGGCGGTCAATTCTACCTTTACCGGCGAGGGGATGTCGCTTTCCCCCGCCGAAAAGAAGGAGACGGATGAGGAGGTCAACACCCAGTGGCAGCTGTACGGGCCGTATTACACCGCATTGGGCGTATCGCGGCAGACCTTTGCCAAGCTGCGGCGCAGCGAGCGCTACACCGAAAAGCTGCGGCAGCTTGAAAAGACGGCGCACAAAGAAAGGCCGGAAGACTTCGCAAGCGTGCGAGTGTATGAAAACAAAACCGGGCCGGCGGAACCGT
>CADCNE010000006.1:0-24681 GCA_902802805.1 uncultured Eubacteriales bacterium
CGCGTCCGGGCGGTTGAATTTGTGGATCAGCGTGAAGATGAAGCTGGGGTTCCCCTTCAGCTTCCCGACCAGATCCTCGCCGCTGGTGGCGATGAACTTGGCCGCCTTGGATTGCCCCAGCAACCCGCAGTTTTCAAAGGTATCGCTGATCTGCTTGTTCAGCTCGTTTCGGTCGGTCAGCACCACGATGGTGGGCGACCCGACGAATTTCCGCCGGATCTTCTGAGCGAGAAACGCCATGGAATAGCTCTTGCCGGAGCCCTGGGTGTGCCAGAACACGCCCAGCTTCCCGTCGTTCAGCTTCCGGGCGGCGTAGGCCCGGGCGGCCTCGTTCACGCCCAGGTATTGGTGGTTCCGGGCCAGGATCTTCACCGTCCGCCCGTCGCTGTGGTCGAAGAGGATGAAGTTTTCCAGCAGGTCCAGAAAATTCTCCTTTTTGCAGATGCCCCGCAGCATGGTCTCCAGGGCCACGCTCCCCGCTTCCTTCTCCTCCAGCCGCTTCCATTCGTGGAAGAACGCATACTTGCTGCCCAGGGTGCCCACCTTCGCCTCCACGCCGTTGGAGAGCATGAGGAAAGCGTTGTAGTAGAACAGGTGTGGGATGGTGTCCAGATAATCCCGGTAGTTATCCGTGTAGGCGTTCTGCACGTCCACCGAGGCTCGCTTCAGCTCCACGAACAGCAGCGGTATCCCGTTCACAAAGCCCACGATGTCCGTCCGCCGCCGGTACAGGTCCCCGTGGATCTTCAACTCCTTGACGGCCAGGAAACGGTTGTTCTCCGGGTGCTGAAAGTCGATCACCAGGGCCGTCTTCAGGTCGTCCGTTCCGTCCGGCTTCTTCCCGGTCACGGGGATGCCGTCCCGGATGAAACGATACTTCTCCTCGTTCACCTGCATCAGCGACGCCGTGGACAGCCGACTCTCCATCTTCTGCAGGGCCTCCCCGATCTGCGCCTCGGTGATCCAGGGGTTCAGCCGCCGCAGCGCCTCCCGAAAATACCGGACCAGCAGGATCTCCTTGTAGGATCGCCGCCCAAAGGTGCCGCCCTCGCCCAACACCTCCGTGTTATAGGCGAACTTCACCTCCCAGCCCAGCTCCTCCAGCAGCCGCCCGGCGCTCTCCTGCACCAGTATGTTTTCGGAATAGTCGTAGCTCATTTTCCTTTTCCTTCAATTATCTCAATAAACTTGTTGCCGAAGTCAGTTCGTTTATATGCTCTTTCATTTCTGAACGCGCGACCGATTGTAGCGCCATTAAAGAGATAGCAAGCATTATCTCCTTGACCATATGTAGCATAAGGAGGATCACCGCCTTGCTCATAAATCATACCCAATGCAGCTAGGCGAAGGTACGGCTCGCTACCAATCCCATCTTTGATTATACAATTATAGCTTATTCCTAAGAGCGCTTGGTAGTCATTGGGCAACAAACGGTCGATTACCTCGGAAAAAGCAGCAAACTCATTCCAATCTATTTCTTCTTGCAAAAACGCTAAATACAGTTTTGCAAGCATTCTTGGCTTATCATAGCCTATATATCGGTCAATGATAACGAGAGCATATTCTAATTCCTTATCCCGTTTTTTAGGATTCTCCCGTAGCTTCCTCAAGTATTCTTCACGCGTTGCTTCATCTAAAGTGTGTTGCCGAATCTCATCTAAAAAAACTGCCAGTTTTCTAATATGCTCCCGTTCATGAATGCTCTTTCCTATGCGATAGAGTGAAATGGCAGTAGAAACAAAGGGAATATCTTTCAGCAGCCCATCTTCCAGAATGGAATCAAGTGCGATTTCCGCGCAATCAGAAAGGATACTTGTCCCTTCCTGAGATATTGTTATTGCTAAAGAATCTGATAATGATACATGACTCATATGGATAAAGGCCTTTCATATAATTATAAACCGTTCTCGCCCTTTATCTCGTTAATTGTTTGATAAATCATTTGATAGTCCTCCTTTGATTCCATTCTGGTCCAGTCTGAACGCAGAAGACTGAGAGTCTGATCATCTGTATATGGCGTAATCATAGTCATATCTTGCATAAACCTGCTCCATTTTGCATTTGGAATTAATAATGTAGCTGCGATCATTGAAAATGCAATTATAGTCAAAACGACCATCATTACCAATGTTCTTTTGAAATAAGATGCAATACCTACAAGCCTTTCCTTTGATGCTTTTTTTCCAACATGATTGCCTTCATCAGAGCTTCTTTCTGCGTTTTCACTAATCATTTTCTTGGACTTTCTGTAACCATAATAAGCAAAAACCATCATAACTGAAAAAAGAAAACCCAAACAAAAGATGAATACATTAATACTCACGGTGCTTGAATTGTGCTCAGCCGCTGAGGAATAGATAATATTCCCTATTAAACCGGCTATTGACGAGCCAACTGATGGAATGGCTTTTATCAAGCGACTGATAAAATTAGTGGAGATGGATGTTATAACAAACACAATAATCCCTACTATTATCTCGCTTTTATGATTCTTCATAAAACCTAATATTGCTTTTATTCTCTTCATATGGTCCTCCTAACACTCGCTTTTCAAACAAAGAACTAATTTGCTAGTTTCATTTGGAGAACAGCCTGCAAAACAACCAATGCCGCATCAGCACCGAATTTCAAAACGCTATTTATAATTGGCTTGACTTTCTCCCATTTGGCGCGGCGCGAAGACTGTTCTTTTGAAATAGCTTCCAACTCGCTGATCTTTCCCTTAATCTCATTTGCTTGAGCATCATCCAATGCTGTCATTTCTTCAATTTTCTGCCGTGCTTCTTCAAAAGAAATGCCAATGTTTATACTGTTCATGTTTGTGACACTAACATTCGTTGATGGCACTTGCGGAACAGTGACCGCATTCATTTGGAAACGATACGTCTCTAGCTTTGATTTTGCAAATTTCAAATTGTCCTGTATATAAAAACTGCTCCCTACCAATTCGTCGATGCGTAGATATGTACCTTCTTTAGAAGAACCCCACATGCCCGTATACCAATTCTGTATGCACGATTGATATCTTCCGTCGATCTCTCTGAACAAACTCCATTGTCCATCCTTAGTGGATGAGGATAATGCTCGGTCAATTCTCTCTATATCGTTTTCTACCATTTCAAGGAATTCTTTCGGTACTTCGTTCATTTTACACCTCCAATTCTCCATGCATCAATTTAGGCAATAAACAATCCCGGGCTTCGGCTAGTCGAATATTTTGTGCCTCTAACATCCCGATTCGTTCAAATAACTGGGATACGATTTTGCAAAATGATTCTAATATAAGTCTATCTGGTATCAGCACGGAGAGAGCGTTGATATCTTTTGCATACACATGAGGTTGAGCTGATCCCTTCTGCATCTTTCTCAGTTTTTCCTTTGCCGACTGCATAACGCAGAAAACATATCCTAAATAAGAGGTAGTGGTACTGTCAGCAAATGAACAATCCGATGCAAACACATCAATGTGATACATTTTTGTAAAGCCCGCATTTGCACCTGATCCGCTTACGGTAATTACAGGGGCTTTTGTATTGGCAGTATTGTGATAGTACGCTGGCTCCAGACCTCCTGCAACTACGGGGACAACACCGGGGATGACCTGTGCCTTTGTAATCGTTTTTCCTCGTTTGAACTCTGCTATCTGTCCAAGCGTTCCCATGATCCATCCCTCAGGGAAGCCATTGACGATGGGCGTAGATTGGTGGCCGGGGAAGCGCAGGTCGATGAACCATTCCTTATACAGCCGCTGGGCCGCCTCCTCCAACAGCTTGATCTGCTTCTGATTGTTTTCGATCAGATCATCGTAGGCGGAAAAAACATCAGCAATCTTTTTTTGTTGTTCGAGCGGGGGCAAATCAAGAATAATGCTCTTCAATTTATCGCCGGGCATATGTTTGATAGTTGCTCCCGTGAAGTATTGGTCTAAGGCACCTCGTTTTCCAGCAAAGAGGAACCAATAAAACAAATAGCGATAATCCACATTATTGTGAACACGAACTCGATGCAGTGCCTTCTGGAATTTCATGTTGGGGACTTGTTCTTTCCAAATGGCGCAGCGTCCTGGCTCTCCGCCTTCACAAACGATTAAATCACCATATTTTAACCCATATCGATCTTCCTCAGATTCGAGAAATCGCATTTGAGGTAGGTTTTCCAAATCGAAACTGCCCCATCTGACATTCACGTTTGCAAGATAGGGCTGATACTCTCCACGATTTTTTTCCTGGTCCAACATTTTCCCAAGGCAGGAATCAGCAACGTCTCCCAAGCGCACCTTCTCCCACTTCATAACTCCATCTCCTCCATGTTTCGGGAAATGGTATCCATCAGATCATTGGATTGGGCCTGGAGGGACAGGAGCTCGGCATGGATCTCCCGCATGCGGGCGGCGAAGTCCACCCCATCGTCCGCCGTGGGGGCCACGCCCACATAGGCGCCGGGGGTCAAGGACCAGCCCTTTTCCTCAATGGAAACGCCCTCCGCCTGGCCCTGGGCCTCCCTGGTGGTATAGGCCACCCTGCACAGCCCCGGAACGTCCCGATACTCGCCCTCGCCGAACTTGTCTGTGAGCCAAAGTGCCTCATTCAGCACCGTGAGATAGCGCTGGAGCATTTCAATATAACTGTCGGAGAATGCCTGAATATGCTTCCGATCTTTCTTTTCCGCCTTTACCAGCTTTTCCTTGCAGTCCCGCTTCTCCTCCTCGATCTCTGAGAGCAGGGCCTCTTTCATATCCTCGAAGTCCTCCACGCCGTCGATAGCGGAAAAGACCCGTTTGGCCTGTTTCCCGATCAATGCCTCGGAAAGACCACGGAAATAGCGCAAATATTCGCGGAGCAACGCCTGATACTTCGCCTTCTCCCCCCGATAGAGCCATACGATGGCGTTGAGGTTCTTCAACTGCCACTCGCTCCATTCGTTCAGGGTGCGGTCCACCACGGTATAGTAATTGCGGGCGTCGATGAACAGAACCCTGTTTCGGGTGGCTTGAGTCTTGCCCCGGTCGAAGAACCACAGGGAGCAGGGCAAGGACTTGGTGTAGAAGAAGTTGTTGGCCACGGAGATCATCACGTCCACATCCCCCGTGCGAACCAGCTTTTCCCGAATGTCCTTGTCCCGGTTCTGGCTGTCCGTGGCGGAGGAGGCCATGACGAAGCCGGCCCGGCCCCGCTCGTTCAGGTAGGCGTAGAAATAGGAGATCCAGAGGTAGTTGGCGTTGCCCACCTCCTTGTTCTTGTTGACGGAGGGCAGGCCGAAGGGCAGCCGCCCGGCGCTGGCGCAGGATTCTGATTTGACCTTGTCCACGTTGAAGGGGGGATTGGCCATGACGTAGTCGCAGCAGCCCTGAAGGTTGTGGGCGTCGTGATAGAAGGTGTTGGCCTCGTCCCCGGACTTGATGACGCCGGTGAGACCGTGGACCGCCATATTCATGAGGCAAAGCTGGGCGTTGTACTCCACCTTTTCCTGACCGTAGAAGGTCATGGCGCTGTTGGCGTTCATGCCGCTGCTGTTGACGAAGTCGCCGCTTTGGATGAACATGCCGCCGCTGCCGCAGGCCGGGTCCAGGAGTACGCCGCCCTTGGGTTCCAGCACGTTGACGATCATCTTGACCAGGGATTTGGGCGTGAAGAACACGCCGTCGTCCTGGGCGATGTTCTTGGCGAACTTGTTGAGGAAGTACTCATAGATGCGTCCGATCACGTCGCCGCCCACCTGGTCGATGGCGCTGTTGTTGAAGATGCGCAACAGCTCGGAAAGGAGCTCGTCGGAAAAATCGGTGTAGCTTTTTGGCAACACGCCCCTGAGCTGTTCGCTCTGGGCTTCGATGAGGGTCATGGCGTTGTTGACCACCTCGCCCAGGCTGTTCATGGGGTTGCCCTCCGTGTTCCGAAGGCCCGCCGAGGGAATGTCCGCCGGAAGGGTCAGCAAGTAGGCATACTGGGCCTCACGGGGGAGGAACAAGGCGTTCTTCGCCACAAAGTCGCTGGCCTCCACCGGCAGTACCCGGCCGCCCCGAGAGGGTCGATCCTTCAGGATGGATTCCTCCACCTTTTTGAAGCGGCTGTATGCGTAGCGCAGGAATATGAGCCCCAACACGGGCATGCAATACTGATTGGACGTCAGCTTGGAACCCTGTCGAAGCAGATCGGCGGAATCCCACAATTCAGTTTCCAACTTGCGAATGTTGACCATCTGTACCTCTCTTTGCTCGGCTAACGCAACGTTAATTCGTTTAATTGAGTTAAAACGTGAGTTAAATTATTGCTTCACGACCCTGTACTTGGAATACTTGCCGCCGTATAGAAGCTCGATTTTCCCATCCTTCTGCAGCTGACGGATGATGGCATAGGCCTTGGACGGGGTGATCTTGAGCAGCTCCACCACATCGTGCTTCGTAAAACGCCGCCTTAGGCCCTCCGCATCCATCATGGTTCTGCCCTTTCCTTTTTCGATGCATTTTAACGTGCAAACCGTCTCATGCATATACCAAATCAATAGTATTATAGCGGAAAAGAGGCGTTTTTTCAAGGACGGTTCTGACGGCGAACAAAGCTGTTCCGGGAATGATGTGGCAGGGGCAGCGTCCCGTACTAAAGGGACCCCACGAGAGGTCCCTTTAGTATCCAATCAGCACTCTATCTTCTACACAGTATCAGTGGACGAGGTGGAAAGTCTGCGGTTAGCGAAGCATAGCACGCATATTCACTGCGCAGAACGGAACTTATCGCCAGGTCTTCTCCCACTCACGCAACAGGCGATGCACCTTATTATAGACCCGCTGGGCTTCCTTTATATCGCTGTCCGACACGGTGCCAAGGCGGTTCGCTCGTCGCACCAGCTGGTTGAAGTTGTTGCCGATCTGGTAGATCTCATTCTCCAACTCAAGAAAGTCCACGTTGGGACGCTCTTTGATGGGTTTGCTCAGAATGAACTTTCGGAGCACATTCGCTTTGGACAGGCCGGATCTGGCGCTCAGCTCATCCAATGCGTCGCTTTCCTCTTTACTCATCCACAACAGGTATTGTTTATACATGCGTCTACTCAAAACATTCTCCTTTCCCGCCTTGCGGCATGGGGTATTAGGGCCTGACCCTAACAAGCGGCCTTTTATATAAAAAGGCGATGCTTGCGAGGACATTTGACGGCTCGCTGTCCGGCCCCTCGGATCAGCGAGCAATGAGAATAAAAAAAGAGACCCGCGTATTGCAGATCTCCATGCTGTCCCTGAATAGTGGACGCAGTATTCATTTAAGATCCAGTTATCGGTCTGGCTCTTCCAGTTCTGCCGCACGCATGGCTTGAAGCTGCCGGAGAATCGACGCCCGATCGGATCTGCTTTGCAGATTTCCGGCGATCTCATCCACGTTCGAGCGCTGGAGAACGGCAGGATAGTCCTTTTCAAACCCTGTCAACAAGGCTTTCGTTTCCTGCTCGCCGAGCTGGACCTGTGCATACAATTCCGCAAAATGCCCATTTCCCATCACATTGCTAATAAAATCACGAGACGATTCCGGCAAGGCATCCCATGCGCCGTAAAGATCTGTGACAGCTGTCCGGATCCGCTCCATGGAGATAGGTGCGCCATTTTTCTCGTGTTCCGCAAGAATGCCCAGAACATCCGACAGATCGTTTTTGTATTGCCTGCCTGATCTGAGCTTCATTGCGATCAGATACTCGGCGGAAACGGTATAGATCTAAAGCACATTGGCAAAGGTCCTGTAATGCTTTGCGTGTTCTGCAAGCTTCGGCGTATAGGAATCGGTATGAGTGAAGTCCGAATTCAGCCATCCATTCGGAAGACCATATCTGTCCCCAACGCGATGGATCGCATCCTTCATGGCACTGGCGCCGCTGATCATTGCATCCACATCGGTCGTCATATTGCGAAACCCATAATTGATCAGAACAGAAGCACCACCTATCAAAACAAGTTCCGCCGGCATCGCCTTTCCGCCCTGCTTCCGGTACTCCTTTGCAAGCTCTTTGAGATACAGATCGATATTCTCTTTTGTAAACTCAAATGACATTTCTAACCTCGTTTTCAATGATGTTGAACCTTCTAAATTCCGGGATAGATGCTTCTTCGGCTGATCTCAGAGGCATATCACTATTTGAAGCAGCAGCCATGGCCCGGACGCTGGCGGGATACAGCGGCGCTTCTAATCGGAGGTGTCTTAGATCGTCGTATTCAAAATCCAGAGGAACGTCATTCTCCCGGCTGATGTAATCCACCATGGCAAGCAAGTAAAGGCATTCCGGAAACCATTTGCGCTCATAATAGGTGCGGATCTCGTTGCTTTCCAACGTGTCTATCAAAAAGGCGATATCGCCCTGCTCTTTCAGACGATGACAGATCGCGCTCTTGAAATTCTCAAAGCTGCTCCGCACCTCAAAGCACGGCGCAAGCAGCTCCTCCATGGACACTTTGAGCACCTGCGCGATCCGATAGATCGTTTCTGCCGTACACTTTTCAAGTTGAGCTTTGTTGTTGCAAATGTCATTCACCGTGGCATACGGAACATGGCTCTCCTTGGCGAGCCGATAGATGGACATATTCCTTTCTTGCAGCTTCTGCTGAACCGTCATATGGATCACCTTTTCCTTCGATCACATTATAACGGTCAACCGTTATAATGTCAATCGTATCATATGCGAAAAAGAAGTTGTTTATTCCGTTTTGTCAGCGATCTCGGCGATTTGCACTCTTTGGGCTATGTCGTCGTGGATCATGTAGCGCGCTACGCCGTAGCATTCTTGGGTCTTCTGGCCGAAGAAGTCAAAGAAATCCTTTTGCCACTTGTGGGTGAAGTTCGTGTTCCCGAAGAAGGCCTCGAAGCTGGTGCTGGGGAACAGGGCCCAGTCCGTGCCCTGCAGCCGGTTGAGCTTGTAGTACGTGATCAGCTCTATGGCTTCGGACAGGGGCATCTTCCCCGGCAGGTGGCTCTGGAGGTAGGCAGCGTCCTCCTCCGATATCTCCGCCCTAAAGGAGCGGAGGGGCCCCGCCTCCAGGGCGTTTGCCAGCACATCGTCGAACAGCAGCAGCCATTCGCTCCTGGTGCTCTCTGAAAACAGGGGGATCTGGAACTGGATCACCTTCTTCCGCCACATGGGCTCGAAGGTCTGTGCCGCCTTCGCGGCGTTTTTCCTGACCGATGCGCTCACCTGATCGGGGAAGCTGGAAGCAAGTGCAACGATGTTCCGCACATGGCGCACCAGCCAGCCGTTCCCCGCTTCGTCCACCAGCTCCGGGAATTCGTCGTGGAGCTCCGGGAAGCAGGTGTCGAACTGCCAGGCCGCTTCCTTCTCGGCCGGTATGCTGCACCAGGCGCACAGCGCCCGGCGGGCACAGTCCACGTCAGGGGTATCCTCCTTATACATGTACCCCCTCGCTACGATCGTCAGCACCCGGCTGAACCCCTTGCCGGTCAGGAGCATAGGAAAGGAGATGCGGTTCAGAAACGCCGTGTCCTTGACGCTGGCCGTTCGGTAGTCGGGGAACGCCGTGTAGCATTGAAACTCTGTTCGCTCGTCGATCATAGGCTCGTCCTCTCCCATGCGTTCTCATAGACCTCGTCGGTCAGGACCTCCAAAGCGAACTTCCGCTTCCCCAGGGCTATGGCACACCGGAGGGCCAGGTCCGTATCCATGCGTTCCCGGATGCGCTCCCGGCAGCGGCGGCCGATCTGCGCCTTGTAGCTGGTCCGATATAGCAGGTCTTCCCCATTGAGCAGTGCCCGCAGGTCCGCGCTGTCGTCCTCTCGGCACAGCCGCACCTGCCGCACGCCGCGCTTTCGATAGAAGTCGTCATAGTCGCAGACGATGTCTCCCAGTATCCGATACCCGCCGCAGCGGAAGTCCGTCAGGATCGGAGCCAGATCGATAAACGACATCCGACGGAACTGATCATAGAGGAACACCTCCCGCTGGAACTTATCTTGGATCAGGTGCCACTGCTTCTCCCGCAGGGCGGTCCGGGCCTTCTGGAACTCCTCCGCCGTGCCGTCCACGAACGCGCCGTAGAGGGATTCCACGGAAATGTCCGTCTGGGCCCGGGAGAACAGGATCCGCTCCACGTCCTTCTTGCGGGTCATGTAGTTGAGGTTCAATCGCTCCGTACGGATGCGCCGCAGCGCCGTTTCGTAGTCGGCGATCATGCCGGTCATGTAGGCCAGGGCGTCGGCAGGCAGCCGTTCCTTCCATCCGTAGTCCCTGGCAAAGAGGAACAGCTCCTCATCCTGCGCCGGAGCCGCCTTGCGCTTCAGCGTGTTCCGTTTGATCTGCTCAGCCAGGTACGGCAGCCGCTCGATGTTGGAGGTCACCGCCTCCCACCGTATATCGGTATAGTATTTCTTCAGCTTCCGGCCCTTCTTCTTCGCGCCCCGCTTCCCCTCCACCAGGTCCTTGTAATCGAGGAAGGTGCTGCGCTCGATGGATTCATCCTTCAGGAACGGCGAGATGTCGGGCTTGACGCCGTTCTTCGCCGCGTCGATCTCCAGCCCCGTCAGGATGGCCAGCAGTTCCGTATCCTCCCGTGCTTTTATTCGATCTGCTTTCGGCAGAGTTTCGTCGTATGCGACCACCGCCCGGTTGAAGGCGGCGTTGCAGATCTGCCCGACCCGGGAGGAAAAGGTGTCCCGCACCGTTTCAAAGCGGGCTCGCCAGTCGTTGGCGTCCGATTCCCGAGCGGAAACGGAGGGGATCTTCAGCAGGGGCAGGTTCCGCCGGTAGTCCAACAGCGCGGGATCCAAATCTGTATAGTTCCGCCGGACGCACTCGTTCAGCAGGGGATCCGCGATCAGCTTCACGATGTCGCCGTCGTAATCCGCACCGCCCAGCCGTTCCGGGATCAGGGTTCGGGCGTCCACCATGACCACATAGCTGAGGTGGGAGAGATACTTCTGCCGCAGGCTGCCCTCCTCCTCCAATAAGCTGACCACCGCCTCCTCGTTACGGGCGATATGGGGATTTCTCAGGAGCGTGATCTGCCCTGAATAGGGGAACGCGGTCTTGGGCGCATACGCCACCGTTCCCTGCAAACATTCCGCCTCCAACCGGCGCAGGGCCCGTTTGCAGGCCTTCCGGCTCCGGGCCGTCAGCTCCGTCAGCCGGTACAAGAAGCGCATCAGGTCCCCGGACAGGTACCGGTTCTCTCCCAGGATCAGCATCTGTCCCCGGGCGAAGCTGCGGTAAATGCTGTCGGCCCGCTTATCCAGCTCCTCGGCGAAGAGAGGCTCATGGACAAACAGGGGATTCCGTTTCAACAGCTTTGCAAGGGTCGCTTCCCGGCTGTAGGGGTCCGTCTCCGGGTCATCCAGCACGGCGGTGAAATACGCCAGCCGGGAAGCCGGGTCCGCCACCAGGCGATAGTATTCCGTCTCGCTCTCCTTGGTGAGCCACGGGCGTACATCCTGGGCCGGATCGTGATCCCAGCCCTCCGGCAGATCCCGGGGACGAAACTCGTCCGGCGTCACGGAGACCGTGACCAGGAACTGATAGTTCATATCCACATAGGGCTGGACCTTCACCGGGTTCACCTGGGAGATATAGAGGGCATGGCCGTACCGTTCACACCGGTCCAGATACGCCGCCCATGTCAACCCATTGTCCGTCATCCAGCCGAAGGCTTTGAACATGCTTTTTGTCAGAATCAAGTCCACTTCGTCCGTTTTGTGACGCTGTCCCCACACATCCATCAAATAGGGCACATCCAGCTCCCGGAACAGCCCATGAAAATCCACCTCATGTACCACGCCCTTGATATACGGCATCCGGATCTGGAAGGAGGAATGGATGTGCTGCCGGCAATAGCGGCGGTCGATCTCTTCGGCCAGCTCCGCGCTGATCAGGCCCTCGCCGTCGAACTCTTTGACTGTCACTTCGCCCACAGTCTCCACCCGGCGATAGGCGCGAGTCGCGCCGTCGCCGCCCACGTCCTCCACCGTGATCATGGGGACGTCCTCCACGGTGGACTGGAAGTCCTCCACCACGATCACCCGATGGGGGTCAAAGAAGGGACCGAGGCGGACCCCGTCCGTGAACATGAGCCCGTTATAGGCGTATACCTTGCTCAACACGCAGCGGTCGAACCGCATCCCCAGGGTGATGCGCTCCTTCAGGCGCTCATATATGTGTTCGGATACGAAGGTCAGGCGTGACGCCCGGCTCATACTGGCGGAGCGCTCAAAGGCGTAATACCGCCAGATGGAGTTGGGGAATGTAAGCTCTATCCCCTCCGGGCGGAACATAGACTCCGCCTTCTTCTGCAATTCGGCGGCTTTCCCCACCGGCGCACGGTCAAAGACGCCGGAGAAATCTACATAGAGGATATGAAACTGCATCTGCGCTGCCCAGCCCAGCCGGTCCCGCATGTCGGGCTCCCGGAAGATCTGCTCGATCTGGTCGAACAGGGCGCACTGGGGCTGCTCCGTCTTGCGGACGCTGTCGCTGTGGATCGCCTTTTCGAAATCGAAGCGGATCTCGTATCGCCCGTCCTCCTGCAGCTCCGCGTTGGCTAGGAGCGCCTGGGCGGACACCTGCCATATTTCATACGTTTTCCTGTACATGGTTTCTTCTCCTCTGTATTGCCAGTGTACCATACTCAGCCTCCTGATTCAATAGGTTTCACTTTATTGAATACTGCGCCCACTTTTTCCAATCTCAGGGAAAGGAGGATAACCAACGCCGGGGAAGGTGCCGCAGGATAAAAATTCAAGGAGGAACCGAATGAACAACTTTACCTGCATCGGCGACCTGCCGATGACCCTCTCTGTAGAGGACGTTGCCTCCTACCTGGGGATCTCCCGGGTAGGAGCCTATAACCTGTGCCACGCCCATGGCTTCCCCTCCATGCGGATCGGAAAGCGGATCCTCATCCCCCGTGACCGCTTCCTGGAGTGGCTCGACCGGCGGCAGAAGGAGGCGATCGGATGAAACGAAAAACGACCGAACCGACGGAGACCTCGAAATTTGAGATCAGCCCTTCCATGGGCGATGCCATCAGTCGGGCCGCCGCCCTGGCATTCAACAGGGACATCGACCTGAAGACGACCGTCAAGAACGTATCCCTGTGGGCGCTGAAGCCGTTCAAGAACCATCCCTATCGCCTGTATGACGATGCCAAGATGGCGGAACTGGCGGAGAGTATCCGGGAAAACGGAGTCATTTCCCCCATCCTGATCCGGCCGACCGAAGGCCCCAACTATGAGATCGTCTCCGGACATAACCGGGTCGAAGCCTGCCGGCGGGCGGGCATAAAGACCATCCCGGCCATCATCCGGGAGATGGACGACGACACGGCGACCATGCTGATGGTGGAAGCCAACCAGCAGCGGGAGATCGTCCTGCCCAGCGAAAAGGCCTTCGCCTATAAGATGCGCCTGGACGCCATGAAGCGGCAGGGCAAGCGCCCCGATCCCACCTGTACCCAAGTTGGGAACAAGTCGGGGGAGAAGTCCGCCGACCGGCTGGCCCAGGAGGTCGGTGAGAGCCGCAACCAGATCCAGCGCTACATCCGGCTGACCTACCTGATCCCGGAGCTGCGCGATATGGTCGACAGCGGGAAACTGGCCATGAATCCCGCCGTCGAGCTGTCCTACCTGCCGATGATGGAGCAAACGTATGTGCTGGCCGCTATCCAGTCTGAACAATGCTCGCCCACGCTGGCACAGGCAAAGGAGATGAAGGAGGCATACGCTCACGGCCCATTCACCTTTGACGCTCCGCTTGACATTATGCTGGCTGCCAAAGGAAAACGCAAGGAAGTCCTGTCCCTGCCCATGGACCGCTTCGCCCAATTCTTCCCGCCCGACAGTACGCCCCGGGAGATCCAAGACGAGCTGTTTCGCATCCTGACGGAATACCAGCGGCGGCAGGAGCGGTGGCGCGCCATGGATATGGAGCGTTGACGGTCTCAGATGGAACCTGCTCGCCGCGCTGTTTTCGCAGCGCGGCGAGACATCCTTGTCAACGGATGCGAAACGTACTATTCGTTAAATCGACAAACGAGCGAAAGGAGAAACACTATGGAACTGACCTACACCCAAGTGGGAGACTACCTGCTCCCGAACCTCGTCATGGACCCCCAGCCGGAAGGAAATGTCGGCGTATGGGGCCGGCGGCGCAAACGGTATCTGAAGGAGCGCCGCGACGGCACCTATACCGCCATGGTGCTGAAAGGCACCCTGACCCAGCACCTGATCGACACCGACAAAGCGGCCCGGGACATGATGGGCACGCTCCTCCGCCAAATGGCTCAGACCGAGGGCGTGACTGAGGAACTGAAACGGCGTGATCAGCTGGCCTGGGTGCAGCGGATAAACAGCATCCGCTCCCGCGCCGAGGAGATCGTGCGACATGAACTGATCGAGGTGTAATATGGTTACAAAACGAAACGATAAGCGCTATACCGCCACGCTGGCGGTGGGGCGAAACCCAGACGGGTCTTTGAAACGGAAATACTTTTATGGGAAGACGAAGAAGGAAGTCGATCTGAAGATCGCAAAGGCCAAGCTCGACCTGGAAAACGGAATGTTTACCCCGGACGATGGGCTGACCTTCATCGACATCGCACACAAATGGGTGGATGTGGCCCATCCCGACATCATGCCGCATACCAGAAAGACCTATCACACGATGATCGACAAGCACCTGAAATCGCTTCATCACATCGAACTGAAAAAGCTGAAGCCGCTGCATCTGCAGGCGGTATTGAAAGAAATGTACGACAACGGGCTTTCCGACAACATGATGCGGGACGCCAAAATCATCGCTTCGGCGGTTTTGAATTTCGCCATGGACAACGATCTGCTCTTTCGGAACGTGTTCGCGCGTGTCTCCGTTCCGAAGCGGGGCAAGGCGGAGCGGCTTCCGATCACCGAGGAGCAGAAAAACCTGATCCTCCGCACATGGAGAGGACACCGGATGGGCGTGGCCGTTCTGGTCATGCTGTATTGCGGGCTGCGTCGTGGAGAGATCGTCGCTCTGACCTGGAACGATGTGGACTTTGAGGCCATGACGATCTCTGTTACGAAAGCGGCGACCTTTGGGCAGAACCAGGCAAAGATCAAACAGCCCAAAACGGAAGCAGGCAAACGGATCGTACCCTTTCCAGTCCAGCTGCTCCCAATCTTCAAGGAAGCGAAACGGAACAGCTCCATCTATGTTTGCCCGGCGGCTGACGGCAGCATGATGACCAATACGGCCTGGACCACCTCCTGGAACTCCTACATGCACTATCTGAACATCCAGGCAGGCGGCCGGGACGCCAGCCGCAGCCATCCGAAGGTCGTTGCCATGGACCGGTTCACCGCCCACCAGCTCCGGCACACTTATGCCACCATGCTCTATGACGCCGGGGTAGACGTAAAAACGGCACAGGACTTCCTCGGTCATGCCGATCCTACCGTGACCATGAACATCTACACCCATCTCTCCTCGCAGAAAAAGGAGAAGGCGATCCTTGCTTTGCAGCAGCATTTTACGGATACGATCCCGGAAGCGCTGTAAATTTTTATTAATCCCAGCTCAAACAGCCGGCAAAAAAACTTTTTTGTCGGCTGTTTTTTTGCTGAAAGAAGCTGCCGGCGAGATCGGCTCTGTTGTCAATTTGTTGTCAAAACCCCAAATGAGTGCAAAAAACGGCTCTCCTGATCGAACTCAAGGTATGAAAAAAGCCCGATTTCTCGGGCTTTTTAGGTGGTACGAGTAGTGATAACTGACTCAGCGTCGAACGACCATATTCCATAGGCCCATGGAGAGGAATCCCCTTCGCTATTGTCAAGGGCGCGCGAAGGTAGTATAATAATATATCTTTTTGCGCCGGAGTTTAGGATAAGGAACGATGGGTATGGAGTACAGATCCCTATACGAGCTGCTCGTTTCGGGCAGGTTCAGCCGTGTGAAGCTGTCGAAGACAGCCGTCAAACGTCTTCTGAAGGAAACAGGGTTCCTCCAGAGGCTCCCCGGGGAGCTGGGGAGCCGCCGCATCCGCTGCGCCGAGGTGCTGGATTGGTGTCGGCCCGTCATGGACCGCCTGTGCGAAGAGCCGGAGGGCGGCTGGCTGAAGGAATGCTATCTGGAGCTCGCTCACGGGCTGTATCCGGACCCGGAGAGAGGGAAGCTGACCGATGGCGCTCGGCAAGCCATGGAATTCTATCTCACGGTGCTCCGGTGGTTCCTGGACACGGAGAAGGGCCGCTGCACGCTGGACCCGCTGACGGACATCCCCTCCCTCTCGGCGGAGGAGCTTTAAGACAGCCTGATCCCGGACGAGTACCCCGCCTGTCAGAAAGCGGTCGCCGAGTCCCGATTCGAAGAGCTGATGCGCCTCGGCCGGGAGATCATGCCCTTCGACCCGGCCTCCCACACCATCGGCGTCCACTATATGGCCCTGCACATGGGCCGTCAGGCCAAGAAGGCGGGGCTGCCGGTGGACCTCGCCATGGTCAGCGCGGCTTCCCTGTGCCACGATATCGGCAAGTTCGGCTGCCGCGGCAGCGACGCCGCCCGGATACCGTATCTTCATTACTATTACACATACGAATGGCTCAACCGCATGGGCCTGCCCAAGATCGCCCACATCTCCGCCAACCACTCCACCTGGGACCTGGAGTTTGAAAACCTGACGCTGGAATCCCTGCTCCTCATCTACGCGGATTTTCGCGTGCGGGGCATCCGGGAGAACGGTCGGGAGGTGGTGCGCATCTACACCCTGGCGGAGAGCTACGACATCATCTTCTCGAAGCTCTACAACATGACCCCCGAGAAGCAGCGGCGGTATAAGCGGGTGTACCTGAAGCTCAAGGATTTCGAGACCCTGCTCATGAGCTGCGGCGTCCGCCCGGGTCCTTTGGCGGAGCGCATGGGGCCGGCGAATCGTCCCGATCCCACTTTGCTGGGACAGCGGGAGTGCCTCGACGCCCTCTCAGGACAGACCATCGAAAACAACATCCGGCTGATGTTCAACCTGGGGAAGGACGTGAGCTTTGGCCAGCTGCTGGAGCGGGCCCGGGGCGAGAAGAATCTGCACAGGATACGGACCTATCTGCGGATCTTCGAGGAGTTCAGCACCTATATGACGGGCGCCAACAAGCGGCGGATGCTGGGCCTCCTCTACGAGCTCCTCATGCACCATCAGGGGGACGTGCGGCGGCAGGCGGCCCGGATCATGGGCGCCATTCTGGCCAACAGCGGCCCCAACTACCGCAAGGAACTGCCCCTGTCCGCACCCCAAAAGGCGGCGGTGCCCGCCACAGCGGCCCTGCTGACGGAGTCCGTGGAGCTGTGGGAGCGGTACATGGACATGTGCCTCCATCCCGACCGCAGGATCGCCGCGAAGCACGCCATCCGCATCTCCAACTCCCTGAAGATCATCGCGTCCAGCCTGTTCGCGAACTGTGAGAAGGACATGCGCGTCCACTATTTGGAACCGTTCCTGAAGCGGCTCGAAGAGGCGAAGGGCTCCGCTCAGTTCGCCCTGGTGGACAGCCTGGCCCACGTGCCGTTGGACATTCTCGAGAAGGACCGGCTGGCGGCGCTGGTGGATCGGCTGCTGGGCCTCTTGGCCGACCCGGACGAGGCCATGGAGGTGCTGGTGCTCCGGCGCCTTGAGGACATGCTGCCGCTGCTGGACGAGGCAGGCAGGCAAAACGTATACCTTGGCACAGAAGCCCTTTCGGACAGCCCGTCCAGCGCCGTACGATACATGGCCCTGCGGATCCGAAGCCGTTTTGCGCCTACCGATCCGCCGGAGCTCCAAGTGTCCAGCCTGTATCTCAGCAATCTCAAGACCGCCGTCCACTGGATCGTCAAGCTCACCCAGGTGGACGCCCTGGTGGACGACGCGCTCCTCCATCCGGAGAACGCCCTCCACACCACCATGCACCTTTCCAACCTCCTCTCCGTCAGCGAGCATCTTCCCGTCCGTGAGCGGGCGGGGGAGGGCATGCTGCAGCTCATCGACCTCCTCCCGCTCCACCAGCAGAACGAGGTGATCGTGGACCTGATCCGCGAGCTGGAGACCGGCGAGGACGAGATATCGGTGTTCATTCCCAAATATCTGGGACCCCTGATGGTCCGCCTGCCCCGGAAGGAGCTTTCGGAATGTCTGAATTATCTCAAGGGGCTCATCCGCCCCTCCACGGAGCGGACGGCCACGGCCAGCCTCTACACCCTGAGCCAGCTTCTGGCGGTGCTGCCGGAATCGGAGGAGGATACCGCCCATGAGATATTGGGGATCCTCCTCTCCGGGGTATCCCATTACAGCGATACCATCCACGAGACCGCGCTGACGGTCCTGTGCGAGCAGGTCCTGGCCAATGCCTCCCTGTCCATGGCCAGGCGGCAGAGCTTCTGCGTCTTCGTGGCGAAAAAGCTGCTGTGCCTGCTCAGCGAGCCCCGGCAGGGGGAGTTCATCTTCTTCACCCGGGCCGCAGTGCTCAACCATCTCTACCGCTTCCTGGTGGAATGCCGGGTGCAGGAGATGCCCTTTAGGTACGACCCCGTGCGGCCCGTGGCCTTCTTCCCGGGGACCTTCGATCCCTTCACCACGGGGCACAAGCGGATCGTCCGGGAGCTGGAGGACATGGGCTTCGAGGTGTTCCTGGCCATCGACGAGTTCTCCTGGAGCAAGCATCCCGTCGCCAAGCTCCGCCGCCGGGAGATCGCCTCCATGAGCGTGGCGGACCAGATGAACGTGAGCCTGTTCCCGGACGAGATCCCCGTGAACATCGCCAATCCCCGGGACCTCAAGCGGCTCAAAGACCTGTTCTCCGGCCGGGAGCTCTATCTCGTAACCGGCAGCGATGTGATATTGAATGCCTCCGCCTATCGCTCGGACGCCCCGGGCAGCGCCGGCGATCTCAACCACATCGTGTTCCTGCGCCATGAGAGCGACCGGGAGATCATCGCGGCAAAGCTCCGCGGCAAGACTCTGCTCATCTCCCTGCCCGAGTTCTACGAGACCGTCAGCTCCACCCGGATCCGGGAATACGTAGACCGGAACATGGATATCTCCATGCTGGTGGAGCCCCTGGTACAGAGCTATATCTTTGACCATAACCTATACCTCCACGCGCCCCAGTACAAGCATCCCCTGCGGCCGAAGGATCTCAGGATCGACTTTGCCGACGACGGCAGGACCCTGACCGCCTCCGTTTTCGGGCGCGGCGACGGAAAGAGCCTGGGGCGGGTCTCGGGCAGGACGGTCACCGGAGCGGATCTGTTCGGCATCCTGGGCGACCTTGGCACAGCCGAGTACCTTCGCCGGAACACCTCCGGGCGCATCCTGTACGTCGAAGCCGTGGAGGATCGTTTCCCCCAGGGCGTGAACGGGCTGCTCATCGTGTTCAACGAGTTGTTGGCGAGGAGCCTCTCCTCCGAGCATACCTATGCCCTCTGCCGGATCGACCTCAACCCCAAGCTCTCGTCCCTTCTGCCGCAGATGGGCTTCGTGCCGCTGCCCGGGCGGCCGGACCACTGGTTCGTGGACATGCGCACGCCCATCGTGCTCATACAGGACGTGATGCGCCGGCTCAAGGAGCCCCATAGAAGCGACCCGTCCGTGCTGAGCGTAGTGGAGCGGACCCGGGAGAAGCTCCGGCTGTCCCTGGTGGACCTGTTCCCGGGAAAGCTCCTGTTGACCTTCGACGCGCTGCTCCTCGATATCGCGCTGACGCAGATGGTCCGGGAGACGAACGGCGTGGACACCTGCGGCCCGGACGATCGGCGGCTGGGCCCCAGCATGTGCGTCCCCTACGGCAAGATTCTGGCGGGCGAACTGGTGCCCAACACCGTGACCAAGCATCTGTACGCCGACAAGGCGTTCCTGGGGGGCATCGACCAGTTCGAGATCCGCTCTTCCAGCGGCTATTCCGACCTGCACGTCCAGGTGCGGACGTTAGGCTCCTTCGCGCGTCCGGTCATCCTGGTGGACGACCTTCTGCACAACGGCCATCGGATCGAAAAGCTGAACGCGGTGTTCCGGGATGAAGACCTGGAGATCAGCTCCATCATGGTGGGCATCCTCTCGGGCCGGGGCCGGGACCTCATGGACAAGGCCCATCGGGAGGTCCATGCGGCCTATTACATCCCCAACCTGCTGTACTGGTTCAACGAGGCTCTGCTCTACCCCTTCATCGGCGGGGACAGCTCCAAGGAGCACACCGGGCCCGACGGGATCATGCCCACCGCCAATCTGATTCTGCCCTACGTGTACCCGGATTATCTCGTGGGCGTGGAGGAGAAGAAGGTGTTCGACCTGTCCCGCTGCGCCCTGGAGAACGCCAGGGACATCCTCAAGCAGCTGGAGCTCTGCCACCTGGAGAAGTACAGCATCCCGTTGACCATACATAGGCTCGCGGAGGTCTTCGTGCAGCCCTGCGCGCCTTACCGGGGGAAGAACATCAGCTATGAGCCCAACGCCCTGCCGTCAGCCTATGTGTCCGACGATATCGAGACCTTCGACCGCATACGGAGGAAGCGCCAATGAGCCTCAGAACGTATACGGTTGAGCGGGATCCCTTCACCAGCCGCGCTTTCTTCCCCGTGTTTTCAACGGACGATCTTACCGGGCCTGAGGGCGTGGAACGGCTGTTTGCGATCCGCAATACGGAAGAGACCAACGGCGTGGCTCTGAACACCGCTTTTCCGGACGTGGAGGAAAGGTACAGAGCCTTCGTCGGCCACCTGATCAGGCCCGAAAAACGCTTGAATGTGGTGGGTCTCGGTGACGTGGGCGGGACGCTGGTCACGGCGCTGAAGCTCCTGGGGGACGGCATACGCGAGATCGGCGTCTACGACCCCAACGAGGCCCTCTGCCACCGGTATGAGATGGAGCTCAACCAGGTGCTGGACCGGGAGAAGCCCCTGGTCCGCATCCTCCATGAGGATGAGCTCTTCGACTGCGACGCCTTTCTGTTCACCGCCTCCCGGGGCGTACCGCCCCTCGGCGCGGCGGGGGACGTGCGGATGCTCCAGTTCGAGAAGAACCGGGACATGCTGAAAGCCTACACGAAGAAGGCTCGGGAAGCCCATTTCAGCGGTCTGTTCTGCCAGATCTCCGATCCCGTGGATCAGCTCAGTCGCTGCGCCTTCCTGCAGTCCAACCGGGACGAAGCCGGCGACTACGATTTCAAGGGCCTGCTGCCCGAACAGGTGGCGGGCTTCGGGTTGGGCGTCATGAAAGCCCGGGCCGCCTATATGGCCCGGCGTCTCGGGGTCGATGAGGGGCCGCTTCGGGCCTACGGCCCCCATGGGGCGGGGCTCGTCATCGCGAATTCACCCGCCGAATATAATAGCGAACTTTCCAACGAGCTCACCCGGCTGACGGTAAGCGCCAACAGGGAGGTCCGGGCCCTGGGCTTCAAGCCCTACATTGCGCCGGCCATCTCCTCCGCGGCCCTGTCCATCCTGTTCCTGCTGCGGGGCGAAGAATTCCACGGCGCCATCCCCATGGGCGGCGTCTATTTCGGCTGCGTCAGCCGCATGACCCCGGCGGGCAGCGTGATCCGGGGGGAGGAGCTGCATCCCGATCTGAAGGCTCGTCTCCGGGCCGCTTGGGCTGACCTGAGAGAAGTGGAGGACCAATGCAGACTTTGACCCTCATCCCCATTGACCACGACCCCCGGATGGACCTCGTTAAAAGCTGCATCCGCGGCAAAGCCGTAATACAGGAGCTTTCCCCCGACGTCTTTTTCGAGGACATTCCGGCCGCGCCTGAGACCGGCTTTGCGCCCCTCTTGTTCCTGGCCGCCGTGGATGATCTGGGCATGGGGGAGGACTTTGTTCGCATCCTGCGCCGCGTCCGCGCCCTGGGCGATGGGCTCAGGGGATACGCCGCAGGCGTGATCCTGCTGGGCAGCACGGAGCTCGACACCAAGAACGCCGCCCGGGAGCTGATCTTCGCTCTCGATATGGCCGGCTGCGCCTTCCCGGAACGGCCTCTGGCGGAGGCCACGGGCTCCATGCGGAACCTTCGGGTCACCCAAAGGACCCATGCCCTGAACGATCCGGAGGAAGCCCTGGCCTTTTCCGTGGAGAGCCTCGCGGACAGGCTTCTGTCCTTTGCGCCGCCGCGATTTGCTGCGCCCCGCCTGCTGGTGCTCCACGCTTCCGACCGGCCCACCTCCAACACCCTGGCCCTGGGGGATCTGGTGCTGGAACGACTGGACAAGCGGTTCTCGATCAGGACCCTGTCCCTCCGAAACGGCACCATCGAGGATTGCCGGGGCTGCGCCTACACGGTCTGCTCCCACTTCGCCAGCAAGGGCTCCTGCTTCTACGGCGGCAGCATCTCACAGGAGGTCATCCCCGCCGTCCAGGACTGCGACGGGCTGCTGCTCCTCCTCCCCAATTACAACGACGCGGTGGGCGCCAACATCATGGCCTTCATCAACCGCCTCACTAGCCTCCACGTCAGCGGCGGACTGTCGGGCCAGCGGCTCTACGCCGTGGTGGTCTCGGGCTACAGCGGCGGCGATATCGTGGCGAAGCAGGCCATGGGCGCTCTGTGCCTCAACCGGTCCTTCCTGCTGCCGCCCCGTTTCTGCCTCATGGAAACGGCCAACGATCCCGGCGAGGCGGTGCAGCTTCCCGGCATCCGCCAGCGGGCGGCCTCCTTCGCTGCTCAAATCAACCGGAATCTCCTGGCGGATCAACTGTAAATTACTGGCATATCCCGCCTTCGATCAGCCCATGATCTTTCCAAAAAAGAATTGACAAAGAACGCGCCGTTTGCTATACTTTTGCTCGTGTTTTTTATATATTATATATTGTTTCAGCCAACGCTGAAACGAACAACTGCAGAAAGGGCCCGCTCAGGGCGGATGAAGATGAACGACGGCGTTCATTCGTAGGGGATACTCCCCTCGGATGGGCGCCTTCCCCTTTGATACGGGGGATACCGGACTGAGGACGAGCGCTTCGACGACTTTGGAACCATAAGGAGGACAGCATGCAGTACAGCGCGATCGTGGGGATCAACTGGGGAGATGAGGGAAAAGGCAGGATGGTGGATCTGCTGACGGCGGAGTACGACTGTGTCGTGCGGTATCAGGGCGGCGGGAACGCCGGCCATACGGTGGTCAACGATCACGGAAAGTTTGCCCTGCATCTGATCCCGTCAGGTATCTTTCGGGACGGTGTCGTCAACATTCTGGGCAACGGCGTAGCCCTGGACCCGGAGAACCTTTGGCAGGAGATCGAGACGCTCCGCCTGGCCGGCGTGAAGATCACACCCGACAACCTGATGATCAGCGACAGGGCAAGCCTGCTGATGCCGTGGCACCGTCTGCAGGATGAACTGGAGGAGCTTCGCCTCCGAGATAAAAAGTATGGATCTACCAAGCAGGGGATCGCGCCGTTTTACGCGGACAAGTATCAGAAGAAGACGCTGCTGGCGGGCGAGCTGAACTATCCGGACAGTCTGAGGGAACATCTGAAAGAGATCCTGGGATGGAAAAACCTGACGCTGACCGGCGTCTACGGCGCGGAGCCGGTCAGGGAGGAGCAGATCAAGGCGTGGATCGAGGAATACGGCGAAAAGATCCGGCCCTTCATCCGGGATACAGCGAAGATCCTGCGCCGGCTCAGGGATGAGGGAAAAAGCATCCTGTTCGAAGCCCAGCTGGGCGCGCTTCGGGATCTTGATTTCGGCATCGTGCCCTACACCACGTCCTCCAACGCCCTGGCTGCCTATGCCCCCGTGGGCTCGGGGCTGACCGACCTGCGGCTCGACCAGGTGATCGGCGTCGTCAAGGCCTATTCGACCTGCGTGGGGGAAGGCCCCTTCGTTTGCGAAATGTTCGGCCCCGAGGCGGCGGCCCTTCGCGAGGCAGGCGCGGAATACGGTGCCAAGACCGGCCGTCCCCGGCGGGTCGGACCGGTGGACCTGGTGGCGACCCGATATGGTGTTAAGATCCAAGGCGCCACCGCCATCGCGCTGACGAAGCTTGACGTGTTGAGCTATATGGAGAAGATCCCGGTCTGCACGGCCTATGAGATCGACGGGGAGCGGACGGAGGAATTCCCCTTCCCAGTGCTGCTGGACAGGGCCAACCCCGTCGTGGAATACGTGGACGGCTGGCATTGCGATATCTCCGGGGCACGCATCTGGGCGGATCTGCCGGAGGCGGCCAGGAACTACGTGGAGCGGATCGAAAGGGCAGTGGGCTGCCCAATCCGGTACGTCTCGGTGGGGCCTGAACGGGACGCCATCATTCGCCGATAAGGAGGAACGCTCATGTACGACAAATATGAATCTCCGCTGTCCTCCCGCTATGCGTCAGACAGAATGCTGCGGCTCTTTTCCGCCCGGCGGCGGATAGAGACCTGGCGTCGGCTCTGGACGGAGCTGGCCAGGGCGGAGCGGGACCTTGGCTTGCCCATCCGCGACGAACAGGTGGTCGAGCTGGAGGCCCATATCAGCGACATCGATTTTGCCTGCGCCGAAGCGAGGGAGCGGGAGGTGTGCCACGACGTCATGGCCCACGTCTATGCCTATGGAGAGGCTGCGCCCAGCGCTGCCGGGATCATCCACCTCGGCGCCACCAGCTGCTACGTGACGGACAACGCCGATCTCATCCTGTACCGGGAGGGGCTCGGGTATCTCAGGGACGAACTGCTCAAGACCCTGGCCGCGCTGGCGGACTTCGCGGAGAAATATAAGGGCCTGCCCACCCTTGG
>CADCNE010000006.1:24778-51567 GCA_902802805.1 uncultured Eubacteriales bacterium
ATGAGCTCGAAGAGCTGTCGGGCAGCCTCCGGTTCCTGGGCTGCCGCGGCGCCACCGGGACGGAAGCCAGCCTTCTCGATCTCTTCGACGGGGACGGCGTAAAGGTGGACGAGCTGAACCGCCGGCTCGCGGACGTCTTTGGTTTTCGGGAATGCTTTGCGGTCTGCGGCCAGACCTATCCCCGCAAAGTTGACAGCCGGATCTTGAACCTACTCTCCTCTCTGGGGCAGAGCTGCCACAAGATGGCCACGGATATCCGCCTGCTGCAGCACGATCGACAGCTGGAGGAGCCCTTCGGCAGCCAGCAGATCGGTTCGTCCGCCATGGCCTACAAGCGCAACCCTATGCGCTGCGAGCGGATCTGTTCCCTGTCCCGATATCTCATATCCGATGCTGTGAGCGGCGCCATGACGGCCTCCACCCAGTGGCTGGAGCGCACCCTGGACGATTCGGCGGGACGCCGTATCTCCCTGCCGGAGGGGTTCCTGTGCGCGGACGCGATCCTGCGCCTTGCCCAGAACGTGGTCAGCGGGCTGTCGGTCAACGAGCGGATCATTGAAGGAACGGTGCAGGAATACCTGCCCTTTATCGCCACGGAGGACCTTTTGATGGAGGCGGTCAAGCGGGGCGGCGATCGCCAGACGCTGCATGAGACCATCCGTACATGCTCCATGGAGGCCGCCGCGCGCATGAAGGCGGAAGGCGTTCTGGACCTGTCGGAAAGGATCGCAGCCAGGCCGGAGTTCGGGATGACCCGGGCGGAGCTGGACGCCCTCCTTCAGCCGGACCGGTATATCGGCCGGTGCCGGGAGCAGGTGGAGCGTTTTCTGGAACAGGTCAAGCCTCGCCTGGCCGGCGCGGGCGAGGCGGACGCGGACATACCGGTGTGAGGAGGACGAACGTGAACGTACGCATGGAATCGGACAGCATGGGCAAGATCGCTGTCCCGGCGGACAAGTATTGGGGCGCGCAGACAGAGCGGTCCCGCCGCAATTTTCCCATTGTCGTGGGACAGGAACCCATGCCTAGCGAAGTGATCACCGCTTTGGCCCTGATCAAGAAGGCCGCGGCTCTGGTCAACCGCGAGCTGCTGCCTAAAAGAATGACGCAAGAGAAGAGGGACCTGATCGTCAGGGCCGCCGACGAGATCCTGGCGGGAAAGCTGTGGGAGCACTTTCCACTGGTGGTCTTTCAGACCGGGTCCGGGACCCAAACCAACATGAACGTCAACGAGGTGATCGCCGGATGGGGCAACGAACTGGCCGGAAGAACGCTCCTGCACCCCAACGACGACGTGAACATGTCCCAATCCTCCAACGACACCTTTCCCTCCGCCATGCGGATTGCGGCCGTGATCGCCCTGGAGGACCGCCTGCTGCCGGCGGTGGACCGGATGATCCTGGCGCTCAAAGCGTTGGAAGCGGAAAACGAAGGCGTCATCAAGTCCGGCCGGACCCATCTGCAGGACGCCGTGCCCATCCGCTTCTCCCAGGAGATCTCCGGCTGGCGGTCCAGTTTGGAACGGGATGAGGAGATGCTGCGCGCATTGATGGGACCCCTGGACGAGCTGGCGCTGGGCGGAACGGCAGTGGGCACGGGCCTGAACGCGCCTCAAGACTTTGACACGAGCGCAGCGCGGGTGGTCTCCGTCCTCACCGGAAAGGCTTTTATCCCGGCCACCAACAAATTCCATGCGCTCACCAGCTTGGATGAGTTGACGGCTGTTCACGGCGTCGTCAAGGCACTTGCCTGCGACAGCATGAAGATGGCCAACGATATCCGGCTTCTGGCCTCCGGTCCCCGCTGCGGGTTCAGCGAGATCAGCATACCGGCTCTGGAGCCAGGCTCATCCATCATGCCCGGGAAGGTGAATCCGACTCAGTGTGAGCAGTTGAGCATGGTGGCCGTGCAAGTCATGGGCAACGACGCTGCCGTTTCTCTGGCCGCTTCCCAGGGGCATCTGGAGTTGAACGTCTATCTTCCGGTGTGCATCTACAATTTTCTGCAGTCGGTCAGGCTCCTGTCCGAATCCCTGGATTCCTTTCGGGAACGCTGCATCTGTGGTCTGAAGGCGGACAGGACGCGGATGAAGGAATATCTCGATCGGTCGCTCATGCTGGTCACAGCTCTCAACCCTGTGATCGGCTATGAGAAGGCCGCCTCCGTAGCGGAACTGGCCTACAGGGAAGGGCTGGATCTGCGGACGGCCTGTCTGCGGCTCGGGTATCTTGGCGAGGAAGAGCTGGATGCGCTGCTCGACGCGGAAAAGATGGTCTGAGATCCGCTGCATCCCCCATCCTGTTCAGATACGGAATGAGCAGCTAATGCTCTTCATAATAGTTTCTTTCTTCATGATCCGTCTCCTGAAACCACGAAGCAGGCGCTCAAAAGGCGCCTGCTTCGTGGTTTTACTGATCATCTGATCGGATTCAATCTTTCTCCTGCTCCGCCTGCACGTCCGGGAAGGCGGAGTAGATGGGCGGGACGTCCAAGCCGCGCAGCTCGCGGTCCAGGTAGTTTTTGGTGATCCGGACCACCACGCCCGACAGCGTGATCACACCGATCAGATTGGGGATCATCATGAGGCCGTTGAAGGTGTCAGCCAGGTCCCAAGCGAGATTGTCACCCATGACGGCGCCGCCGAACACCAGCAGCACGAACAGGATCCGATAGAGGAAGGTCCGCTTCTCGCCCACCAGATACTCGGCCGCCTTGGTGCCGTAATGGGACCAGCCCAGCACCGTGGAAAAGGCGAAGAGCATGATGGATACGGCGATGAATACGGAGCCGATCCGACCGAACTGCATGGCAAAGGCGGTGGAGATGAGGTTGGTCTTGGTCAGCTCCACGCCGTTGTAGGCCGCGTTCACGAGATGCCCCGTTTCAAGGTCGATAAGGCCCGAGGACAGTGCCGTGAAGGCGGTCAGCGTGCATACGATGATGGTGTCCGCAAACACCTCAAAGATGCCCCACATGCCCTGCATGACGGGTTCCTTCACGTTGGAATTGGAGTGGACCATGACCGAGGAGCCAAGGCCCGCTTCGTTGGAGAACACGCCCCGCTTGCAGCCCTGCTCGATGGCCAGTTTCATGCCGTAGCCCACGATGCCGCCACCGGCCGCTTTGGCCGCGAAGGCACCTTTGAAGATGGCGGAGAAGACGGAGCCGATCTTGTCGATGTTGGTGATGAAGATCACAATGGACCCGATCATGTACACGATGACCATGAAGGGCACGATCTTCTCCGTGACGGCGGCAATCCGCTTGAGACCGCCCACTACCACCAGGCCCACCATGACCATGATGAAGATGCCCGTGACCCACGTGGGGATGCCGAAGGACGAGAGCATATTGCCGGAGATGGCGTTGACCTGGGTCATGTTGCCGATGCCGAAGGAAGCGATGAGGCAGAACAACGAGAACAGCGTGGCCAGGACCCTGCCGATCCATTTGCAGCCCTTCCGGCTCCCGAGGCCGTCCCTGAGGTAGTACATGGCGCCGCCGGACCACTCTCCATCGCTGTTCTTGCGGCGATAGTAGATGCCCAGCACGTTTTCCGAGTAGTTGGTCATCATGCCGAAGAAGGCGATGACCCACATCCAGAACACCGCGCCGGGACCACCCACCAAAATGGCGCCGGCCACGCCCACGATGTTGCCCGTGCCCACCGTGGCCGCCAGGGCCGTGCACAGGGACTGGAACTGGGAGATGCTTTTGTCGGCGGTGTGGCCCATGACGCCCCTATCCTTCATGGCGCCGATGGTGCGCTTCATCCAATGGCTGAAATGGGTAATCTGGAACACCCGGGTCAGCACCGTCATCAGGATGCCCACGAAGGCCAGCAGCAGGATGGCCGGCCAGCCCCACACCACGCCGTTGACGGCGTCGTTGATCCTGGTGAGGGTGTCAATGAAAGCATTGGAGGCTGCCGCCTCCTCTGTGGCAGCCAACGCCATGTGCAGGGGGATCACGCACAGCAGCAGAGCGATCAATACCAGCATCAATCGTTTCATGGGATATCCCTTTCTGTCGCAAATATGCGACGCTTCGTTTCCTGAACAAAAATGAATGACTGATTATAACACAGGCGGCTCCATAAAACAATATATAATATATTATTTCTTGACAAACGATACAATTGGTGCTATGATGCATCCATATTTTTCATAGAGTAAAGCGATGCGGAAGCAAAGTACCCTGGTGCGGCGGCATTTTAAGAGAGCGGGCGACGGTGAGAATCCCGTATGGGCCCTCAGGCGAAGAACCCTTCCAAGCCCTAACCGAAAGCGAGGAGCCAGTAGGAGCGGCGTGAACGGCGGCACGTTACAACCGCCAGGGCTTGATGGAGCCCGCAAAAGAGAAGCAAATCAGGTGGCACCACGGAGCGGCGGCATTCGTCCTGAAGTATCAGAACGATTGCCGACCAACGAACGGAGGTGCTTTTTATGTGTTCCATTTGCGGCTTCACGACCAAATCTATTCCCGTAGAGAAATTGAAAGCGTGCTTTGACCGCACCGTCTCGAGAGGTCCGGACATGAGCCGGTTCGAGGAGATCCCCTGCGGATACCTGGGCTTTCATCGCCTGGCGATCATGGGCCTCGACGAGCGGGGCATGCAGCCCTTCCATCTCAATCAGGATGCGGTGGTGTGCAACGGCGAGCTGTACGGCTTCCGTCCCCTGCGGGAGCGGCTGCTGGAGAAATATGACCTGAAGAGCCAGTCGGATTGCGAGATTCTTCTGCCCCTGTATCACGAATACGGCGTGGAGATGTTCAAGACCCTGGATGCAGAGTTCGCCCTGATCCTGTGGGACGGAAAGAAGCAACAACTCATCGCTGCCCGAGACCCCATCGGCATCCGTCCTTTATACTATGGACGGCTGTCCAACGGCGAATGGGCCTTTGCCAGTGAACCCAAGAACCTGATGGGCTTGTGTGAGGCCATTTTACCCTTCCCGCCCGGACACTATTGGGTGAATGGGCAGTTCGTCCGATACGCTGACCCTGCCTACGTGGGCTATTTCACCATGAAGGAAGAGGAGGAGGTCTGCCCGAAGCTCCGCCGGCTGCTGATGGACGGCGTCGAGAAGCGGCTGGACGCGGACGCGCCGGTGGGCTTCCTGCTCTCGGGGGGCCTCGATTCCTCGCTGGTCTGCGCCATCGCCCAAGGTATGTTGGATAAGCCCATCCGTACCTTCGCCATCGGCATGGACGTGGACGCCATCGATTTAAAGTACGCCCGCCAGGTGGCGGACTACATTGGGTCGGACCATACGGAGGTTATCATCAACGAACGGGACGTGCTGGACGCCCTGCCCACCGTGGTGGAGCTGCTCGGCACCTGGGACATCACCACCATCCGGGCCAGCATCGGCATGTATCTGGTATGCAAGTGGATACATGAGCACACGGACGTCCGGGTGCTGCTGACGGGCGAGATATCCGACGAGCTGTTCGGCTACAAGTATACGGATTTCGCGCCGGACGCAGCGGCCTTCCAGGAAGAGGCAGAGAAGCGCATCCGTGAGCTCCACGTCTACGACGTGCTCCGGGCCGACCGCTGCATCTCGGTCAACGGTCTCGAGGCCCGGGTGCCCTTCGGCGATCTCAAGTTCGTGCGCTACGCCATGAGCATCGACCCGGAGCTGAAGATGAACCGCCACAACATGGGCAAATTCCTGATCCGCAAGGCCTTCGCCGACGATCATATCCTGCCCGATGAGATCCTCTGGCGGCAGAAGGCGGCCTTCTCCGACGCCGTGGGCCATTCCATGGTCAACGACCTGAAGGCCCTGGCGGAGAGGACCTACAGCGACAGTGAATTCAGGGAGCGCGCCGCGGGATATGCGTATCGACCGCCCTTCACCAAGGAGAGCCTGTTGTACCGCGAGCTGTTCGAGCGGTTCTATCCCGGCCAGGCGCGTATGATCCCGGACTACTGGATGCCCAATAGGACCTGGCCCGGCTGCGACGTGGACGACCCCTCCGCCCGAGTGCTGTCCAACTACGGCAAGAGCGGTCAGTAACTCACTTTATTCTTGTCTCCTTGGGTGCCACTGGCACCCAATTCACCACCGTGCCCGTTCGAATCCAACCGCGAAAAAATGACCCCCAAAGGAATTGGGGGGTCATTTTTTGGTAAGCATTTTTTTAAACATGGAAAGAAACTAAAAGGCAAAGCGAAGCCCTGTTGTCAATTTGTTGTCAAAATGTTGTCAAAACCCCAAACGAGCGCAAAATCGAGCTCTTTCAAGCGAACCAGAGGCACGAAAAAAGCCCGATTTCTCGGGCTTTTTGAGTGGTAGCGGCGATTGGATTCGAACCAATGACAGGTCGGGTATGAACCGACTACTCTGGCCAACTGAGTTACACCGCCATAGCAAGGGTATTATAAACGGCGGGGGGGCGACTGTCAAGGGTTTTTCCTAAAAACATAAGGCCGCACCCACACGCTCCATTCCGGGGAGGATAAGACGCTCTTCCTTTGGCCGCTTCCATATGATATACTGTGATCGATCCATACTATGGGAGGCGATCATATGACGTATGAGGAAGCGGTGCAGTCCATTCGTCCCGGCCGTTATCGCCATTTCAAGGGCCGGGAATACGAGGTGATCGGCATCGCCCGCCATTCCGAGGACGAGTCGCCCCTGGTGGTCTACCGGAAGCTGTACGACGATCTCAGCCTTTGGGTGCGGCCCGCCGACATGTGGAACGAAGAGGTGGTCCGGGATGGCCGGACGTATACCCGTTTCGTGCGGATGGACGAACCGGACGAAGCATGACGGAAAGGGGGCAGGGCAACATGAAGCGCATCCTGTGCTGGGCGACGCTGCTCATGGCGATCCTGTCCTTCTGTTGTTGCGCGCCTGCCGCTCCGACGCTGGCGGAACAGCCCCCTGAGACGGCTGCGCCCACAGCCACGCTCACGCCTGCCCCGACACCATCACCCACCGCTGTGCCTACGCCCTCGCCCACACCTACACCCACGCCTACGCCGGCCCCGACCCCCACGCCTACGCCGACCCCGACCCCCGAACCGACGCCCCCCCCGGCGCCCCGGGATCGGGGGGAGATCGTGGAGGAGCTGGTCTATGCCTACGCGCAAACCGGCGCCCAGGGGGAGGCGCAGGTCCAAGCCCTGCTCCAGGAGCTGTCCGCCGCCTACCCGGAGGAGGGACAGCGCTGGACCCTCATCATGGACCGGTGGCGGGCCCTGGAGGAGGCACCCATCACCATAGGCGTGCTGCCCGACGGGCTGCCGGACACGGACGAGCTCTGCATCGTGGCCCTGGGCTACCGCCTGAACCCCAACGGCTCCATGAGGGACGAGCTGAAGGCGCGGCTGCGGGTGGTCGAGAAGAGCGCGAAAAAGTATCCCAACGCCTGGGTGGTCTGCACCGGCGGCGGCACCGCGTCCCGGAAGAAGGGCGTGACGGAGGCGGGGCGGATGTCGTCTTGGCTCAAGAAGCACGGCGTCAGCAAGAAGCGCATCATCACGGAGAAAAAGTCCCGCTCCACGGTACAGAACGCCCAGTTCACCCTGGACATCCTCCTACGGGACTATCCCGAGATCAAGTATCTGGCCATCGTCACCAGCGACTATCATATCAAATCGGGAGCCCTGTGCTTCGAGGCGGAGGCCATATTGCGTGCGAGGCCAGGGGAAGCGCCCCGGTTCACGGTGATCGCCGGCGCCGCCTGCAAGACCTCCCGTGAGGAGCAATCCGTCCAGTACCGGGCATCTTGCCTCGTGGAGCTGGCGAAGGACGCGGCGGCATCCCCATCCGACAGCGATCAAAATGACGGGGAAACGCCGTCGGCTGGACAAATGGGGGACGAATAGTATATACTGTTCCCAAGCGTTTTATGGAGGCTTGTTTCCTATGCTCGGCATATACAACTACACGGTGATCCTCACCTACCTCGGCATGCTCTCGGGTTTTGCCGGGATCCTCTTCGCCTTTGAAGGTCAGCTCTGGGCTGCTTTGGGCTGCCTTATGTTCTCCGGCGTCTGCGACATGTTCGACGGAAAGGTGGCCTCGACCAAGAAGGAACGTACCCGGAGCGAAAAGCGCTTCGGCATCCAGATCGACTCTCTGAGCGACCTCGTCTGTTTCGGCGTGCTGCCCGCCGTCATCGTCTATTCCCTGGGCGGCAGCAAGCTGCGCGTCGTGGCCTGCGGTGTCTATGTCCTCTGCGCCCTCATCCGGCTGGCCTGGTTCAACGTGGATGAGGAATCCCGGCAGGACTTCGACACGGGTCGGCGGAAGGTCTATCTGGGTCTGCCCGTGACCAGCGCGGCGGGCGTCTTCCCCCTGCTCATCGGCATCGGCACCCTGCGGCATTGGCCGCTGCACATCATGGCGCCGCTGACTTTGCTGCTGGTGGCGGCCGCCTTCCTCACGCCGTTCTCCATCCGCAAACCCTCCCTGTCGGTCAAGCGCAAGCCGAAGCTGCGGGGCAGCCGCCGTCGGCGGCGGAAGGAGCGCAGGGATGGCCAGGCCTGAGAACGACGGCTCCGTTCGCTTCCTCTACGGCACCGCTTTGGGCCGGGGGCTGCTGAAGACCATACAGGCACTGCATATGGACCGGCTGGCCGTCTGGTTTCTGCGCTCGGGCCTGTCCCGGCCCTATATAGCCCGGTTCGCGAAGAAGAACCATATCCCCATTTCGAAAGAGGAACTGAAAGCATTCCCCACCTATCGGGATTTCTTCCTGCGGGAGCGGGAGCCGCATCCTGTGGACACGGACCCCGGCCACCTCATCAGCCCCTGCGATGGCTGGCTGAGCGCCTATGGGATACAGCCGGACAGCAGCTTTGCCATCAAAAATTCCCTGTATCGGGTGAAGGACCTGCTGGGGGACGACGCCCTGGCGAAAAACTACGAGGGCGGGACCTGCCTGGTCTTTCGGCTGTGCGCCTCGGACTATCACCACTACTGCTACATCGACGACGGACGCCAGGGCCCTAACCACTACATCGAGGGCCGGCTCCACAGCGTCCAGCCCATCGCCTGTGAGCATTTCCCCATCTTCACCCTGAACCGTCGAAGCTGGTGTCTGCTGGACACGGCCCACTTCGGTCCCGTGGTGCAAACGGAGATCGGCGCCCTGGTGGTGGGCGGCATCGTCAACCGGCCCGAAGGCCCCATGGTCCGTGGACAGGAGAAGGGATACTTCGACCTCTGCGGGTCCACCATCGTGCTGCTCATGGAGCCGGGGCGGATCGAGCTTCTGCCGGAGCTGGCGGCACTCATGGGCACGGAGCAGGAAGTGCGGGTGGAGCAGGGCCAGTGGGTCGCCACAGCTATCAACAAATAAGGAGATAAGGGTATGGAAGCCTATGAACGGGACCATCTGGACATGCTGCGGGGGTATTTGGCGGACTGCGCAGTGCTCCTGAAGAGCGACGGCGCCTTCCCCCTGGACAGGCCCTGCAAGCTGGCGGCCTACGGCAGCGGCGTGCGCCGGACCGTCAAGGGCGGCACCGGCTCCGGGGAGGTGAACTCCCGGTTCTTCGTCACCGTGGAGCAGGGCCTCACGGACGCCGGCTTCACCCTGACCTCGGGGGCCTGGCTGGACGGCTGCGACGCCGCCTACGCCCAGGCACGGGCAGCCTTTTTGAAGGACCTTCGGGCGGGGGCCCGGGCCCATCACACCAATGTGTTCGTCTACGGCATGGGCAAGTCCATGCCCGAGCCGGAGTACGACCTGACCCTCGACGCCGAGGGGGATGCGGCCATCTACGTCCTCAGCCGAAACTCCGGCGAGGGGAACGACCGGGCGCCCGTGGCGGGGGACATCCTGCTGACGCCGTCGGAGATCCGGGATATTTTAGCGCTGAATCAGAGATTTGACCGGTTCATGCTGGTGCTGAACGTAGGCGGTCCCGTGGATTTAAGCCCCGTCCTCGAGGTAGGCAACATCCTCCTCCTCTCTCAGCTGGGGGTGGAGACGGGAGCGGCTCTCGCGGACATCCTTTTAGGCAAAGCAAATCCCTCCGGCAAGCTCACCACCACCTGGGCCCGCTGGGCGGACTACCCCACGGTGGGCACCTTCGGCGACCACGACGACACAGAGTACCGGGAGGGGGTCTACGTAGGATACCGCTATTTTGAGGCGGTGGATAAAAAGCCCCTGTTCCCCTTCGGCTTCGGCCTCTCCTATACCAGCTTTGAATTGGGGCCAGTGGAAACGACCCTTACCGGCAGTCTGGTCACCGTCAGGGTACGAGTGAAGAACACCGGTGCCCGGCCCGGTCGGGAGGTGGTACAGGTTTACCTGAGCGCGCCAAACGGCAAGCTGGATCGGCCCCGACAGGAGCTGGCGGCTTTCGCGAAGACAGCGCTACTGGACCCCGGCGAGGAGGAAACTGTGGAGGCCGCCTTCGACCTCCGGGACTCGGCCGCCTATGACGCGGCCCGGTCCGCCTGGATATTGGAGGCGGGAGACTATGTGCTCCGGGTGGGCAACAGCAGCGACAGCACGAAGCCCGCGGCCATACTGCGGCTCAATGAAGAAGTCATCACCCTGCAGGCTCATCCCTGCTGCGGAGAGCCGGGCTTCGCGGACTGGAAGCCGGAGCCCCGGGCCCGGGAGGAGCTGCCCGCCGACCTGCCTGTTTTGACCGTTTCCCCTGACGCCATCGAGACAAAAGCCGTACCCGAAGAGCGTGCCTATGAGATAGAAAATTCTCTCCGCTCCCTCCCCGACGAGCAACTGGTCTACGCCAACGTAGGCGCCTTCGCTGCGGGCATGGGCGCTTTGAGCATCATCGGCGAGGCCAGCCGCCAGGTGGCCGGGGCCGCGGGGGAGACCACGGCGAAGCTCCAGGACGCGGGCATCCCCATCCTCACCATGGCCGACGGGCCTGCGGGGCTGCGCCTCAGCCGGGCGTTTTATCGGGACGAGAAGGGGGCCCACCCGGTGGATCAGGGAGGCATGCTGGAAAGCCTGTCGGAGCTTATGAGCCCCCTCCTGCGACTGTTGACGAAGCCCTTCCTGGGGGGCAAGAAGCCGCCCCGGGGCGCGAAGATAGAGGAACAGTACTGCACCGCCATTCCCATCGGCACCGCCATCGCCCAGAGCTGGGACGTGGACTTTGCCCGCCGGTGCGGGGACATCGTGGGAACAGAGATGGAGCGCTTCGGGGTCCATCTGTGGCTGGCCCCGGCCCTGAACATTCATCGGTCCATCCGCTGCGGCCGGAACTTCGAATACTTCTCCGAGGACCCGCTCATCAGCGGCAGAATGGCCGCCGCCCTGACGAAGGGCGTCCAGGCTCACCCCGGCCGAGGAACCACCGTAAAGCACTTCGCCGCCAACAATCAGGAGTATAACCGCTACGGCAATAACAGCCACGTGTCCGAGCGAGCCCTGCGGGAGATCTACCTGAAAGGCTTCGGCATCGCGGTCCGGGAGAGCCAGCCCAAAGCCCTCATGACCTCCTACAACCTCGTCAACGGGGACCACACCGCCCAGCGCCGGGACCTCGTCGACGATATCCTGCGGCGGGAGTTCGGTTTCGAGGGCATCGTCATGACGGACTGGGTCACGGCCTTCACGGGCAGCAAGGACGACAAGTACCCCACCGTGAAGCCCCATAAGGTGGCGGCGGCCGGCGGCGACCTGTTCATGCCCGGCACGAAGGCGGACTACGACGATATCCTCAGCGCCCTCCGCTCCGGCGCGCTCACGCGAGAACAGCTCCTCGTGAACGTGACCCGGCTCTATCGCCTGGCCCGGGAGCTGACCAGGGCGTGATACAGCCTTAATCAAACGAAAAAAGGAGGGGCATCCCCCTCCCAAAAGCCCGCCCCACAGCGGGCTTTTTATTGTTCGTTGAAGCGCTCCCGGGCGCGGAAGACCCGGCTGATGGCGGCATAGTTCCCGAAGACGGTGAGCTTGTCCTCGGGCTGGAAGACGGTGTCGGCGCCGGCGGGCTCGGCTTTGCCGCCCTTGGGCTCCACCAGCATGACCAGGATGTTCTGCTCCGTCTTCAGCCCCGACGCCGACAGGGGCACGCCTTTGAGCTCCTCCGGCACCTCGTACAGGGTCACCTGGGCGATGGTGTCCTCGCCGATGTAATCCATGAGCCAGACGGTGTTGGCCGTGTCCTTGTGGATGATGCGGCCCGCCAGCTTTTCAATGAGCCGGTCGCCCCAGGCCCGGACCTTGGGGACCCGGATGAAGGCCAGGATGAACAGGACGACCGAGAGGGGGATGATGCTGCTGATGATATCCGCCGCCAGCTCCGACACCTTCAGGGAGAAGAACACGTTGATGAACGCGGACACGATGGTCAGGTTGAACACGTATCCAAAGAGCATGGTGAGCCTGGCGAGCCGCCGCCGGGAGCGGGTGGAGAGCAGGAGCTCGCTTTCGTGGGTGGTGAAGCCGCAGCCCGTCAGCAGGGAGATCACCTGGAACCGCGCCTTTTCCTCGGGCAGACCCGTGAAGCGAAAGAGCAGGGAGAACAGCTCCGAGATGACCCAGTAGCCCAGAATGATCAGGGCAAAGAGAGAAAACGCAAGGTAGATATTCATGGCGCCCTCCTTATGGTATCTATATGGTAATATAGATTCTTCTTTCCTGCAAGAAAAAGATAGGGAAATGGGGCGGTCACCGTTGCAAAGGGCCGGAAAGTGTGCGACAATGGCAACAGAAAATATATGATCGGGAGGGACCATGACGAGATCCTTGTTTGCTCAGGCCATGGGCAAGTTTTTTGCGGGCGTCCTGCTGGTGGGGGCGCTGATCTTTCTGCCGGCGGGCACGTTGAGATTCGGGCAAGGCTGGCTCCTCATGGGGGTGCTGTTCGTGCCCATGTTCCTGGCGGGCCTCTTTCTGATGGCCAGGGACCCGGACCGGCTCCGGCGGCGGCTGGACGCCCGGGAGAAGGAGATGACCCAGAAGAACGTGCTGCTCCTCTCCGGCCTCATGTTCATAGCCGCCTTCGTGCTGGCGGGCCTCAGCTTCCGTTTCGGATGGCTCCGGTTCCCCAACTGGGTCAGCGTCCTGGGTGCGGTGCTGTTTTTGCTCGGGTACGTGCTCTACGCCTTCGTGCTGAAGGAGAACGCCTACCTGGCCCGCACGGTGAAGGTGGAGGAGGGGCAGCAGCTGGTGGATACGGACCTCTACGGCCTGGTCCGCCACCCCATGTACATGGCGACCCTGCTGCTGTTCCTGTCCATGCCCCTCATCCTGGGCTCGCTCCTCGCGTTTTTGGTGATGCTGGTCTATCCCTTCATCATCGCTCGCCGCATCCGGAACGAGGAGGAGGTGCTCCTCAGAGACCTGCCGGGGTATGCGGCGTATCGCAGGAAGGTCCGCTGGCGGCTGGTCCCCGGCATCTGGTGAAGAAAGGAAAAGCCATGGCACAGACATTCTTTTCCCTAAAGGAGACTGAAAAAGTATTGCGGGAGCCCCTGACCGCCCTGCGGCACGAGCTCCACGAGCACCCGGAGCTTTCCGGCCGGGAGCAGGAGACCACGGCGCGGCTGCAGGCTTTGTTCACCGAGCCTCCCTTCGAGATGCTGCCCCTGCCGGTGGAGACCGGGGTGGTGGTACGCATCCGTGGCAACAAGCCCGGCAAGCGGGTGGCCATTCGGGCGGATATGGACGCCCTGCCGGTGCAGGAATGGGACGGGAACCCCGTTCGCTCCCAAAACCCGGGCGTCATGCACGCCTGCGGCCACGATATGCACATGTCCTTCGTCTATGGGGCGGGGCTGCTCCTTGCCCAGACCCGGGACAGGTTTTCGGGGGAGGTTTTACTGGTCTTCCAGCCCGCTGAGGAGGTGGGCGAGGGGGCCAAAATGCTCCTGGACGCAGGGCTTTTCGATTGCTATCCGGTGGATCATATCATCGGCGGCCATGTGAAGCCGGAGCTGGCCGCGGGGAAGATCAGCGTTCGCACCGGGCCCGTCATGGCGGCCCTGGACGGCTTCTATATCGAGATCCTGGGTAAGGGCGGCCATGGGGCCTGCCCCCATCTCTGCAAAGATCCCATCGTTGCGGCGTCCGCGATCGTGATGAACCTGCAAACCGTGGCCAGCCGGACCAGCGATCCCAGCCTGGCCTGCGTCCTGTCCGTGTGCCGCATCCACGGCGGCGAGGCGGACAACGTGATCCCCGACAAGGCGTTTATCGAGGGTACCATCCGCACCGTGGACCCGGATCAGCGGACCGCCTGCCTGGAGCGATTCCGGGCCGTGGCGGAGAGTACCGCCGCCGCCATGGGCTGTGAGGCCCGCGTCCTCATCCATCGAGGCATACCCCTGGTGATGAACGAAGCTAAGACGGCCGGCATCTGCCGGGCCAGCGCCCAGCGGCTGCTGGGGGCGGAGAACGTCACGGCCCTGCCCGTGGACACCATCTCCGAGGACTTCGCCATCTATGGCCAGCGGGTGCCCGCCTGCTTCATCGGCATCGGCACAACGGAGACGGGGGCGGACTTCCATTCCCTTCACAGCGACCGGTACTTCGCCCCGGATTCCCTTTTGCCCCTGGGGGCCACGGTCTATGCCCAGATGGCCCTGGACCTGCTGGAGGAGGAACAGCTATGACCATACGCGAGATATTTCTGGACGGCAACTACAACTGCGCCGAGGCGGTGCTGCTGTGGGCCAACGAGCGGTACGGGTTGAACGTGGCCCCAGAGGACGTTCGCCTGGTCAGCGGTTTCGGCGGCGGCATGGGCTGCGGGGAGAACTGCGGCGCCCTGCTTGGAGCCATGGCCGCCCTATCGAAGGCCCTGGTGCAGGACCGGGCCCACACGACTCCTGGCTTCCGGGAGGCATGCGCGGAACTGGTGGATCGGTTCCGGGCGGACCTGGGCAGCATCGAGTGCACGGAACTGAAGGAAAAGTACCGCCGGCCCGACGTGCGCTGCCTCTGCGTGGTGGAGCGGGCTGCGGCCATTTTGGACGAATACATGCAAACTTTGGAGGAGACCCCATGAGCGACCCCTTTCCCTTCGATCCCCTTTTTCAGCGGTACCCCTCCCAGCGTTTCCCCCTCTACGCCCGTGGCGGCATGGTGAACTGCTCCAGCCCCCAGGCGGCCGCGGCGGGCCTGGAGGTCCTGCGCAAAGGCGGCAACGCCATGGACGCGGCGGTGGCCGCCGCCGCCGCCCTCACGGTGGTGGAGCCCACGGCCAACGGCATCGGCTCCGACGCCTTCGCCCTCATCTGGTCCGAGAAGGATCAAAAGCTCTTCGGTCTCAATTCCAGCGGCCCCGCGCCTCAGCTCCTTTCCATCGACCGGGTCATGGCCGACGGCCGGGCGGTGAACGGCAAAATGCCCGTCCGGGGCTGGACTCCAATAACCGTGTCCGGGGCTCCTGGGGCCTGGGCGGCCATCCAGGGCCGCTTCGGACGGCTGAGCCTCAGCGAGGACCTGGCCCCCGCCGTGCGCTACGCCCAGGAGGGCTACCCCTGCGCACCGAATCTCTCTGCCATGTGGCGGATCAGCTTCGACAACTTTTCCAAAACTCTCACCGGGCCTGAATTCAAACCCTGGTTCGACACCTTCTGCCCCAACGGCCGTGTGCCGAAGGCGGGGGAGATGATCTGCCTTCCCGACCACGCCGCCACATTGCGCCGCATCGGCGAGACAAACGCCGAGGCCTTCTACCGGGGGGATATCGCCCGCAGGATCGACGAGCAGAGCCGCCGGGACGGGGGATATATCCGCTACGAGGACTACGCCGCCTTCCGGCCCCGGTGGGTGGAGCCCATCTCCGTCAACTATCGGGGCTTCGACGTGTGCGAGATCCCGCCCAACGGCCAGGGCATCACAGCCCTTATGGCCCTGAACATCCTGAAAGAATTCACCTTCACGGACCGGGACGATGCAACTACGGTCCACCGGCAGCTGGAGGCCATGAAGATGGCATTCGCCGACGCCTTCCGGTACGTGACCGACCCGGAGAAGATGGAGCTCGATTACCACGACCTCCTCGACCCCGCCTATGGGGCCATGCGCGCCCGGGAGATGGGGGAGAGGGCCCGGATCTGGACCCATCGGCTGCCGCCCAAGAGCGGCACCGTGTACCTCTGCTGTGCCGACGGGGAGGGGAACATGACCTCCTACATCCAGTCCAACTACATGGGATTCGGCTCCGGCATCGTGGTGGAGGGGACGGGCATTTCCCTTCAGAACCGGGGCGCGGACTTTTCTCTGGACCCCGCCGCGGCCAACTGCCTTATGCCCGGCAAGCGGACCTACCACACCATCATCCCCGGTTTCCTCATGAAGGATGGCCGGCCCATCGGTCCCTTCGGGGTCATGGGGGCCTACATGCAGCCCCAGGGCCACGTGCAGGTGATGATGAACTATATCGACTTCCATCTGGACCCCCAGCAAGCCCTGGACGCGCCCCGCTGGCAGTGGCTTCGGGACGGCACCGTCACCGTGGAGAGCCGCTTTTCGCCGGACCTTGCAAGGGCTCTTCGCCGCCTCGGTCACGATGTGCGCATGGACCTCAGCACCCCCAGCTTCGGCCGGGGGCAGATGATCGTCCGCCTTCCTAACGGCGTCCTGGTGGGCGGCACGGAATCCCGCACGGACAGCAATATCGCCTGCTATTGAATGGTCAAAGCGCCCCGGTCCATCCGGGGCGCTTTTTTTATGTTGCGCCGAACGGCAAATCTGATATAATAAAGTGTTAAAACTGCTTCAGGAGGGTATCCTATGGACCCTGTATATGTATTTGGACACAAGAACCCGGACACCGATTCCATCGTGGCCGCCATCGCCTACGCGAACCTTCGCCACGCCCTGGGGGATCGGCAGTACGTGGCCTGCCGCCTGGGGGTGCTGAGCGACGAGACCAGCCGCATTTTGCAGCGGTTCGGCTTCGAGTCGCCCATGCGGCTCCACGACGTGCGCACCCAGGTGAAGGACCTCAGCTTCGATCGGCCGCCCATCCTCTCCGACGCGGTGACCGTTCATCGTGCCTGGGAACTCATGTACGCGGACGAGCATCCCTCCGTGTCCCTGCCTATCGCGGACGAGGGCGGCAAGCTCTTCGGCATGCTGACCACCGGCGACATCGCCCAGTACGACATGCGATTCGTGGAGGAGACCCTGCTCAAGGACGTGCCCCTCTTCAACCTTCTTTCCTGCCTGGACGGGCAGATCTGGGTCGACTACGGGGACGTGACCGGCCTCTCCGGGGAGCTCTGCATCGCGGTCCCCGGCATGGCCCAAAGCTTCCCGGAGGGGAGCATCGTCATCACCGGCCGGGACAGCGCGGTCATCAAGGCCGCCTATGTCGCCAAGGCCACCGCCGTCATCGTGTGCGGCGGCCAGCTCCAGCCCGCGGACATGGCGGATCGGGGCGCCACCGTCATCATCACCACCCCCTATGACCCCTACCGGGCAGCCCGGCTCATGATCCAGTCCATCCCCGTGTCCCGTATCGCGCAGACGAAGGACCTGACCGCCTTCCATGAGGAGGACTATCTCGACACCGTTCGCGACGCCACGTTGAAGAGCCGGTACAGGAGCTACCCCGTGCTGGACAGCCAGGAGAACGTGGTGGGCACCCTGTCCCGATATCACCTGCTCCGGCCCAACCGGAAGAAGGTGGTCCTGGTGGACCACAGCGAGACCGCCCAGAGCGTGGACGGCCTGAACGAAGCCCAGATACTGGCCATCATCGACCATCACCGTCTGGCGGACGTGGAGACGGTGGACCCCATCTACGTGCGGACCGAGGCTGTGGGTGCCAGCACCACCATCATCGCCACCATGTTCCAGGAGCGGGGCATTATGCCCGGTCAAAAGCTGGCGGGGCTCATGGCGGCGGGCATCCTGTCCGACACCATTTTGTTCCAGTCCCCCACCTGCACGGAACGGGATCGGGTCATGGCGGAGCGCATGGCCAGGCTCTCCGGCCTGTCGCTGACGGAGCTGGGCAAGGATATCTTCTCCTCCAGCCTGCCCCCGGATACCGACGTGCGGGAGCTCCTGTTCTCCGACTTCAAGCAGTTCCAGATCGCAGGCCACTCTTTGGGCATCGGCCAGTTCACCAGCACCGACTGCGAGCAGTTCATCCCCCGCCACAATGAGGTCATCGCTATCATGGAGGAGGAACGCACCAAGCACGGCTACGACATGCTCCTCTTCATGCTCACCGACGTGCTGAAGAAGAGCACGAGGCTTCTGGCCGTGGGGGACCTCAACGAGCTCGGGTATGTGTTCAACGTGAAGTTCAAGGACAACGCGGCCATGCTCCCCGGCGTCATGAGCCGGAAGAAGCAGATCGTACCCACACTATCGCTGATTTGGGGATAAAAAAGACTATAGGGAGGTTCCCATGCAGATATTCATCGACGGCAATCCAGTGGAGGCCCAGCCGGGCGAAAGCCTGCTGACCATCGTGCAGCGGTTGGGACTTGATTCTTTGGACCTCAACAAGCGCCCCCTGGCCGCGGATCTGGGCGGCGAGGTATTCACCTTGAACTACGTTCCCTGCCGGGAGCAGGATAGGCTGCCCGCGGCCGTGGGCTATCGGGAGCGCCGGGGCATACGCCGCAGCAAGGGCCGAATCACCCTCATCCGCTACGGGGAGAACCGGGGCCAGCGGGTCTATGAGCGGACGCTCCTGTTCGTATTCCTTCTCGCCGTGCGGGAGCTGTTCCCCGATGCCCACGTGAAGGTCAACTACGCCATCGGCGCCGGCCTCTATATCACCCTGCAAAAGGAGACGCCCCTCGCCCGTTCCGAGGTGGACGCCCTGAGAAGGAAGTGTAAAGAGATCGTTGCCGCGGACTACGTCCTAGAGCGCAAGCGCCTCGATATCGACGAAGCCATCGCCTTCTTCGAGAAGGACGGGCAAACCGACAAGGTGCGGCTCCTCAACTACCGCCAGTTCACCTTCTTCGACATCTATCGCCACGAGGACTATGTGGACTATTTCTACGGCGAGATGTGCCCCTCCACGGCCTACGCCAGCGTCATGAACCTTCAGTACGAGGCCCCGGGTCTGTTCCTGCTCAGGCCTTCCGCCAAGGACGTGAACAAGCCCAGCACCTACGTGAAGTCCCCCCGGTTCGCCGCCATCTTCGCCGAGAGCGACCGCTGGGCCCAGCTCATGCACTGCGCCTCCGTGGCGGACCTCAACGACATGGTGATGAACGGCACCGTTCGGGAGCTCATTCGGGTCAACGAGGCGCTCCATGAGAAGCGGTTCGCGGAGATCGCCGGGGAGATCGTAGCCCGCGGCGCCCGGGCCATCCTGATCGCCGGCCCCTCCTCCTCGGGCAAGACCACCAGCGCCAACCGGCTCTGCACCCAGCTCAGGGTTTTGGGTAAAACGCCCCTCTTATTCTCCCTGGACGACTATTACAAGGATCGGAGCCTGGTGGAGCCGGAGCCCGACGGCACCTTCGATTACGAGCATATCAAGATGATCGATGTGCAGAGGTTCAACGAGGACCTGACAGCCCTGCTGCGGGGCGAGAGCGTGGAGCCGCCCACCTTCGATTTCTCCACGGGCCAGAGCCTCCCCGGCGGCCGGACCATCCGCCTCACCGAGGACACGCCCCTGGTCATCGAGGGTCTCCACGCCCTGAACCCTCAGCTCCTCACCCCGGAGATCGACCCCAGGGACGTGTTTAAGCTGTACGTATCCGCCCTGACCACCCTGAATCTTGATGACCACAATCGGATCCCCACCTCCGATGTGCGGCTCCTTAGACGGCTGGTCCGAGACTACCTTACCCGGGGCGCCACCATCGAGCGGACGCTGAACATGTGGGACAGCGTCCAGCGGGGAGAGCACCGGTGGATCTTCCCCTACCAGGAGGGAGCCGACGCCATCTTCAACACGGCTTTGGTCTATGAGCTTTCCGTGCTCAAGCGCCACATCTTCCCCCTCTTACAGTCCGCGGACCCCACCAGCCCCTGCTATGACCAGGTCCGCAACATCGTGAAGTTCCTGAACTATGTCCAGGACGCCTCTGTGGAGGACGAGATCCCGCCCACCAGCATCCTTCGGGAGTTCATCGGCGGCAACACCTTCTATCTTCGGGGCGGCAAGGAGGACTGAGCATGCGCAAGACCATAGCCATCACCTTCCTGGCCTTTGGTTTCCTGGTCCTCATCTTGGTGGCCGCCTTCACGGTGGTCCAGCTCAACGTATCGGAGACCGGCTGGTTCGAACAGGAGTTCAGCAAGCTGTCCCTGGCCGACAGGATGGGCATGACGCTGGGGGATCTTGGCGCATCGATCCGGACACTGGTGAACTATATGAACGGCCAGACGGAGACCATCGACGTGCTGGTCACGGTGGACGGGAACCAGGTGCGCATGTTCGACCTGGATATCGAGATCACCCATATGCGGGAGGTCCGGGACCTGTGGCAGTGGTTCATCGGCGCCCGGAACGTGGGGGTGCTCCTCGCTATAGTCCTGTGCCTTGCGGGGGTCGTCCTGGACGGAAAGGACGCCGTTCGCAACGCCTGCCTGGGCTACTTCTGGGCCCTGGGCCTGTTTCTTGTAGTGGTGGCCTTTGCCGGCACCTGGGCGGCCATCAGTTTTGACAGCTTCTGGACCTTCTTCCATCGGCTCATCTTCCCCAACAGTGAGAATTGGCTCCTGCCCGCCGAGTCCCGCATGATCCAGATGCTGCCCTCCCAGTTGTTCCGGGATCTGGTGATGCGCATGGGCGGCCGGATGCTGCTCATCTTCCTGCTCCTGGCCGGAGCGGCTGCGGCGGTGCTGGCGCTCCATCGGCGCAAGCAGCAGCAGGTGGTGGACCCCTGGGCCGCCAGGGCCGACAAGGCCAAGACCCCCGAGGAGGATCTGGCCGCCGTACAGGGGCCGGACCTGCTGGAAGTCCACAAGAAGGCCAACATGACCGTCTCCGCCCGGCGCAAGCTCAACGAGAAGCTGAAGAAGGAGAAGCAGGCCATCGGGACCCCCGACGAGGCCGTTGCCGCCGAATTCAGGGACGCCGCTTTGGATGCGCCGGTGGAGAGCCGCCAGAGGATCGAGTTTGCGCCCATAGACGAAGCTTCGGCGCGGCAGGCGGAGGAGAAGGACGACGATTACGATGAGCTATTATGACGACGCGAAGGAACGGTTGAACGCCCTGCGGCAGCGGGGGGAAGCCGCCGTTCTGGCCATAGAGACCTCCTGCGACGAGACCGCCGCCGCCGTGGTGCGAAACGGACGGCAGGTGCTTTCGAATGCCGTCTATACCCAGATCCCCATCCACCGTAAGTTCGGCGGCGTGGTGCCGGAGCTGGCCAGCCGCAACCACGTGGACCAGGTGGGCCCCGTGGTGGAGTCGGCGCTGATCGACGCGGGGCTGACCCTCGACCAAATCGACGCCATTGCCGTCACCGGCGGGCCTGGCCTCGTAGGCGCGCTGCTGGTGGGCGTGAGCTACGCCAAGGGTCTCGCCTATGCTACGGGCAAGCCCCTCGTCAACACCCACCATATCCTGGGCCATATCGCCGCCAACTATCTGACTTTCCCCGATCTGGAGCCTCCCTTCACCTGCCTGGTGGCCTCCGGCGGTCACAGCCACATCATCGAGGTGGCGGACTACGATAGATGCGTGCTCCTCGGCCGGACCAGGGACGACGCCGCCGGGGAGGCATACGACAAGGTGGCCCGGGTGCTGGAGCTGCCGTACCCCGGAGGACCGGAGCTGGAGAAGCTGGCCCAGCAGGGAGACCCCCACGCCATCCGTTTCCACTCCGCTTTCAACGAGGGGGAGGGCTTCGACATGAGCTTTTCCGGCCTCAAGACCGCGGTCATCAATCACCTGTCGAACGCGAAGCAGCGAGGCGACGCCATCGACAGGGCGGACGTGGCGGCCAGCTTTCAGTATGCGGTGAACACCATCCTCTCCGACAAGGCCGTCCGGGCCGCGGTGGAGAACGGCCATGGGACGTTGGCTCTCGCCGGGGGCGTGTCGGCCAACAAAAACCTCCGTCAGATGCTGGCCGAGAAGGCCCAAAGGAAGGGCATCCGCTTCTGCTGCCCGGACTTCAAATACTGCACGGACAACGGGGCCATGATCGGCTCCGCGGCCTTCTATCTGCTGATGGCGGGCCATATCGCCGACCTTTCCTTCAATGCCGTGCCGTATCTGCCTATAGCTTAGGAGGTATCTAATGATCGAATACCGAAAACTGACCATGGACGATATCGCCGTCTTTGCCCGCATGCGCATCCGGCAGCTCATCGAAGAAGGGGCCACGGAGGACGAGGACCTGCTGCCCGCCCTGCTGGACTACTACGGGCGGCATTTGCCTGACGGCACGTTCGTGGCGTATCTTGCCATGGACGGGGAGAAGATCGTGGGCACGGGCGCCGTGTCCGTGGTGGAGAAGCCCGCCTGGTTCAGCTGTCCCACGGGCCGCATCGGCCTTATCTCCAGCATGTGGACCGACGGAAGCTACCGGCGGCAGGGGATCGCGAGGCGCATCCTGACCCTGGTGACGGACGCGGCCAGGGAACAGGGCTGCGGTACCGCGTGGATCACTGCCTCCGACATGGGCGTGCCCTTCTACGGCAGCTGCGGGTTCGTCCATAACGGGAACTTCATGCAGCGCAGGCTATGAGCGAAGAACTGTATCTCGAATTGGAGGACCGGGAGTGGCCCTTCACCTATACGGACCATGACCGGGAGATCGTCCGAGCCATCGTCTTCGACGACGATGGTTGGCTCTACTTCACCCGGGCGACCCGGGACGATCACTTCGGCAAGGCGACGCTGATCGAGACCTCCGGCGGTGGGGTGGAGAAGGGGGAGGATCTCCTCTCCGCCATTCACCGGGAACTGAAGGAGGAGCTTGGGGCCGAGGTAGAGGTACTATGCGCCATTGGCGTGGTCAGCGACTATTACAATCTGATCCACCGGCACAACGTGAACCATTATTACCTCTGCCGCGCCCTGTCCTTCGGGGAAAAGCACCTGATGCCGGACGAGATCAAAGACTTCCACCTGTCCACCCTGCGGCTCACCTTTGAGGAGGCCGAGGCCGAGTATCGCCGCCTCGCCTGCACCCCCATCGGCCGGCTCATCGCCAACAGGGAGCTGCCCGTTTTGCAGCGAGCAAAAGAGATCCTGGGCTGTTAGTTTCCCTCCATTTTGTCCATACTGCTTGTATGCAGGACTATGACCGCTTCATCGCCCTTTCCACCCTGACCCCCGAAGCCGCCGCCGCCCAGCGCCGGACGGTTTTTTTGTCTGCGCCTCAGTTCGCCGTGGCCCAGACGGAGCCGGGGCAGGCTCTGAAAGCTTCCCTGAAACAGCAGACTTATACCCGTTATGTACTCTCAGAGCTCGCCCACCTGCCGAACGCGGATTATTATCTCTTCCTGCCTGGCACAACCCGGCTCGCGCCCGACGCTCTCTTTCGTCTGGCCGCGGCGGCGGGGGGCGGGGAAGAGCTGATCTACGCCGACGATGACGCCTTGATCCACGGCCGTCGCTGCCGTCCCCGGTTCAAGCCCGACTTCAGTCCCCACACGCTTCTTTCCCATGATTATATCGGCCGCGGCCTCTGCGTCTCCCGCGCCTTGCTTCGGGCTGTGGGAGGCTGGCCCGGCCCGGACGCCGCCCGCCGGTACGCCTTCACCCTGAGGGCCGTTTCCCTGAAGCCGCGGATGATTCACCTGCCCTTCGTGCTGATCAGCCTGCCGCCGGAGCCCCCCTGTCCGGACCCGATGCCCCTGAACCGGTATTTGGGCGACAGAGCTCTCATCCTGCCCGGGCCCGTTCCGGGGACCTTCCTGCCCCGGTTCAACGTGCGGGGGGAGCCCCTGGTCTCCGTGATCGTCTCAGACGAAGCCGGCGCCGACGCACTCAAGCGCACCCTTCTCGCCGTGGAGCAGCGGATGCAGCTCCCTCGATATGAGTTGATCGTTGCCGCAGGCGGCCCCCTGTCACCCTTTTTGCGGGCTCTGCGGGACAGGGGCGTTTCCGTGCTCTCCCTGCCCGGCGCCGCCCCGGCGTCCTGTGGAACGAAGCCGCCCGCACCGCCCGGGGCCGGTTCCTGCTGTTCCTGTACGGAGGCGCGGAGCCCCTGTCCCCGGACTTTGGCCAGCGGCTCACGGAGTGGGCGGACCGGCCGGACGTAGGCGCGGTGGGTCCGCTGGTAATGGACAGAGAAAATCGTTTTCTCTCCACGGGCACGGTCATCGGCCTCTTCGGCGGCCTGGGTTCCCTTGGCTTCGGCTTATCCGAGAGCGAAATGCGCATAGCCTGCCCGCGGCTCCTGTGCCCCCGGGACGTGTCGGCCCTGCCCCCCTGGGCCTTGATGATCCGTCGGGACAGATTCCTGGCCGCAGGCGGCTTCGACCCGACCCTCTCCCACCTGGGCTATGCCGAGGAGCTGTGTCTGCGCCTTCACCGCCAGGGACTGTACAATCTGTGCGTGCCGTCTGTCCGCTTTCGGCTTCCAGCATTGTCTTATCTCGGTTCCGACAGGGCCGAGCTCGATCGGCTTCAGGACGTGTTCTGCCCCCTGTTGCGGACGGGGGATCCATATTACAACCCCAACCTGTCCATGGCGAGCCCCCTGCCGCGGCCGGCTCTGCCGCCCCGACCGCCCCTGCATCTGCACACGCCGGATCGTTGGCCGCCGTATTTTTCTGCGCCGCCGCAAAAAAACTATTGACATCGCCCCTCCTTTTCTGTATTATATTACCTGCAATCGCGCTCGGTTCGTCTAGTGGCCTAGGACACCGCCCTCTCACGGCGGTAACAGGGGTTCGACTCCCCTACCGGGTACCAAAAAAGACCACCCACTCGGGTGGTCGTTTTTTGTGTGCCCGGTAGGGGAGTCGAAGGGCACGGTGGTGAATGAGGCCACAGTGTGGCCTCAGAGCCGTGCCCCGACCAAGCCGCAGCGCGAATCGACTCCCCTACCGGGTACCGGAGTGAATGGAGCCCCATGTGGAGAGCAAAGCCGGGCTTCGCCCGTCATTGCCTAGAGCCGTCTCCTGAGCGAGGCCGCAGCGAGGGTTCGACTCCCCATGATTAACCAGGATAACACCCCCTTTTCCTGCGGGAGAAGGGGTTTTTCTGTGCTCTCGAAAAAAAGTGCAAAGAAATATGCAAAAAGTACTTTACAACTTTAGCGTAATAAAGTATACTACGACCATTACAACCAAGGAGATACAAAATCATGAAAAAGTACATCGCGATCATTCTGACGGCTTTGTTCCTGCTCACGGCCCTGGCGGGCACCGCTCTGGCGGAGGGCAAGTCCGACTCCGAGACCATCCAGGAGAAGGGCAAGCTGGTAGTGGGCATCACGGACTTCGCGCCCATGGATTACAAGGGGGAGGACGGCGACTGGATCGGCTTCGACGCGGACCTTGCGCGGGCCTTCGCCGAGAGCCTGGGCGTCACTGCGGAGTTCACCGTCATCGACTGGGACAACAAGACCTTGGAGCTGGATGCCGGCAACATCGACTGCATCTGGAACGGCATGACTCTCACCGACGGCGTCAAGGCGGCCATGGAGACCAGCAAGCCCTACTGCGGCAACGCCCAGGTGGTGGTGGCCCCCAAGGCGAAGGCTGAGGGCCTGGACTACGCCAAGCTGACCTTCGCTGTGGAGGCGGGTTCGGCGGCGGAGGAGCTGGCCCAGGAGAAGGGCTGGAGCATCGTCTCCCTGCAGTCCCAGGGCGACGCCCTGCTGGAGGTGGCTTCCGGCGCCAGCGACGCCTGCATCATCGACCAGCTCATGGCGGGCGCCATGATCGGCGAAGGCACCAGCTACCCCGACCTGGTCCAGGTGGAGGGCCTGAACGCCGAGGAGTACGGCGTGGGCTTCCGTAAGGGGAGCGATCTTGCCGCCAAGCTGGACGAGTTCCTGGATCAGCTCTACGCGGACGGCACGCTGTCTGAGCTTGCCGAGAAGTACGGCATCGACGTGGCCCTCATCGCCCGGTAAGCCGTATGCTGCGGGAAGTCCTTCTCTCCCTGATAGGCGGCTTCGGCCAGTCGTTGAAGCTGTTCTGCTATACGCTCCTGGGGGCCCTTCCATTGGGCCTCCTGGTGGCGTTTGGGTCCATGAGCCGCTTCTCTCCCCTGCGCACGGCGGTCCGGGGCCTGGTGTGGATCGTCCGGGGCACGCCCCTCATGCTGCAGCTCATCGTCATCTACTACGGGCCGGGCCTTCTCAGCACCAGGGGCAATCTGTGGGGCGGCGGCAGCGGGGGCCGCATGCTGGCGGCGTCCGTGGCCTTCATCATCAACTACGCCTGCTACTTCTCCGAGATCTACCGGGGCGGCATCGAGAGCATCCCCCGGGGCCAGCGGGAGGCGGGCCAGGTCCTGGGCATGACCGGCAGCCAGATCTTCTTCCGGGTCCAGCTGAAGCAGGTCTACAAGCGCATTTTGCCCCCCATGGGCAACGAGATCATCACCCTGGTGAAGGACACTTGCCTCGCCCGCATCATCGCCATTTACGAGCTGACCTATTCGGGCCAGGCCTACATCAAGTCCCACGGCCTGATCTGGCCGCTGCTTCTTACCGGCGTCTTCTATCTGCTGTTTTCGGGCCTCCTCTCCTGGCTCCTCAGGCAGGAGGAGCGGCGGCTCAGCTACTTTGAGTGAGGTGGACCCATGGCCTATTTGGAGATCATCGGCTTAGGCAAGCGCTTCGGCGGCGCGGACGTGCTCCACGACGTGGATCTGACGCTGGAAAAGGGGCAGATTTTATCGCTGATCGGCCCCTCCGGCGAGGGAAAGACCACATTTTTGCGCTGTTTGAACTTCCTTGAGACGCCGGACTGTGGTATAATAC
>CADCNE010000006.1:51610-52551 GCA_902802805.1 uncultured Eubacteriales bacterium
ACGCCGCCCAGGCCAAGGCCAAAGCTAAGCCCAGCCGCCGGGCCTTCGGGCTGGTGTTTCAGGCGTTCCACCTGTTCCCCCAATATACCGTGCTGGAGAACGTGACCCTGGCCCCCACCCTGGCGAAGAAGGGCACCCCGGCGGAGCTCAGGGAGAAGGCCCTGGACCTGATCGCCAAGGTGGGCCTCAGCGACAAGGCGACCAGCTACCCCAACACCCTGTCCGGCGGCCAGCAGCAGCGGGCGGCCATCGCAAGGGCCCTCGCCATGGAGCCGGACGTGCTCTGCTTCGACGAACCCACCAGCGCCCTGGACCCCCTGCTCACCAAGGAGGTGCTGAACGTGATCCGGCTCCTCAAGGAGGAGGGGCGGACCATGATCGTGGTCACCCACGAGATGGGCTTTGCCCGGGAGGCCTCCGACCAGGTGGCGTTCCTCTCGGGAGGCACCGTGGCGGAGCGGGGCACCCCCCTGGCCATCTTCGAAACACCCAAAACGGAGGCGCTCCAACGGTTTTTGCGGGAATGAACGAAAAGGAGAGAGGACATGGAGAAGCGACCCACGGCGGAACTGATCCCGGAGTTGTTCGATACCATTCTGAAGCTGCGCACCCAGGAGGACTGTGCGGCTTTCTTTGAGGACCTGTGCACGGAGAAGGAGGTGGAGAACATGGCCTCCCGGCTGGCGGCGGCGAAGCTTCTCATCAAGGGCAAGACCTATCTGCAGGTCATCGAGACCGTGGACATCTCCTCGGCCACCCTCTCCCGCGTGTCCCGATGCGTGCGCCACGGGACCGGGTACACGCGGATGATCGAGAGAGAGTGAGGTGTGTTCCTTTTTTCTTTTCGGCTTGAATGTACACTTGAAGTGCAACGGATAGAAAAGTGACCCATAACTCTGGTATACTTAGTTTGCCACAACGAAGGGTACCGGAGGAGCTAT